>NZ_SNUJ01000004.1 GCF_012027395.1 Thermococcus sp. LS1
CGGTTTTGACTTGATCGCCTTCTTTAACGAGTACTCTAAGAATTTTACCCGGCATTGGAGCAGTTACAACCCCCTCACCTGTTGGCGCTGGAGTCGGCGCTGCTGGCGCCGGAACAGGAGCGGGAGCACTTGGAACGGAGGGAGCGCTGACGGTGGCCGGGGCAGCTGTCGGCCCGCTTATCGCGCTCAGATCTATTCCGAGGCCCTTTGCCTCGACTTCGTAGCTCTTGTCCTCGAAGGAGACCTTAAAGCGGCCCATTCCAAGCTCTTCAACCTCGACCTCGTATTCAACACCATCAACGATGACCTTAACCTTCGCCATCTTTACCACTTCCCTATCTCGTAGTTGAAGTCCTCAACCTCTTCCATAGTTGTCTGGATGCCGTAGAGGCGCCATGAGTCAGAAACCTTCCTCTTGAAGGGTAAAGGCCTCAGCTGGGCTGCCTTCTCGGCAGTATATGCTAAAATAGCTGCGGTAATAACTGCCAGATCTCTCGGCGGTATCTCCGGCTTCGCTTCCTCAACTTTTGGTACTTCTTCGACCTTCGCCGGGATAGGAGCTTCCTTCGGAGTTTCCCTCTCGATAAGCTTCCTCTCGAGCCAGCCGACGAAGTAGAGGACTAAAGCTAAAATGGTGAGGACGGCAAAGACCACCGTCACTCCGAGGACGGTTATGTTGAGGCCCTCCATGAACTCGGCCATTGTTACCATGTCTCACACCTCACAGCGGTATGTTGCCGTGCTTCTTCGGCGGGAGTTTGACGCGCTTGCTTTCCATGGCCTCGAGGGCGAGGATTATCTTTGCCCTCGTTTCGGCTGGGTCTATGACATCATCGATGTATCCTCTCGCGGCAGCTACATATGGGTTGGCAAACCTGTCCCTGTACTCCTGTATCTTCTGCTGCCTGACCTCCTCAGGGTTCTCTGCCGCTGCAATTTCTTTTCTGAAGATGATATTGGCCGCTCCCTCTGGCCCCATAACGGCTATCTCCGCGGTCGGCCAGGCGAAGACGAAGTCGGCACCGAGGTGCTTGCTTCCCATTGCGAGGTAAGCGCCACCGTAGGCCTTCCTGAGAATGACGGTTACCATCGGGACGGTGGCCTCGGAGTAGGCGTAAAGGACCTTGGCTCCGTGCCTGATGATTCCACCATACTCCTGCTGGGTGCCCGGCAGGTAGCCGGGGACGTCGACAAGCGTGACGATGGGTATGTTGAAGGCGTCGCAGGTTCTCACAAAGCGCGCTATCTTGTCGGAGCTGTCTATGTCAAGAACGCCCGCGAAGTAGTTGGGGTTGTTGGCAACTATACCAACCGTCTGTCCGTTCATCCTTCCGAAGCCGACGACGGCGTTTGGGGCGAAGTAGGGCAGAATCTCCAGGAAGTCCGGATTGCCGTTCTCATCCCTATCAACTATCTCGTAGATGACCTGCCTGACGTCGTAGCCCTTGTTCGGGTCGTCCGGAACTATGGAGTACAGGCTCTCGGTCTTCCTGAATGGCAAATCGCTTGTCTTAACGCGCGGCGGCTTCTCCATATTGTTTGACGGCAGGTAGCTCATGAGACGCCTTATCAACGCTAGAACCTCTTCGTCGCTCTTTCCTATGAGGTGGGCCTGTCCGCTCTTTTGGGCGTGAACCATGGCTCCACCGAGCTGAATGGGCGTAACCTCGACGCCCGTGACAGCTTTAACGACCTGCGGGCCGGTGATGAACATGAAGCTCGACGGGTTGTCCACCATGAGGATGAAGTCTCCTATCGCCGGGCTGTAAACCGCTCCTCCGGCACAGGGACCCATAATTGCGGTGATCTGCGGCACAACACCGCTGAGAATCGTGTTCATCTTGAAGATCTCGCCGTAGCCCTTGAGGGAATCCACACCCTCCTGAATCCTTGCACCGCCGGAATCGTTGAGGCCTATTACCGGTGCTCCCGCTTCAAGGGCGAGCTCCATTATGCGCTTTATCTTGGCAGCGTGCATCTCGCCGAGGGAACCTCCCATGACAGTGAAGTCCTGGGCATAGACGAAGACAAGCCTTCCATCGATGGTTCCATAGCCGGTGATGACACCATCCGCGGGCAGTTCCTTCTTGTCGAGACCGAACTCTGTTCCTCTGTGCTTGACGAACATGCCGATCTCGACGAAGCTTCCCGGGTCGAGGAGCTTCTCGATCCTCTCGCGCGCTGTGAGCTTGCCTTTAGCGTGCTGCTTTTCGACGGCCTTTTCGCCGCCCATCTCAAGAATCTTCTTCCTCCGTTCGTACAGCTCGTTAACCTTTTCCTCCATGCTCATGAGAACTCCCCCTAACAGCTGAGAGTGTCTGGTGGTTGTAGTTTGTAAAGTTTAAAAGGGTTTTTACTCCACCGCGTGCTGGAAGGGTGATAAAATGTTCAAATGTTGAAAGCCGCAAAAGGAGTAGAGTAGAAAAGGGTAGAAAGAATTCAGAGGTGCTGTATCGGAGTTTCTGCACCACAGGCCTCGCACTTGAGGAAGTGGAAGCGTCCTCTCTTGATGATCTTGGTATCTGGTGAGCCGCAGACCGGGCAGATAACGTAGTCCTTGAGGTACTTCTTCATCTTGTTGGCTATCAGGTAGGGTGTGAAGCGTCCCTGGAGGACAACCCTTCTTCCCTCGAGTGTTCCGGCCGTTGCCACCTCTCTCAGGATGAACTTGAGGAGATGGTTCGGGTCGCGGTTCATGGCCTCGGCTATGTCCATGAAGTTCTCGATTATAGTCCTGTTTCCGGCTATCGTGACTATGGCAGCGGGAACCTCAAACCTCGAGATGTGATGCTTAACGTTCTCGGGAAGCTCCTCGTAAGCCTTATCGAGTAAGCCTTCGAAATCGTAAAAGTCAACCTTCTTCTCGCTCACTTTCCTCACCTCCACTTAAGGTATGCAGAGCCGTTTATAACCTTTTGGCGTGGGGAAAATGGAGAAAATCAGAGCACCCTGTAGAAGCCGGCCCTCGGCTCGTATATCCTTGCGTCCCTCTTGAGGTCGCTGATGAGCTTCTTTACCTCGTTCTCCGTTCCAATTCCAGCCTGCTTCGCCGCTTCCACGACCTTGTCCTCCGGTGCGCCGAACTCGCCCTCACTCTCAAGGCTCTTGATGATGTCTATGAGCTTGTCAATCTTGTTTATCTTCTTGGAACTCTTGCCGACCTCGAGGATCGAAACGTCCAGCGTTCCCTCCTCGTCGGTCGCTATCTTTCTTATCATCTCCTCGATTATCTGTATCGCCGCTCTGGCGTCTTCCCTCGTCACGGTCTCGCTCAGGCGCATTCTCGCGTGGGCCTCGCTGAGACGTATGAGTGCCTCCAGCTGCCTCGCAGTAATCGGAATCGGCTGCACTCCCTCGTCCTCACCGCTCTTTCTGAAGCCCTTCCTCATGCGGACGTAGTAGCGCTTTATCTCGTCCATCGCCTCTTTGCTCAAAACCGGGTGGATGTTCTTCCTCGCATAGGCTATATACTTCTTGAGCAGGTCGTAGGGTATCTTGGGCGTTACTGCCTCGGCCTCTCCCCTCCTGACCTTAAGTATGTGCTCGGCTATAGATGCGTCTATCTTCTCGTCCGGTTCGTCCAGCAGGAGGAATATAAGGTCGAAACGGCTCAGCAGAGTCGGCGGGAGGTCGAGCTGCTCCGGGAGGGACTTGTGGCGGTTAAACCTGCCGTACTTCGGATTGGCAGCAGCTATAACTGTCGTTCTGGCGTTAAGTGTCGCTGTGATGCCCGCTTTGGAGATGCTGATTGTCTGCTGCTCGAGTGCCTCATGTATGGCACTCCTATCCCTGTCGCTCATCTTGTCGAACTCGTCAATTAGGGCAAATCCGCCATCTGCGAGAACTAGGACACCTGCTTCCAGAACCCACGAACCTGTAAATTCGTCGCGGACGGCTGCGGCCGTGTTGTGGATGATGAAGCCATTGGCGATGAAGCTGTGGGAGCCCTCGACTGTTAGGTCGTAGACGTATTTGTAGGGGCTTTCAATAACTTCAATGTTCCTAACCTTCTCCCACAGGACGTCTGAATGTGCAATCTCCTCGAGGATTGAGAGCTTCGCTCTGATACGCTCCTCCTTTCCGGAAATCTCGCTGAGGGTCCAAACAATTTCTCTGTAAGTCGTTTCATCCCTCTCTTTGATGATCTTTGCCACTTTTACAAGGAGGTCATACGGAAGTGCCCTTGACCGTTTTCTCCTAAAGAGCTCGTAGAACTCGGCATAGGTCATCCCAAGCTCTTCGGGTTTAATCAGGTGTCCAATGTTGAGCCTAAGTTTGTTCGGTAACTCTATGGGAATCTTCGAGATATCGGTTCTCTCCTTTAGTCTTTCAACGACCCTTTGAAGCGCTCTCCGTGATATCGGTTTTCCTCTCTCTACCGCGCTTCCGAAGTTTGAGCCGTAGGCTTCTTCTATGCTTAGCCCGTAGAATTCTCTGATTTCCTTTATCAACCCTCCCACTTCGGGGACAACATCTACGTTAGTGTCTGTTTTAGATTCTTGCAGCGCCTTCACGAGTTTTTCAAGTTTCTCTGCTTTTTCTGGATGCTCCAAACCTATAAACGCGGCGAACTTGATGATGTTCTCCCCGTAAACCTTCAGTTCCCAGCGGTCGTGTTTTGAAACTACCTGCGTTCCATTGATCTCTGAGATTGCACCTGCCCCTCTGCGCCTTCTCAAGTGCGAGACGATTCCGAAGCGGAGGAGGGCAAGCTGGAGCTTTTTGGCGAGTCTCTCGCTGGTAGTATCAAGCTCGATGTACGAGGAGCCCTTTTCGCGTACAACGACCGTTCCGTCGCAGTCGAAGAGCCCTCGTATAAATGCCGCGAGAACTTCTTCTGGAGCAACCATCAGCTGTGGGGCAATGTCGAGGTGTGATGACTTTGGGGAGGGAGGAATGCCGAGCTTTTCAAGAAGATGGGCAACTATCTTTGAGTGGAACCTTACGGCTGGCACACGGTTACTCTGTCTGCTTTCCTTTGCCTCAATGTCGAACAGTTCCTTGGCGAGCGACTTGAACTTCTTCCTCATGGATTCACTGCCGTTGGAGAACCTTATTGAAACTCCCCATCCAGACTTTGAAACATCTCCATCTCCGGCAATGAGTCCGGCGAAGTAGGCGAGCCTTTCGTCCACGTACTTGGGGAGTTTGATTCCAGTTCCAGCCTGCAGGGACACGCATTCAGGCTCTATCTCTTCCCAACTGGCCTCGGAGAGTTCGATCAGCTCACGAAGATGCTTCATTCTGATGTTGCCCCTGGCGTTTTGGCTGACCCAGTTGTAGTACACCGCGTCCTCACTAACCCCGAGTCTTTTTGCGAGTTCCCTCTTGGTTACTCCGAGGTTTTTGCAGGCTCTCTCAATCAGTTCCCTGACTTTATCCTTGATTCCGCATATGACAAGCTCATCAAGGTCGCTCAGCAATTCGAGGACTGTAATACGCTTTTTGGGAACTTCTATTCTGCGGACGGTGGCAACGTACGTGTCCGGTTTGATGTCTTCCGCCTTAATCCACTTGAGGGTGCCTTTTTCAATGGTTCTGAGCTTTGTTTCTGGGGTTAAGATAAGCTCTTTGCCGGTTGTTGTCTTTACTTTGATGAGTCTCTCAGGTGCTTTCAGCCGCCATACTCTGCTCAATGGGGCCTGTTCGGTGCGTCCTTTTTCTATCGAAACAGTTTCTCCGAGGAACGGCGAATACTCAATCCCCTCAGAGTATTCAATGCTCCCACTCTCGCGCATCCAGCACTCCGTGAGGAGACCAATCTCAAGGGCACCGTCGTCGGTTACTACTATCGAATCGGGCGCAACACAGAGACCCGCCGCCGATGAGCTCTTACCGCTCGTATAAATCGCTCTCGGTGCCAAATTAGCAACATAACGGAGAATTTGGCTGTTGTGGACGAAGATGTCGTTGGCTATGAAGTTGTGGTGCTCCGGCACCTGGAGGTCGTAGACCCACGGATGCTCTGGCTTGTATTCTCTGACCTCGACGACTCTGTCCCAGAAGATATCGGAGTCCGCAAGCAGTTCAAGTACTTTGAGCTTTTTGGGGACATCAGGCGACTTCTCTTTCAGTGTTTCAACGACGATTTTGAGCTTTTCCCTGCTGGGCAGCCTATCCCCCCGTTCATAGTGCAGGTAAGTGGAGCGGTTTATTCCTAGGTCCTTTTGTCTTAGTCCCGCTGATTCACGGAGTTCTCTGAGCAGCTTCGAGACGCCCGGAACAACATCAACGTTGGTGTTCAGTTTTATCCCGTTGGTAACCTTTGCGAGGAGTTTTGCCTTCTCCTCAACTCCAAAGCCGATGGTCTCTCCGAACTTTATGACATCTTTGCCCGTTATGACCAGGCGGTAGTACGTTTTTGCCTCCTTCATCTTTCCGTTTGTGGCTATGCTTCTTGTCGCGTGCAGCTGTGATTTTATTCCAAACCTCAAAAGAAGGTGCCGGACACCTCTCAGGAGTTCCAGCGATGCTGAAACCACTGTGATTTTTGGTCTGGCTCTATCAACTGTCCCCTCTGCGTCAAAGTAACCCTGAAGGAACGCCTTGATGTCCTCCAACCTTGCGGAGAATATCTGGGATGGTACTTTTTTCTTTGAAGAGTTCTCCGCGATTCCAAGACGTTTAAACAATCTGAAGAACTCAACGCTGCTCACGTAAACCTCTTTCGCCGATTTACCTCTATGAGGCTTTCTAATCGTTGGGTTAAGGTCGAGCTTTCTGAAGTATTCGTAGACTTTTTGAATCAGCTTTTCGTCGTTGTTCGTAAAGAATATCGTAGCGCTACCGTTTCTGTTCTGTGCGTAGCCCTCTCCGGCCAGTAGGCCGATAACATACCAGAACTCCTCGTCCGCAAATTCAGGAAGCTTTAACCTGCTCTTGGCAGTTTTGGGCTTTTCTATCTCAATGTCCCAAAGCCTAGTAGGTTTCCCAGCAATCGGAATGATGCGTGGAACTGCTATAAAGTCGCTCGCTTTTAGTTCCTCAGCCTTCCTTGTCTTGAACTGCCCATTCTCAAAGACAAAGAATGGATGAGTCGGTGTTACCCTTATCTCCCTTCCGCTCGCGGTCCTTATGAGGAACATTCTCTCGGGCGCGGTTCTCTTCCAGGCTATGTTAGCCTTCACCTTTTTCACTTTGAGCGTCTTGGCATCTAGAGCGTAAAGCTCAAGGTCTATTGGAGCGTAGAAGCCGTCGTCAACCCTGCCGAGGGTTCCCTCTTTTTTGGCTCTCTTAATTGCCCCCTCCACAAGCTCACCTATCTCCCCTAAGCTCCCGTCGGCCAGAACAACCTGGGTGTCATAATCAACGCACTTCGCAACACCCGGGTCTCCAACCAGCAGAACGTGGCTCTCTCCCCTCAGCTTCGTTCCGTCAGGGAGAACCCGCTGCACGCCACCGAAGAGCGCCAAAGCTATGCCCTTCTTCACGGTCTTGTGTCCCCAGATTGCCGGGGCTATCGAATCGACAATAGCATCAACGATGTCCTTTCTCTTTGCCAGCTCCCTTATCTTCTGCTCGTCCTCAGGAGTAATCTCAAGCTCCTCTATCTCCTTACTGAGCTGCTCGATGTGGTTGACCTCGAGAACCTTCTTGAATATCGGCCGCTTATCCTTCTGCTCGAGAATTACGCGAAGTATTCCCGTGACGAGAACCCTGTCGCCTGGCAGGGCGGTATCAACGAGGTCGTCGAGGAGGATTGCATCGACAAACCTCGGCATCTGGCCACCCTTGAGGCTCTCGGGTCTGTCCTGGAGGCGGAAGCTCTGGAAGTTGATGAACCTGCTCTTCTCGACGTCGAGCTCAACGTTTCTTGACCCACAGGCGTCGCACTTGCTCGGCTTGACTATGTTGTCGTAGGGCCTCTGCAGTCTTACCATCTCGTTGCCGCAGTCCTTACAGACAAAGACGGCCTTCTCAACGAATGGCTTGACCTCGCTCACGCGCGTGATGATTCCATCAACCTGTATGAGCCTGTTTATGTGCTCGCTGCCGAGTTCTTTAACGAGGAGCGTCCTTGGAAGGTTGAAAAACCTCGCGTGAACCTTAAACTCCTCCTCCTTCAAAAGGGGAGGCTCGCGGAGGACTATCTGGATGGCATCCTCGGCAGCCAAAATGCTATCTTCGGGGTTTTTGAGAAGTTCTTCCGCCAATTCGGGGTCAAAGGAGTTGAGGTGGGTCCAGTCTATCGAGAGAGAGCGCCTTGGGGTAACCGTGAGCAGGTCTTTAAGCTTGTTCAGATAAACCTCATTGCCGTTGTCATCGACGTACTCACGCAGAAATCTCGCGTACCTCTCTATCATGTCCTCCCTGTCCATCAGCCCTCACCCAGCCACTCGTTTCTAATCTTCGACAGCTGCAGGTATATCCTCCTCTCCTCGGGGGAGAGTCTGGAGAGCAACTCAAGGCTGTTCGGCCTCAGCATGACGGAGTTGAGTATCTTCTTGAAGCGTATAGCCTTGAGGTGCTCAAGCTTTTTCTTCAGGTTGGCCAGCTTGGTGAGCTTGACGTTTATAGTCTCGATGTTATCTCCGGCGTTCATTCTGACGTAGTTTTCGAGGTAATACATGTAGAACTCCGCCCTCTCGTAGAGGCCGGCCGGAAGGGGCATGAGGGGCTCGTTCTCCCTCTCCTCGGCTATTGCCCTGTCTATCTCGCCTATAACCTTGTCGGTCTCATCGATAACCTCCACGATCCTCGCTTCCCACAGCTCCTTCGCTTTCCAGTCCTCGATGAGCACTATATCGCCGGCGTTCCAGTCTCCGAAGGGGCGGAGGATTTTAACGGCTATTATTGCCCTCCCTGTGAACATGACATCACCCTCTCGAATGTATGCCTACTCCCTTGGGTCTATTAACCTTATGGCTGTGGGTGGGTTAAGGCTATAAGCTCAGCCTCCCAAAATTAACCCGGTGGGAGCATGCTGATAGGGATAATGAGCGACACCCACGATAACCTTCCGGCGGTAAGGAAGGCTGTGGAGTTCTTCAACGAGCAGAACGTCGAGCTGGTGATTCACGCTGGCGACTACGTGGCGCCGTTCGTGGCGAGGGAGCTCAAGAAGCTCAAAGCCCCTCTTAAGGGAGTCTTCGGAAACAACGATGGCGAGAAAAAGGGCCTCCACGAAGTGCTGGGAATAGCCGACGAGATACCTGAAATCGAGGCTGATGGTATGAAAATAGCGGTCACCCACGGTACGGACGAGAGGATAGTGAGGGCCCTGGCGAGGAGCAGGCTCTACGACGTTGTAGTCGTTGGCCACACGCACCGCTATGAGATCAGGGAGGATGGCAGGACGATACTGATAAATCCCGGTGAGGTCTGCGGTTACATTACCGGCATTAAGAGCGTTGCACTGCTGGACACGAGGAAGAGGGAAGTCAGAATAGTGAACATTGAAACGGGTGAACTGCTCGGGGTCATGAGTCTCTAGCGAGCGTCTCTAACGAACGTCTCTGACGAGCGCCTTTGAAGAACCTCTGGAGGATAGAATCAGGAGAACAGCCTGGCGATGAGTATGGAAGATGTTTTAGTTCCCCGGGAAAGGCACGATGCGGTGGTCTTAATAGGCGTGGACAGAGGGGAGAACGTCGAGTTCATCAAGGTCTACGCGGTCAGCGAGGAGATAGCGAAAAAAACCCTGGAAGAGTTCTTCAACGCTAGGGGGCTCTTTCCCGGGGACTACCGCCTCGTCAGCCGCGGCCACGAGGAAGTCGGGGAGAGAAAGGTCATAACGACAAAGACGGAAGGCTCGCTCAGCGCCGCCCTCGCGAGGCTCGGCCTTAAGCTACTCTCGAACGGCGTCCTCTACCTGGAGAACATTGAGAGGCTCTATCAGTTCACCCTCGTCAGCGAGACCCTCTACGAGAGGATAGCCTCTGCAACTGCCACCAAGGAATCCCGGAGGGTCAAAATAGGGGGACCTGTGGACGAGCTTGAAGCCCTTTCTCTTGGACTCGATGCCGTTGTCGAGAACCTCCGTGGGGTTGAGCTGTCGGAGTTCCTCCCGGAAAATGCACTTCTCCTCAGGGAGCCGCCGGTTGAGAGAGTGGTCGAACTCCTGAGCGGAGAGAGGGATTACCCCCTCATCGTCGAGACTAAAGATTTGAAAAAATACGCACCTCTCGACTTCCCGGTGGTTCTAAGACTTCCACCCTTGACCGTTGAGGAGTTCACGGCGGAGCTTTCCCAACGGCTTGGCTTCGATGTCGATTCTCGACACTTCCTCAGCTATCCTCCCGAGAGGCTCAACCTTAGAAACGTTGAAGCCCTCGCAAAGCTCGTTAGGGCTCTGATGGAAAAGAAGGGGCTGAGCGAAAAAGATGCTCTGGAGCTCGCAGTGAGACTCAACCTCGGAGAGCTTTGAAGTAGCGAACCACCATGGCCTTGAACTCTGGGTTATGTTTGCCCAGTGCGGCGTTTATTAGCTCTTTGAACTTCTCATCCTCAGCGAGATATCTTAAGAGCAGACCCTCGTCAACGCCCAGCTCTTCTAAGAAGTCTGTCCTCTTAAGAAACTCTGAGCGCTCTTTCACTTCATTTCTGAGCTCCTTCAGCCGCTCGAGGTATGGCCTAACCTTTTCCTCCCGCCTTTCAAACTCGAGCCAGTCTATCGCCAAGTGCTCGCTGATCAGGAGGTATCTCCCCGGGTCGGTGAGGTATTCGGCAACACCCTCCCCAAGCTTCGAGTGGAGTATCTTGAGCCTGAACTCCTCGATGGCCTTGTAGTCGTCGCTCAGGCGCTTCTTATCGACAATGTCGAGGCTCTCGAAGAGCGCTACGGCTGTTAAGTAGCACTTCACCACGAAGGGGATTTCCGGGAGGGTGAGTGTTTCCTTTGAGACAGTTACCACTTTGCCGTTTCTTCTTTCCAACCTCTCAAGGAGCATCCCAAGGGGATAACTTAGGCTCTTCAGGCAGAACTCCAGCTCGTCCATACTTCCACCGTTGTGAATTCGGTTTTCAATTGTAAAAGCCTTTTGGGTGAAGCTTTTTAGCCCAAGCCGGGAATTTAGTCATGGTGAGAAAGCATGAGTATGATAGTCATAGATGGTTCCTACGGCGAGGGTGGTGGTCAGATACTGAGGACGAGCGTGGCCTTATCTGTCCTCACTGGAAAGCCCCTCAAGATAATCAACATCAGGATAAACAGGCCGAACCCGGGTTTAAGGCCCCAGCACATGCACGGCATCTTGGCTCTGAAGGAGCTGAGCGGCGCTGAGGTTAAGGGGGCCCAGGTTGGCTCGACGGTTCTCGAGTTCTACCCCGGCAGGGCTAGGCCGAGGCACATCCGCGTACCGATAAAGACCGCCGGGAGCATAACCCTCGTTCTCCAGGCTTTGCTTCCGGCGATGGCTTTCATCGGTGGGAGCTTCGAGATAAGGGGCGGAACCGACGTCCCTTGGTCGCCGCCGGTGGACTACCTCAGGCACGTTACCCTTTTCGCCTTGGAAAAAATGGGACTAAGAGCCGAGATTGAAATCAAGCGCAGGGGACACTATCCCAAAGGCGGCGGACTGGTGGTCGGCAGGGTCGAGCCGTGGGAGGAGAGAAAGCCGCTGGTTGCTTTGGAGTGGAGGCATATAGAGCTATTTGGTGGCATCAGCCACGCTACCAACCTCCCAGAGCACGTGGCGAGTAGGCAGGCGAAGGCCGCTAGGGAGAGGTTGAGTGAGTTTTACGATGTTCCTATTAATATATATGAAGAAGTCTCGCGTTCCCTCGGGCCGGGTAGTGGGATAGTGGTATGGGCCGAGACGGACGTTTTGAGACTCAGTGGAGACGCTCTAGGAAAGCGCGGAAAGCCCGCTGAAGCAGTGGGCAGGGAAGCGGCGGACGAGCTTCTGGAGCAGCTGACGAGCAGGGCCGCGGTTGATAGATTCCTCGGCGACCAGCTGGTACCATTCCTAGCCTTTGCAGGAGGCGAGATAAAAGTTGCCGAGATAACGAACCACCTCGTGACGAACGTCTGGGTCGTGGAGCAGTTTTTGGGCAAGATCTTCGAGGTGGAGGGAGAGGTTGGAGAGCCTGGAAGGGTGAGGGTTGTGAGAAAGGCCGAACTTTAAGGCATCTCCATCCCGTAAACCTTCTCTGGATTTTCCACATGAATTTTGTAAACGTCCTCCTCCGTGAACAGGCCGTTCTGGAGGAAGGCCTTTGTCCTCTTCGGCACTGTCTTCGGTCCCAAAACGGCTCCGGGACGGCGTTTGTCGTCTATGTAGTCCGTCTCCATCATGAAGCGGTTGCCCTGCTTGATGGCCTCGGCAATGTTCTTCTTGCTCGCGATTATGCTCGGAAAGACACCGACTTCCTCGGCAATCTTCACCAGCGGCGGCGAGAAGTGCTTGACGACCCTGTACGGCTTTATTCCGACCTCCTTAACTATCTCGCCCAGCTCGCGGAACTTGGCCTCGTCGAAGCTCTCCGTGTGGAGCTGGACCGCGCAGTCGGCTTCCTTGGCCAGTTCCATGCCGTACTTCATCAGCTCGATGCTCGCATCCCAGATCTCGGGCGGAACCTCGTAGTGGGGTCTGCCTATCTCGCCTATCGCTACCGCTTTCCCCTCAAGGCAGAGCCTCTGGGCGTATTCTAAGGCCTTCATCACTTCGTTCTTGGCATATTCGAGGCCCTTTTTCTCTGCAAGGTAGACGAACTCTGCTGGATGGACGCCGACGACGGCGTATGCTTTTACAGGTGTTTCTTTGTTTATCTTCTCCACAAGCTCAATGTGGAAGTCCATGGCTTTGATGAAATCCTCTGCGCTCATTCCAGGGAAGCCGTAGTCGTGGGCCGTCTTGTAGACCACCATCAGGTGAGTCCCGCCAGCTCTGTGGAACTGCTTGACAGCTTCCAGAAACAGGCCCTTGAAAGGATCAACGTGGAAGTGGTCATCGAGGATTATCATTTCCCTCACCTCACGACTGATAGACTTCAAGGGTATCTCCCTCTTTCGCTTTAGTACTTCCCTCGAGAATGAGTGCAGCCTTGTCTCCGTCGACGACAAAATCCACAGCCTTTCTACCTTTCTCTATCCTGTAAATCACTGCGGCTTTCTTTCCCTTCACCTTGTAGCCGGGATAGATTACTCCTCTCTCCACGGTCCCCACGAGGGTTTCGCGTCCCATGATGTGGAAGACCTTCTCAACATGGAACTTTCCAACCGGCTTCCTTGAGACTATCTGAATTTCCTCACTGTCGGTTTCCTTCTTTCCACCGAACAGTCTGCTTAGGAATCCCATGCTCTCCCCCGAAAGGGATTGAAGAGGAGAAATAAAAAGATTGCCGATTAAAGCTTCACGATGTGCACCGAGCAGGAAATGCATGGATCAAAGGCTCTAACCGTTTCCTCCAGCCTCTGGATGAGTGCCCCCTCGTCGGCCTCTCCGTAGAGTTCCCTCGCTTCCTTGAACAGGCTTGCCTCCATCATAGCGTGGTTTAAAGCCGTGGGCGTTATGATGTTCGAGTAGGCGATTTTGCCCTCAGAGTCAATGAGGTAGTGGTGTATTAGGACACCCCTCGGCGCTTCCACGTAGCCTATGCCCTCGCCTTCTTTGACTTCAACGGGAACGTTTTCCCCCTTTATGCCCTTGTCGAGGAGTTTCTTTGCTATCTCTCCCGCCCTTTCAAGCGCGTAGACGAGCTCTATGGCCTGAGCGAGGTTGTTGTAGCTGACGTAACCCGTGACGAGCTTTTCTCTGTGCTCCTCAAAGAGCCTCTTCGCTGTGGGCGTCAGCATCTCCGCCTTGAGCAGGAGCCTCGGCAGTGCGCCAACGAAGAAGGGCTCACCCTTATAGCGGCTCTGCTTTGCGAAGCTGTAAACCAGCGAGCGTTCCTCTATTCTCTCCATGTAGTGGAAAGAGCCATTCTCATCGGAAATCAGCTTGTCGCCCCATAGGTAGCCGTCCGTCGCGACGAAGTGTTCCGCCTTTTCACCGTAGGGCTCGAGCGAAGCGAATAGCCTCACCGCTCTCCTCGCGAGTCTCAGGAGGGCTTCACTCTCCCTCTCGATGTTTTCAAGTTCCTCAACCGTCGGATACCTGCCAAATCCACCGGGTTTAACGTTTATGCCGTGGATCTCCCTTCCTCCAATGAGTTCCCTTATCCTGTTTCCAAATGCCTTTAGAGCTAATCCCTCCTTCACTAGCTCGCCGTGTTTGGTCGCCATTCTTATCGCGTCAGGATAGCCGAAAACGTCCGGAGCAACGAGCAGGTACAGGTGGAGTGCGTGGCTCTCCAGCAATTCACCAATGAGGCCGAGCTCTCTTAGCAGCTGGATTTCCTCCGAAACCTCAACTCCGAAGGCCCTCTCTATGCCCAGAACCGAGGCGACACTGTGTGAGAGGTAGCATATGGCGCATATCCTCGCTTCCAAGTCTGGAACGTCATAGTAATGCCTTCCCAAAGTCAGCAGCTCGAAGAAGCGCGGCCCTTCAACGATTTTGAGCCTGACGTCCTTAACTTCACCGTTCTCGACAACTATCTCGGCTTTGCCGTTGCCTTCAACTCTCGTGAACTCCCTCAACTCGATTATCATGGCTCCCACCTCGCGAAGGTTTTGAACTTCCTGATGATGTAGTCGTCATCGTAGCCCAGATCCTTGAGTATCTCGTACTCGCTTGCAGGATTCACCTCGCCGGGCAACGGCCCGCGGCAGCCTATGCATCCCAGCCCGGAGCGTATACAAGCAGCGTTGCAGCCGCCGTAGGTTATCGGACCGAGGCAGGGGAGGCCCTTCTTCACGAGAACACACTCGTATTCGTTGAGCTTGCACTCGACGCAGACGGGGTAGTCTTTCTTTACCGGCTCAATGCCTTTGGCTATGTCTATCAGAACCTGATAGACCTCGTTTTTGTCGTAGGGACAGCCTGGGAGGGCAAAATCAACGGCGACGTACTCAACGACGGGCTTCGAGTCCAGCGCCCTCATCGGGTTGCCCTCGTCTCCATAGACCCTCTTCAGCTTCTCCCTTATGCTCCCCTCGACGCTCGCCTGAACCGAGCCGTGCGTTGCGCAGGTTCCGAGGGCTATGAGGTAGTCGGAGTGGTTTCTTGCCTCCTTGAGGAGCGCCAGGTCGCGCTGGCTTGAGACCGTTCCGGTTACGAGGGCCACGTCGTAGTGGCTCCCCTCACTTAGGCTGGTCGCCATGTGGAACTCCGTTATCTCGTAGAACTCGAGCAGGTCAAACAGCTTCTCGTAGAGGAAGAGAATATTCAGCGCACAGCCGCCGCAGTCGGTAAGTTCGAAGACGGCCAACTTGAGCTTGTCCATCATATCAACCCCCTCGTGGAGAGAGCATCCCAGTATGTGAAGACGGGGCCGTCCTTGCAGACGTACTTTATGGAGGTGCTCGTTCCCACTATACAGTGGCCGCACTTGCCTATTCCGCAGCGCATGCGCCTCTCGAGGGTCATGTATATCCTGCCTGGCGAGAGCTTCCTGTCTAGGAGCTCCTTGATGACGAAGCGGTACATAACCGGCGGTCCGCAGATGAGGGCATAGGTGTTGTCGACGTCGAACTCCTCCCCGCGGAAGAGGTCGGTAACGACACCCTTGCACACCCTGTCGGAGAAGCCCCGCTCGAGGTAGATGCACGAGGGGCTTTCGACCTCATAGGCGAGCTTTACGCTGCAGCCAACCGCGTCGCCGTGCTTCAGCAGGTGGATTATCTCGTCGCGGAAGAGTATGTCCTCGTAGGCTTTGGTGCCGTAGAGGAGCCAGACGTGCTCGTACTTTCCGGTATCTATCGCGTACCAGAGAACCGAGCGGAGGGGTGCCATACCGAGTCCACCGGCGACCAGGATTAGACTCGAGCCCTCCATTTTCTCCATCGGGAAGCCGTTGCCGTAGGGCCCGCGGATGCCCACCACTTCTCCCTCTTTCATCTGGTGGATGAACTTGGTCATTCTTCCGGCTTTTCTGATGCAGAGCTGAATGTATCCTTTTCTCGTTGGTGAGGAGCAGAGGCTTATGGGGAACTCACCGAAGCCCCGTATATCGACGATGACGAACTGGCCGGGCTTGAATGTGAAGTGTTCGCCAATTTCCGGGTCTAAGAAGCGGAGCATGAAGAGCTTCTCCCTGGGTGTTAGGTCCTTCACTTCCAGAATGCGCGCATCGTAAGTTTGATATGGGTTCTCGCTCATCTCAGCGACCCCCTAACCTCCTCAAGAACCTTGACGTGCTCTATCTTCGCTGGGCAGAACTCGTCACACCTTCCACAACCTACGCAGTTGTAACCCGAGGAGGGATCGAAGTAGCTCTTGCAGTAGTATCTGTGCCTGAATCTGTCGAGTCTAGTTGGCCTGAAGTTGTGGCCTCCGGCAACCAGCCCATGGTTCTCCATAAAGCAGGAGTCGTAGCGTCTCTCTCTGACGGCGTCGTAGGCGCTGATCCATTTATCGCAGACCTCGTAGCAGCGGCAGGTAGGACAGACCATGTTGCAGTTGCCGCAGGCCAGGCATATCTCGGCGTACTCCTTCCAGACCGGGCTGTTGTAGGCCAAATCGAGCATGTCTGCGAGCCCTTCCTGCGGGATCTCCTTCTGGAACGCATTTGCGCGCCTCTCCTCGAACTCCTTGAAGTGCTTCAAGTCCTCGTCGGTCACCTCCTCGAAGAGCTCACCGTTCTCCCAGACTATCTCGTGGCCTCTCACGCTTCCTATCCTGACGAGCCAGCCGTCAGGAAGCTCGTGCAGGAATAGGTCAAAGCCGTCCATGGCAAAGTGCGTGCCGAGACTCTTGCAGAAGCAGTACTCGTCGGGCATGCAGCTTATCCCAACTATGAAGGTTTTCTCGCGCCTCGCCTTGTAGTACGGGTCGACGGGCTCGTCGAGGTAGACCTTATCGAGAATCTTGAGCCCGTGTATATCACAGGAGTGGAGGCCGAAGAGCACTATTGGCTCTGCATCGGTTCCGTTTTCCCAGCGCCCGTTCTTCAGACGAAGAATTTCGTCCCTCGGCCTTACGAAAAACTTCTTGGGAGGAAGCATAGTTCGGTTGTAGTCCAGGGCAACCTCCTCTGCCCTCTGAACCTCCTGGAAAGAATAGATGCTCCCCCTCTTCACGGGGGCGTAGATGCTACCCCATGCCTTAAGTGAGTTGAAGAATTTCTCAAAATTTTCCGAAGGCAATTTTATATATCTCAAGGGTATCACCAGCCCATATGGGGGTTACAATTTTATGTTTGTAAAGGTCTGATTTAAGAATTTTTCAAACAAATGGTTATTAACCCCTCGTTACAAACTTGTACTTTAGTGCACTTTTATAAGCGTTGAAGTAAAACTTTTTGTTAACCTTGTGGGGGGAGGGAAATGAGCAATGTTGATGTGAGTTATCTTTCGGAGTATCATCCTGAGCCGAGCTCGCTGATACCCCTTCTCCAGCGGACGCAGGAGCGTTTTGGCTACCTTCCCCGGGAGGCCCTTGAAGAGATCGCGAGGTACCTCGGCGTGCCCCTGAGCAGGGTCTACGGTGTCGCTACCTTCTATGCCCAGTTCCGCTTTGAGCCCCTTGGGAAGTACGTCATTAAAATCTGCCACGGGACGGCCTGTCACGTTAACGGTGCCGTTAACATCGCACAGGCTCTCACGGAGGAGCTTGGTATAGAGGAAGGGCAGACCACAGAGGACGGCCTCGTGACGCTTGAGCGCGTTGCCTGCCTCGGCTGCTGCAGTTTGGCACCGGTGATAATGATAAACGAGAAGGTCTTCGGCAAGCTCACGCCCGAGAAGGTCAGAAAGCTCGTGAAGAGCCTTAAGGAGGGGAAGCTCGATGTCTGAGATCAAAGCCATAGCGGTTGGAATGAACTCCTGCGGAATAGCGGCTGGTGCTAGGGAGACCTACGAGGCCATAAAGCAGGAGCTTGAGAAGAGAAACCTTGATGTTAAGCTCAAGATAGTCGGTTGCGTTGGGATGTGCTACCGCGAACCCCTCGTCGATATAATCACCGAGGACGAAATCATCACCTACGGCCACGTGACACCCAAAAAGGTGCCCAGGATCATAGAGGAGCACGTAATCACTGGGAAACCTGTAGAGGAGTGGATAGTCAAGAGGGACTGGTGGGAGAACGGTGAGAGGAAAACGTGGGACATTGACGGGTACTTCGCCAAGCAGAGGAAGATAGTGCTCGAAAACTCTGGCTACATCGATCCGGAAAACATAGATGAGTACATAGCCGTCGGCGGCTACGAAGCCCTCAAAAAGGCCCTTGAAATGGAACCCGAGGAGATAATCGAGATCATCATGAAGTCCGGCCTCAGGGGGAGGGGAGGAGCTGGCTTCCCGACCGGACTCAAATGGAAGTTCGCTAGGCAGGCGAAGGGCGATGAGAAGTACATCGTATGCAACGCCGACGAGGGCGACCCCGGTGCATTTATGGATAGGAACGTCCTTGAGGGAGACCCCCATAGGGTTATAGAGGGTATGATTATCGGCGCCTACGCTATTGGAGCCAGTAAGGGCTTTATCTACGTCAGGGCTGAATATCCCCTAGCTATCCACAGGCTCAGGATAGCCCTCAAGCAAGCGAGGGAGAGGGGCTTTCTGGGGGAGAACATCCTCGGAAGCGGCTTCTCATTCGACATCGAAATAAAGGAGGGTGCTGGAGCTTTCGTTTGCGGTGAGGAAACGGCTCTGATAGCTTCCATTGAGGGCAAGCGCGGAATGCCGAGGCCGAGACCGCCCTATCCAGCTCAAAAGGGCCTCTGGGGCAAGCCCACGAACATAAACAACGTCGAAACCTGGGCAAATGTGCCCTGGATAATAAAGCACGGCTGGGAGGCCTACGCCGCCATCGGCACCGAGAAGAGCAAGGGGACAAAGGTCTTCGCGCTCTCGGGCAAGATAAAGCACGGCGGAAACGTCGAGGTTCCGATGGGAATGACCCTGAGGGAAATACTCTACGAGATAGGAGGCGGCACGAAGACTGGCAAGAGAATTAAGGCCGTCCAGCTCGGCGGCCCCTCCGGAGGCTGCATCCCAGAGGAGCTCTTTGACACGCCCGTGGATTACGAGAGCGTGAATGCGACCGGTGCGATAATGGGGAGCGGCGGAATGGTCGTCATGGACGAGGACACCTGTATGGTTGACGTCGCCAAGTTCTTCCTCGACTTCACAGTGAAAGAATCCTGCGGCAAGTGCACCTTCTGCAGGCTCGGTACCAAGAGGATGTGGGAAATCCTCGACAAGTTCACAAGGGGCGAGGGGACGCTGGAGGATCTGGAAAAGCTGGAGAAGCTTGCGTATCAGGTTAAGGCTGGCTCCCTTTGCGGCCTAGGTCAGACCGCGCCCAACCCGGTTCTGACGACGCTCCGCTACTTCAGGGACGAATACCTCGCCCACATCGAGGGCAGGTGTCCGGCCAAGGTGTGCAAGCCGCTCATCAAGTACGTAATAATCGCCGACAGGTGCACGGGCTGCACCGCCTGTGCGATATTCTGCCCTGTCAAGGCCATCCATGGCGAGAAGCTTAAGCCCCACGAGATAGACCAGGAGGCATGCATAAAGTGCGGCACCTGCTACGGGGTCTGCCGGTTCAACGCGATTGAGATCGTCGACGCGGGGGGTGATTGAGATGGTTAAGATTAAAATCGACGGGAAGACCTACGAAGTACCTCCCGAGAAGCCGCTCATCGAGTTCCTCAGGGAGCTCGGCCATCTGCCGGGCTTCTGCTACGGCTCGGAGATAGACCCCTACGGTTCGTGCAGGCTCTGCCTCGTGAAGACCCAGAGGGGAGTGACGACCTCGTGCACACTCAAGCCTATGGATGGCCTTGAAATAGAGACCTTCAGCGATGAAGTCATCGAGATGAGGAGAACCGCCCTGGAGTTAATACTCTCCGACCACTACGGTGACTGTATCGGTCCGTGTCAGGAAGGCTGTCCTGCACACAGCGACGTACAGGGCTACCTCGCTCTCATAGCGATGGGCAAGTACCACGAGGCCGTTAAGCTCATGAAGGAGAAGTACATCCTTCCGGCCGTTCTTGGGAGAGTTTGTCCGGCCTTCTGTGAGGACGCCTGCAGGAGGAACCTCGTTGATGAACCTCTGGCGATAAGGCAGCTCAAACGTTTTGCCGCTGATTACGACCTTGAGCACGGGCCCTGGATGCCGGAAATACCCACCTCAACCGGAAAGAGAGTGGCGGTGGTGGGTGGTGGGCCCGCGGGTCTCGCATGTGCCTACTACCTCAGGACGATGGGACATGAAGTTACTATCTTTGAGGCGATGCCGGAGCTCGGCGGCATGATGCGCTATGGCATTCCAACCTACAGGCTCCCGAGGGACGTGCTCGACAAGGACATAGCGACGGTCATAAACACGGGGATAGAAGTGAGAACGAACACTGCCCTTGGGAGGGACATCACCTTAGAGGAGCTCAGGGAGAAGTATGATGCCGTCTTCCTCGGTGTCGGTGCGTGGAGAAGCAGGAAGATGGGCATTCCGGGGGAAGACCTCGACGGCGTCATGCACGGTATAGAGTTCCTGAGAAAGGTAAACATGGGCGAGAAGGTCGAGCTCGGGGAGCGCGTTATAGTTGTCGGCGGTGGAAACACTGCCATGGACGTCGCTAGGACGGCACTGAGGCTCGGTGCAAAGGTTACCGTCGTCTACAGGCGCTCCAGGGCTGAAATGCCGGCCAACGAGCGCGAGGTGGAGGAGGCAGAGGAGGAAGGCGTCGAGTTCCTATTCCTGACGAACCCGGTTAAGATACTCGGCGATGGCAGGGTCGAGGAGGTAGAGCTCATCAGAATGAAGCTTGGAGAGCCGGACGCGAGCGGAAGGAGGAGGCCGATCCCGATAGAGGGCTCGAACTTCAGAGTTAAAGCGGACAACGTGATCCTGGCCATAGGCCAGTACTGCGACGAAGAGTTCTTAAAGGCCCTCGGCATCGAGGCAAGGCGCGGAAAGGCCATCGTTGACGACGTGACGCTCCAGACGAGCGTTCCAGGCGTCTTCGCTGGCGGCGACCTCGTTCTCGGCCCATCGACTGTCATAGAAAGCATAGCCACGGGCAGGAGAGCCGCGATAATGATAGACCTCTACCTCAAAGGCAAGCTTGAGAAGGCAAAAGCCGTTCTCACGGAGCCGGTAAAGCACGTGAAGGACGTAGTTGAGGACAAAGACCTTTATCGGGTTCTCTTCGACCTGAGGCCCTACAACCACTGGAAGAAGGTCACGGAGAAGGACTACGAGCATGTGGAGAGGAAGCCGAGGGCAAAGGTGAAGCTCCTCGATCCCGAAAAGCGGAGGAGAAGCTTTGAGGAAGTCGAACCCGCTTTGACCGAGGAGCAGGTGCTCAAGGAAGCAGAGCGGTGTATGAGCTGCGGCTGTATGGAGGTCTTCCGCTGCAAGCTGAGGGAATACGCAACGCTCTACGACGCGAAGCAGGATGCTTTCGAGGGAGAGCAGAACAAGTTTGAGCTTGATGAGAGCCACCCATGGATCACCCTTGACAACAACAAGTGCGTCCTCTGCGGCCAGTGCGTCAACTTCACCCATGAGGTAGCCGGAGAAGGAGTCGTGGACTACCTCTTCAGGGGCTTCAAGACCATGATTTCACCGCCCCTCGGGGAGAAGCTCGGTGATATGGACGGGAGGTTCATAGGCGAGCTCATCGACATCTGCCCGGTTGGAGCGATTACAGAGAAGCTGCCCTTCATCAAGCCCGGCCCGTGGAAGACGAAAGCCGTTCCAACGGTCTGCAACGGCTGTTCCTTTGCCTGCGAGATGAATATAGAGGTCTACGACGGCATGCTCGTGAGGGCGTCGAGCAGAGCTGTTTCATGGAACCTGCACCTCTGCGACTACTGCCGCTTCGGAAGGCCCTGGGCCGAGGATCTGGCTCAGCCGCTCCTCAACGGGGAGCCCGTAAGCTGGGAGGAGGCCAAAAAGTTCCTTGCCGAGAAGAGCTATGCATTAATCCTGACGCCGGAGCTCACCAACGAGGAGATAGTCTTTTTCAAGGAGTTTGCTGAGAGGAAGGGCATCCCAATAGGTGCGATGGTCGAGGAAGGCCTCTCTACAGCAACCCTCGAGGACATCAGGAAGGCGAAACGCGTTCTCCTCAAGGCCGACGTTGAGAAGTTCCCGCTCCTCAAGATACTGCTGAAGGGCAAGGAAATCGTCGAGGAGGGCTATGATGTAGCCGTGCTCGAGGCCCCGGCTCAGCCGCTTGAAGTCCCAACGCTGATCCTGCATGAAGGCGTCAACGCCGCTGGACTACTGAGAGCTGGGATAAAGGGCATTCCCCAGAGCGATGCCTACGTGGTAATAGGGAGGCCTAAGGGAGAGCTCAAAGGTGAAGTCTTAGTCCTTCCTGCTGGTCTGTGGGCGGAGAAAGCCGGAACGGTCACCAACGCCTTCAACATGGAGCTGAAGGTCGGAAGGGCTAGGGAGGGCTTCAGCCCGGTGGAGCTCTTCCAGTGACTTTTCTTTTACCTCTCTCCATGGATGATTGAAAAAAACGGAAATAACGATTGGAAGCTCAAATAACCGCCGGAACCCCCGGGATTCTCGGGAAGGGCTGAACCTCCGCTATGTGCTCAGCCCCGACCATGTACCTGATGAGCCTCTCGATGCCTATGCCCGCTCCAGCGCTCGGCCTCAGGAGGCCCGCTTTGGCGACCTCGAGGTAGGGTCTGAAGGCGTCGAGGCTTATGCCTGCCTTCTTCATTTTTCTGACTATTACCTCGTACTCCCACTCCCTCTCGCCACCGCTGGAAACCTCTCCGTAGCCCTCCGGTAGGTAGAGGTCGTAGTTCCTGAAGTGGCCGGGCCTTTCGGGGTCCTCCCTGTCGTAGAACTCCCTCTCAATGTCCGTCACCCAGAAGGGCTCGTCCATGGCCTTACTGGCCTCGTCCTCGCTTCCAAACTCGGCCTTAATCTCCTCAAGGGTGAAGCGCTTGAAGGGCGGCCTTACCTTGGGTACTTCCCTCTCCAGTCCCCAGCTCCTAGCTTCCTTGAACAATCCGCTTATCAGCTCCTCTATGAGGCTCATGACGTCGTCCATGCTCGCGTAGGCTATCTCGAAGTCAAGCTGCGTAAACTCGTAGGCGTGTCTGCCATCGTCGGCGCTTCTCCCTTCGAGCCTTATGTTCGGCGAGAGTATGAAGAGCCTGTCAATTCCCATAGCTACCGCCATCTGCTTGTGGAGTATCATGCTGTGGGTCAGCCTCAGCCTCTCGCCGTAGACCTCGACTTCTGGCGGCTTTAGGGCCTCGCTAGCAGCAGGGTCTGGCCAGAGGGGATCGGTTATGGAGCTGAGCATCACCGGGAGCATCCACTTGAAGCCCTTGCCTACCATGTATCTTGTCATATAGTCAATTACTCTCGTCTGGACTTCTATAACTGGTTCAATTTTTCGGGTCACAATTTGGAGAGCGTTCATTTTCATCACCTGGCTTTTGTCAGTGATTTTTACCTTTATGTCTTTTGTGCAAGAAAAGTTGAATTTTGGACAAAATTAGACATAAAATACGGATTAATTTTGAACAAATGTCAGAAAATCACAATTTAATTGACGAAGAGGGGGACGAGTAAACGATAGCGTTATAATGCCCGAGGAGAACCCTATACGGTGGTAAAGCATGGGCGTCTACATATTTACTCCTGAAGACCTCCTGCGCTACGGAACGATAACTGAGGAGCAGCTTGAAGTTCTGAAGAAAGCTCTCCTCGACAGAAAGGATGTTCTAATCGTTGGCTCCAGCAGGTCTGGAAAGACCAAGCTCGTCGAGGCTCTGATTCATCTAATCCCTGAAGACAGAAAAATCGCTGTAATAACGGCCTATGGGGAGTTCAAGCCGTTTAAGCCTAACATAGTAGTCATAGACACGCAGTTCGACTCAAGAAGCCTTGAGGCCCGCACCAAGGATGTCATCGAAAAGATAAAGCGCATAAACCCGGACTACATCGTCATAGACACCATCCACACCGTCCACGTGCCCACGATTCTGAGCGAGCTCCTTGATGACTACACCTTCATAGCGACCTCGCTGGCCATCTCTGGCGATATAATCGAGGAAGTCAAGCACTGGCTAAGGGCAAACAATGACGTCATGAGCAAGTTTGATATTGTGGTCGAACTTAAGAGGGACTTCAGAACTGGAACCAGAAAGATCAACAGGATATACGCTGTCAAAAAGTCGAGAGAAAAAGTGGAGCTCGAGCCGCTTCTTTAGGCTTATTTCCTTATCCTTTTAAGGTCCTTGTGTATCTCTTCCTTCAGTTTGCGGTAGTATTCCATGGATAGATAGCCCCTTTTCCAGCCGGCGTAGAGAGTCACGTTGAACAGAACGGTTATCAGAACTGCTATCAGGAGGGAGTTTACAGTAACACCACCGATGGTCTTCTGGGTTCTCCGGAACATGCCGAGGGAAACATAGTCGTCCACCGTCATGTGTCTCATAGGGAGGTTCTCAACCCTGATGGTGCCGTTCTCTGGAGTCAGCGAGAGCATGTGGTTCCATGTCACGACGTAGACTTTCACGTGGGTTCTCTTCTCGGTGCAGTCGGGGATGGTCTGCCCGTTCCAGAGGCAGCTCCCGTCGGGCTGCATCGTTGCCCATACATCGGTGTGCTCGTAGGTTTGGAGGTATATACTGTTGTTGTCTGGGTAGACCTTCACGACCTCTATATCGTAAGTGTTCCCGCCGTAGACCAAGGAACGGAAGAAGCGGTAGAGCCTGTCGATTATCGTGTTGTGAAAATACTCGTCCTCCCATACGATGTAGTAGTAGATGTTGCCCTTTATGTCCACCATGTATAGAATTCCGTAAGGTTCATCTCCGGGGAAGGTGTGGATGATGGGGGTATACTCTTGAATCTTGGCGCTTTCCCATGGGAGGTAGCCCTCGAGGGAATATCCGCTAGTGTAGAGTCCAACACTCCAAAATATCAGAAGATTGATGAAAAGCCACAGTGCAATCCATCTTTTCTTTGCCATTATTTTTCACTGGAGAAATATAAAGGGAGCATCAGGCCTTAAGCTTTTCTATGACCATCCTCAGGTTGTCGAGCATCTCCCTTATGTCGTCGAATGTCATGTAGCCCATGTTTCCAATCCTGAAGGTCTTCTCGGCGACGCTTCCATAGCCCTTGGCGAGCTCAAAGCCCCTCTCGCGCATAGCGTTGTAGACGTCAACGCCCTTCATTCCCTCAGGAACGACGACGGCAGTGATGGTCGGGCTCTCGTAGCCTGGCTCGGCGAGGATTCCGAGGCCCATCTCCTTGACGCCCTCGCGTATCATCTCGCTCCTCTTCCTGTACATATCGAGCCAGGCCCCTTTGCCGCCCATCTTCTCGATTATCCTGAGGACGACGTTGAGGCCGAATATCTGTGGGAGCGGTGGGGTTGAGGGCGTTCCCTTCTTCTTCTCGTTGAACTTTTTGTAGAGCGGCAGATCAAAGTACCAGCCGCGCTCGGGCATCTTCTCGGCTATCTCAAAAACGCGCTCGCTGACGGCGGCGACGGCAAGACCGGGTGGGACGCCGAAGGCTTTCTGGCTGCTCGCGAAGATGAGGTCGATGTCCCACTTGTCGAACTTTATGTCCGCTCCGCCCATGGCAGAGACGGCATCGACGAAGAGCAGCTTGTCGTGCTCCTTGACGACCTTGGCAAGCTCTGGAAGCGGGTTGAGAACACCTGTGGAGGTCTCATTGTAGGTTATGGTGACGGCCTCGACGTCGGGGTTCTTCTTGAGGACTTCATCAAGCTCCTCTGGCTTGATGGCCTTTCCAGGCTCCTTTTCAAATACAATGGCTTCCCTTCCGTTGGCGTTGACGACGTCAGCAAAGCGCTTTCCAAACGCGCCAATGATCGTGACGAGAACTTTTCCACCGCGCGGAATGGTGTTTCTCACAGCGGCCTCCATAAAGCCCGTTCCAGAGCTCGGGAAGAGGATTATCTCGCCTTTATCGGCCTCAAGGAAGGCTTTGAGCCTGTTGAGGGTATCAACGTGAACTTCCTTTGCCTCAGACGAGCGGTGGCTGAACATCTGGACGCTCATTATCGCGAGAACCTCCGGGAAACAAGCAACAGGGCCGGCCGTGAAGAGCTTGTACTTCGGCTTGACTATCTCGTAGAGCTCCCTGTAAGCGTCCTCATACTGCATGTCGAACCTGAGCTCCATCAGCATCACCTCGGCGGAGGTTGGAGGGGAAATATAAAAAGGGTTCGTTAGTTCCTTCCCGTAACTTATCGAAGCTATGTTCGTTTTGTAGGCAATAAAATGAAGAATTTTCGACCTGACCAAGACTTTTAAAAGCTTCACACTAACGTTTAGAAGGTGGTTTGATGGAGCGCAAACGCCTGGCTGGAATAATCCTGCTCATCATCTCCGCCTTCACCGGAACGATAGCTTTCCGCCTCGCGACTCCGGCGATAGCCTTCTACACGAGGGATATTCTCCAGGCCTCAATGCTCTCGGTCTCCATCGTTTCCATGTCATTTGTCCTGGCAAGGGCATTTTCGTCTGTTCTTGGTGGTCTCACCCTTGAGAGAGGCAGGAAGCTCGTTTACATCGGTGCGCTGGCCATGATGGGCAACGCTCTGGCGGTCCATCTCTACCCCCTCACGAGCACCTGGGTTCAGGTGGCCGGAATAAAGCTTCTCAACGGCTTCCTCAATGGATTGAGCTGGCCAATGGCCCAATTTGTCATAGCAGTGACTACGCCAAACGAGATAAGGGCAAGGGTCACATCGGTTTACTTCCTCTTTGGCAGTATAGCTTCACTCCTCGGCAACTACGTTTACGCCTACACCATTAACCTTGGCTTGTCCGGTCAGATGTGGATCGCCTCTGCATTCTTTGTATTCACCGGCGTGATAATGCTCCTTGCCTACTTCCTGCTCTACGGCTGGATAGTGCCCAAGAGAAAGAAAACGCCCGATGGGGAGAAGCCGAGCCTCAACCCAAAAAGGATTCTCATAATCGCGTCGCTGATGGCGATCATAGTTGCCTTCACCTCCGGTGAGATAACCTACATCTATGTTTCCGAAGCTTTGGGCATGGACAAAGCCAAAACAGCGACGCTTATCGGATGGGCAGGCTTTTTATCGGCACTCCTCAGCTACGTCATCTCCTGGCTCGCCGACGTCAGGAGCGAGAGAAGGATGGTTGTTCTGACGTCAGTTATGGCAGCGGTCTCTCCAATCCTCGCTGCCGTAAAGACTGCTCCGACAGTTTTTCTTGGCATATTTATGGCCCTCTTCGCCTTCCAGAGCTTCAGACCGATTTCGAGGAAAGTCTTGGCTTCATACTATCGCTCTTCATTAGCTATAGGCGGTGTGAACGGAATTCAGAACCTCTCGACTTTCGCAGGGGGAATGCTCTTCGGCCTGGCCTACTCGCTCGGGGAAATAAGCGTGGGCGTAACGTTGAACCTCGCCCTGCTTTCCTTCCTGCCGTTTTCACTGGCACTCCTCTGGGAGTCCGTTAAGCTTAAAGGGACTGGGGAGTAAGATGGGGTGACGGGCTTTCCAAAACTTTTATAAGCCACTCCACTCGCCTAAGTTTAGGCTTAGCTTACGCTCATTTGGAGGTGAGAGTATGGGACTGAGACCAGCCAAGATTGATAGGGACGTTGACAAGCCCGCTTACACGAGGAGGGAATACATACGCGGTGCCCCCGGTCCGAAGATAACCATCTTCGACATGGGCAACCTTTCCGCTGAGTTCCAGTACGAGGTGAGCCTTCACGCTGAGCAGGCCATGCAGATAAGGCAGAACGCCCTTGAGGCCATCCGTATACAAGTCAACAGGTACCTCCAGAAGAACGTCGGTAGGAGCAACTACCACTTCAAGATAAGGGTCTACCCGTTCCAGGTTCTCCGTGAGAATCCGATGGCTACCGGAAGGAATGCAGATCGTTACGGTAACGGTATGCGCAGGCCCTTCGGAAAGCCAATCGGCCTTGCCGCTCGCGTTAAGAAGGATCAGAAGATACTCACCGTCTGGGTCAACGAGGGCCACCTCAAGTTCGCCCTCGAGGCCATGCGCAGGGCTGCCATGAAGCTCCCATACAGCGCCTACTACAGGATCTACGACAAGGAAGGCAACGACATTACCAGCAAGGTTCTCTCGACCATGAAACGCTGACGCACAACGCTAAAGCGCAGCGCTGGAGCGCGGCGCTTCCCTTAACCTCTTTTCTGTTCCGTGAAGCTTTGCCATATATTCATAATGATTATTAACGATGCAACCCCACTTAGATTGGTGAGACGATGGTAAGCTCTCACTTCAGGAACATTCTGCTCAAGCTCGGCATCCCTGAGGAGCGATTATCAGTCCTCGAGGGTAAGGGGGGCCTCGTCGAAGACGAGTTTGAGGGTATCAAATACGTCCGCTTCCGCGACTCCGCCAAAGGCTTCAGGCGTGGAACCATCGTCTTCGAGAACGGCGAGGTGGTTCTGGGCTTTCCCCACATAAAGCGCGTCGTCCAGCTTGAGAACGGGATAAGGCGCGTCTTCAAGAACAGGCCTTTCTACGTCGAGGAGAAGGTCGATGGATACAACGTTAGAGTCGTTAAAGTGGGAGATAAGGTTCTCGCCCTCACAAGAGGAGGCTTCGTCTGTCCCTTCACGACGGAGAGGGTTGAGGACTTCATAAATTTCGACTTCTTCAGAGACTACCCGAACCTCGTTCTGGCTGGGGAGATGGCCGGGCCTGAAAGCCCTTACCTCGTCGAAGGTCCGCCCTACGTGAAGGAGGATATTCAGTTCTTCCTCTTTGACATCCAGGAGAAGGGGAGTGGGAAGAGCCTTTCCGTAGAGGAAAGGCTGAAGCTCGCTGAAGAATATGGAATTCCCCACGTTGAAGTGTTCGGAGTTTATGATCGACGCCGCATTGACGACCTCTACGACCTCATTGAGAGGCTCCACCGCGAGAGAAGAGAAGGAATCGTCATGAAGAGCCCCGACATGAAGAAGGTGGCGAAGTACGTAACGCCCTACGCTAACATCAACGACGTCAGGATAGGCTCGCACATATTCTTTGACCTGCCACACGGCTACTTCATGCAGCGGATTAAGCGCCTCGCTTTCTATCTAGCGGAGAAGCACATCAAGGGTGAGGAGTTCGATGAGTATGCCAAAGCCCTGGGGAAGGCACTGCTACGGCCCTTCGTTGAGAGCATCCACGAGGTGGCCAACGGCGGCGAGGTCGAGGAGGTCTTCACGGTGAGGGTCAAGAACATAACGACCGCCCATAAAATGGTGACCCACTTCGAGAGGCTCGGAGTTAAGATCCATATCGAGGACATCGAGGACTTGAAGAACGGCTACTGGAGGATAACCTTCAAGCGAGTTTACCCAGATGCCACGCGCGAGATTAGAGAACTGTGGAACGGATTGGCTTTTGTGGACTGAGTTTCTCTCGCTTTGTTTTTGAGGCAGGCGTTCTCTATTAAAGCGCTGGGAATGATAATCGCCATTATGATAATCGCGGTTATCATCTCGTTGGCCGTTTTCATTTTTCGACGCACGATTATATAATTGGAATTCGAAAATCTGTGGATCCAAGAAGGGCCTTATAGCTCGAGAGTCTCGAAAGGCTTATTTCTCCTGGGGGAGAAGTTTGAGGAGTGGTGTGATGTTCTTCAAGAAAAAGAAAAAGGAGGAAAAGCCGAAGAAGAGTTACGAGGAAATGCTAGAGGAATGGGCAAGGAAATACGGCCTGCCAAAAGAGTCTGTAAGACATCTTGCATCCCTATACAGCAACGCTAATGAAGGTCTCCTAAAAATACTGGCGAGGGCAGACCCCGAAGGGCGGCACGACAGGGTTTCAAAAGCCCTGGGAACAAAGAAGATGCCTGAAGGATATATATAACCCACATAGAAAAAGCGGAGTATCAAAAACTGAGAGCTGAGCGAGATCCCCGCGCAGCAAGATTCCCAATACTCCACGGATTACTTACCCTTGCATTAATCCACCACACCGGAAGCAGCATAGATTCCATAGGCGAGGCTGTCCGCGAGGCCCTGGACAACTGGGTAATACAAGATCTATATTATGATGACATAAAGAAAGATCCAGACTCATTCATAGAAGAACTAATAACACAGCTGGAGGATCGTCACCTGATAATAGATAAGGATTCTACGAGGAGAAATTTGCAAAAGGCTCTCGAGTTGGCTATCAAGATAGTTGACAAGATGCCGCCTGACTTCAGAGACCCCGAAAAGGTACATGCAGTCAGCAAGGCAATATCCGGCGTGGCAGACGATCCTTTCCACATTCTCAAACAAGCGGGCATTGACATCGAGCCAGAACTTGAAGAGTTCCGGCAGTTCTTGGCGGAGATCAGCGGGAAGAAACCACCAGCACCGAAGTTCAAGCAGGTGGAGTTCCAGAACGCAAACCTCCCAGAAAGCCTCAAGCTCGAAGTCCTCTCCATCCTCAAAGCCTTGGAATTCGCGGACTACTCCGAGAGCGCGAAGGAAAAGGCCATTAAAAAGCTCACCTCGATGCTTGGGGAGCTCTCAAGGGAGAGGCTGACCCCGGAGAACCTCCAAAAAATTGGCCTCACAGCCTTCGCGGTTGAGATTATAAAGCGGGGTGAGTTTGACAGGGTGGAAGAGATAAAGAAACTCTGAGCATCACTCCCGCTTAGAGCTCCATGAAGACCCTCTCCAGCACGGGGTCTGAGATTCTATACCTCCTGTTTCTTTCTCCACGTAACCTGACTTCACGAGGTTCTTAAGCAGGGCCGAGAAGTTGGAGTTGCTAGGAGCCAATCTTCCGGCACGTGGGAATGGCACTAACTTGCACCCCCACAAGTAACTTGCACCCCTGCAAGTTAGGCATCCTTCCGGTTGGGCACAAGGCATCTTTGCACAAGCAAAGTTGGGGGTGTGGGGGCGTCAGCCCCCCAGCAACCTTTGCTTGTGCAAAGCTTGACCAAATGGTTCTGACACTATTTAATCGTCTTGGAGCAGTTCGTACGTGCTTTGTAATAGGGGGAGTTTTAGGGGGCTTTCTTGGGTGGAGTAGTCAATATTTGCTGGGTTTATCCCTTCCGCGCCCTTCGGGCGCTACTGAAAGTAAACCCATCTTAGAAAAATATCTGCTTAAGGAGGAAAGCCTCTAGAATTAGGGCACCTGAAAAGCACGTACAAACTTTGATGAAACTTTGCGAAGGCAAAGTTTCCTTCCGTGGGGTGAAACCCCGCATCGGGGGTTTGAGAGTACAGGAAGCTTTTGGAAAAAGCTTCACCAAAAGTTCGTAGCTCTTAGTTGTAGTTATGCTCTGAATACGGAGGTTTTCAAGTCAGGTGCCAACGTTTTAAGTGAGAACCTGTCTTGGTTCTTTCTTTTGATGGGGTTTAGCTTGAAAAAAGACGCCCATAGGGCGTCAAAAATGGTAAACCCCTCTTAAAGGGGTATTTTGGAGTCGAGGTTCTTTGTGTTAAATTCTCCGATAATAAAAAACCACCTGAGAATTGATATTTCAGTAAGGAGCTACCAACCTTGCTCAAACTTCGCGAAGGCGAACAAGCTTTTAGAAAAAGCTTGACCAAAAGAGTTCCCTTTCTGCCAAATTGACAGAGAATAAAAGTGTGCACTATTAAAGCAGCACTTTTAAATTAGGGTTTAATCCCTAAAATGAGTCATTGAAGAGGTTTCACATCCTTTTTGGCGTCCTTTGGACGCCTTGTGGGGGGTGAAACATTGTAAACTGCCATCTGAAGAGTAACCCTGCCGAAAATTGGCATTCCAAAATCTCACACAAATTTTCCGCCAGCGCTTGCGCAAGCAAGGGCTGATTGCAAAAATTTTGTACACCTCCAAACCCAAAAAAGGGTGGAAGGGTTCGAAAGCCTTTTAAATAGTCTCCATAGACTTCCCCTCAGCTTTAGAGTACTCATAGCGAAGGATGACGGAAAAATGGCCTGGCACATCTTCATTCCCGATTCGCTCCTCGAAGAAACCGACGACCCGAAAATCAGGACGTACAAAGTTGGACAGATAGCCAGGGCGGCAGCGATATTCGGCGTCGAGCACATCTGGATTTACAGGGCCGGCGGGAAGGACGGAAGGTTCATCAAGCTCATCCTCGAGTACGCGGAAACGCCCCAGTACCTCAGGAAGAGGCTCTTCCCCCTCATGCCCGAACTCAAGTACGTTGGCGTGATTCCCCCGCTCAGAACGCCCCACCACAAGCTCAAGGGCAAGCCCAAGGTTGGAGAAATCCGTGAAGGCTTCGCCTTCAGGCGGGGGAAAAGGACGCTGGCGGACATCGGCCTCGACGAGCTCGCTTTGGTAGAGGGGGACGTTGAGGGGCGCGCAACGTTCAGAATTGTCTCAACGAGGCCGCTTAGGGTCATACCAGCGAAGCCAGAGGAGTACTGGGGATACAGGGTGCACCTCACGAAAAAGTCCTTAGCAAAAACACTTAAAAAGGCCGGGCTTGACTTGGCAATCGCCACCTCCAGGAAGGGGCAAGACATTCGAGACGTGAAGCTTCCCCCGCTCGAGGGGGAGGTCGGATTCATCTTCGGCTCACCGAGGAAGGGCGTGATGGAGCTCCTCGGCGAGGAGGATTATCCCTTTGATCTAATCCTCAACACCATTCCAAATCAGCGGACAGCTACCGTCCGCACCGAGGAGGCCGTCTTGGCCACCCTTGCGGTGTTTAATCTCATAAGGAGGGATTGAGATGGGAAAAATACACAGGCCAAGGAGAGGTTCATTGGCTTACTCCCCAAGAAAGAGGGCTAAGAGCATAGTCCCGAGAATCAGGAAGTGGCCGAAGGACAGCGAGGTCAGGATGCTCGGTTTCGCCGGCTACAAAGCTGGCATGACCCACATCCTCATGATAGACGACAGGCCAGGGCTCACCAAGGGCAAGGAGATATTTATGCCGGTCACGGTAGTCGAGGTCCCGCCGCTCTTCGTCTACGGCATCAGGGCCTACAGGCAGGGCTACCTCGGACTTGAAACTGCCACCGAGGTCTGGTTCCACGAGCTCAACGACTACGTCAAGAGGAGGATAAAGACCCTGCCGAAGGACTACAACGAGGAGGCCTTCCAGGCCAAGCTTGGCCAGCTTGAGGACCTCGTCAACGATGGCGAGATAGTTGACGTCAGACTGCTCGTCCACACCCAGCCGTGGCTCATCAAGCTCAAGAAGAAGCCCGAGGTTATGGAGTACGCCATCGGTGGCGACGACGTCAAGGCCAAGTTTGACTACGCCAAGGAGAAGATAGGCAAGGAGCTCCGCGCGAGCGAGGTTCTCCACGAGGGAGAGCTCCTCGACGTCATAGCCGTCACCAAGGGCAAGGGAACCCAGGGCCCAGTCAAGAGGTGGGGAATAAAGATCCAGTTCCACAAGGCCCAGAGGGCTGGAAAGGGCAGGCACGTCGGTAACCTTGGTCCATGGCACCCGACCAGGGTCATGTGGACCGTTCCGCAGGCCGGTCAGATGGGCTTCCACCACAGGACTGAGTTCAACAAGAGGCTCATCGCCATAGGCGAGAACGGCAAGCTCAAGCTCGACGAGAAGAACGAGATAGAGATTACCCCGAAGGGAGGCTTCCCGCACTACGGCATCATAAGGAGCGACTTCCTCATGATACAGGGCACTATACCGGGTTCCTTCAAGAGGATAATCAGGGTCAGGCCGGCTATAAGGCCGCCGAAGAAGAAGCCGCCCGTTGAGAGGCCGCAGATAACCTACATCAGTAGGGAATCCAAGCAGTGAGGTGAGATAGATGAAGGTTAAGGTTTTCAATCTCGAAGGCGAGCCAGTCGAGGAGATAGAGCTTCCAAAGGTCTTTGCCACTCCCTTCAGGCCCGACCTCATCAGGAGGGCTGTCATCGCCTCATGGACCCACAGGATTCAGCCCCAGGGTAGGGACCCGCTCGCTGGAAAGAGAAGGGTCACAGAGAACATCGGAAAGGGCCACGGAATGGCGAGAGTTGAGAGGATAAAGACCTCCCCGAGGTTTGCCGCCTTCGTCCCATTCGCGAGGGGCGGAAGGAGGACCCACCCGCCGAAGGTCGAGAAGATAATCTGGGAGGACATCAACAAGAAGGAGCGCAGGCTCGCCATCATGAGCGCCATAGCTGCCACCGCCAACTACGACCTCGTTAGGGCCAGAGGTCACATCGTTGACAACATTCCGCAGGTTCCGCTCGTTGTCGTCGACGACCTCGAGAAGGTCTTCAAGACCGCCCAGACTAGGGAGATCTTCAAGAAGCTCGGCGTCTGGGACGACATAGAGAGGGCCAAGAAGAACACCAAGATACGGGCCGGTAAGGGTAAGATGCGCGGAAGGCGCTACAAGAAGGCCAAGGGCCCGCTCATCGTTGTCGCCAAGAACGAGGGAATCGTCCAGGGAGCCAGGAACCACCCGGGTGTCGATGTCGTCACCGTCGAGAACCTCGGCGTCGAGCTGCTCGCTCCGGGTACCCACCCGGGAAGGCTCACCATCTGGACCAAGGGCGCTATAGAGAGGCTTAGGGAGATTTACGGGTGATGAGAGATGGACCCATACAAGGTTATTATCAGGCCGGTCGTCACCGAGAAGGCCGTTGCCATGATCGAGAACGAGAACAAGCTCACCTTCATAGTTGACAGGCGCGCCACCAAGCAGGACATCAAGAGGGCCGTGGAAGCGATGTTCGACGTCAAGGTCGAGAAGGTCAATACCCTCATCACCATGAGGGGAGAGAAGAAGGCCTACGTGAAGCTCAAGCCTGAGTACAGCGCAAGTGAGATTGCTGCCAGGATAGGATTGTTCTGACGGGGTGAGTGAGATGGGAAAGAGTTTGATTCAACAGAGGAGAGGTAAGGGAACCACGACCTTTAGGGCCCCCTCCCACAGGTACAGGGGTGCCGTCAGGTACGTTCCGCTCAACCTGACAAAGGAGAAGACCATCGTCGGTAAGGTCGTTGAGATACTCCACGACCCTGGAAGGACCGCTCCAGTGGCTCGCGTCAAGTTCGAGAATGGCATGGAGAAGCTCATTATCGCTCCCGAGGGAATCCTCGTCGGCGAGGAGATTGCCATAGGACCGAACGCTCCAATCAAGATAGGCAACACCCTCCCGCTTGCCATGATACCGGAGGGAAGCTACGTCTATGACATAGAGGGAGCCCCTGGAGACGGCGGTAAGTACGTTCGCGCTGGCGGTGCCTACGCCCTCGTCGTCAGCAGGGAGAAGGACAAGGTCATCGTCCAGCTTCCGAGCGGCGAGCTCAAGCAGTTCAACCCAATGTGCAGGGCTACCATTGGTGTCGTTGCCGGTGGCGGTAGGCTCGAGAAGCCCATAGTCAAGGCAGGAAAGGCATACTACATCGCCAAGGCAAGGAACAGGTTCTGGCCGAAGCCGAGGGGTGTCAAGATGAACGCCGTCAACCACCCACACGGTGGTAAGGAGCACCACATCGGCAGGCCGAGCACCGTTTCGCGTAGAGCTCCGCCCGGAAGGAAGGTTGGTCACATAGCCGCGAGAAGAACTGGTAGGAGGAAGTGAAGATGGCGAGAAAGAAGGAGTTTAGGTATAGGGGTTACACCTTCGAGGAACTGCTCAACATGTCACTCGAGGACTTTGCTAAGCTCCTCCCTGGGAGGCAGAGGAGGAGCCTTAAGAGGGGCCTCAGCCCCGAGCAGAAGAAGCTCCTCAGGAAGATCAGGCTTGCTAAGAAGGGCAAGTACAACAAGCCCATCAGGACCCACAGCAGGGACATGGTCATCCTTCCAGAGATGGTCGGCATGACCATTCACGTCTACAACGGAAAGGAGTTCGTTCCAGTCGAGATTAAGGAGGAAATGATAGGCCACTACCTCGGTGAGTTTGCTCTCACGAGGAAGATCGTCCAGCACGGCTCGCCTGGTGTCGGTGCAACCAGGTCATCGATGTTCGTGGCCATCAAGTGAGGTGGTTTAGATGAGCAGGGGCAGGTTTTCCTACTCATTCCAAAATTTTGACCCCGAGAGGATGGCTCGTGCGAGCGGAAGGGACCTCAGGATTTCCCCGAAGCACAGCGTTGAGCTCCTGAGGGAGATAAAGGGCATGATGCTCAACGACGCACTCAAGTACCTTGACGACGTTATTGCCCTCAAGAGGCCGGTTCCAATGAGGCGCTTCAACGACAGCCAGGGCCACAAGCCGGGCAAGGGCTTCGGTCCAGGTCGCTACCCAGTCAAGGTCGCCAAGGCCGTTAAGAAAGTCCTCCTCAACGCCAAGAACAACGCAGAGCAGAAGGGCCTCGACCCAGACAGGCTCAAGATAATCCACGCTGCCGCCCACAGGGGACCAGTGCTCCGTGGATACATCCCGAGGGCCTTCGGAAGGGCCACACCGTTCAACGAGCAGACCACCCACATCGAGATAGTCGTTGAGGAGATTAGGAGGTGAGACGTTTGGCGATCGAGAGATACTTCATCAAGGAAGGCGTTAGGGAGATGCTCATCGACGAGTACCTTGAGAAGGAGCTTAGGCGCGCCGGTTATAGTGGTATAGACATCAAGAAGACCCCGCTCGGAACCAAGGTCATCATCTTCGCCGCCAACCCCGGTTACGTCATCGGAAGGGGCGGTAGGCGCATTAGAGAGCTCACCAGGATCCTTGAGAGGCAGTTTGGCCTCGAGAACCCGCAGATCGAGGTTGAGGAGATCAAGAACCCCTACCTCAACGCTAAGGTCCAGGCCGTCAGGCTCGCCCAGGCCCTTGAGAGGGGTGTCCACTTCAGGAGGGCTGCCTACGCTGCCATAAGGGCCATCATGAGGAACGGCGCCAGGGGTGTCGAGATAAGGCTCAGCGGCAAGCTCACCGGAGAGAGAGCCAAGAGCGTCAGGTTCTACCAGGGCTACCTTGCCAAGGTCGGAAACCCGGCCGAGACTCTCGTCAGCAAGGGCTATGCCCAGGCCCTGCTCAAGCTCGGCGTCATAGGTGTCAAGGTCTCCATCATGCCGCCCGACGCCAAGCTCCCGGACGAAATTGAGGTCATCGAGAAGCCCATCCAGGAGGAAGAGGTGAGTGAAGAATGAAGCCGAGCGAGATTAGAGAGATGAGCATTGAGGAGATCGACAAGAAGATCAGGGAGCTCCGCCTCGAGCTTGCCAAGGAGAGGGGTGTGCTTACCATGGGGGCCTCTCTTGAGAACCCCATGGTCATCCGCAACATCAGGCGCGATATCGCGCGCCTGCTTACCATAAAGAAAGAGAAGCTTAGGGAGAAAAGGTGATGGTTAGTGCCTAGGATTGTTAACCCTCTGGATGAGATGCTCTTTAAGGAGGTCCTGAAGGAGCAGCAGAGGATTAGAGTTTACATAGAGAAGGCCCGCTACGGAAAGCTTAAAACCATAATCGAGGGCATAGACGAGAAGGAGTTTGACCTCGAGGATATAGCCAAAAAGCTGAAGGCGAAGCTGGCATGCGGCGGAACGGTAAAGAAGGGAAGGATAGAGCTCCAGGGAGACCACAGAGAAAGGGTCAAGAAGTTGCTAGCAGACCTTGGATTTTCAGAGGACTTGATAGAAATCGAGTGACGGCGAAAAACATCCTCTGGCACGAGCTCATAGGGTTGAAAGCAAAAATTATAAGGGCATCTCATCCAGAGCTGGTTGGCATCGAGGGCTACGTCCTTGATGAGACGAGGAACACCCTCACCATATGTGGTGAGAGGGTCTGGGTTATCCCGAAGGACGTGGTGGAGCTCGAGTTTGAGGTTGGCGATAAAAGAATCCGGATCAACGGAAGGGAACTGATTGGAAGACCCGAGATGAGATTGAAGAAGAGGTGGAGACGATGAGAGAGATTGGATTGAAGATTCAGCCTCCCGCTGAGAAGTGTGATGACCCGCACTGCCCCTGGCACGGGAACCTCAAGATACACGGCAGATACTTTGAGGGCATCGTCATCAGCGACAAGCCCAAGAGGACCGTTACCGTTGAGAGGCAGCACTACCACTACCTCAAGAAGTACGAGAGGTATGAGCTCAGGAGGAGCAGGATACACGCACACAACCCGCCGTGCATCAATGCCAAGCCCGGCGACAAGGTTCTCATTGCTGAGACCAGGCCGCTTAGCAAGACCAAGAGCTTCGTCGTCGTTGGCATACTCCAGAGGGCAGAGGAGAGGTGATAACCATGGCGAAGAAGGGTGCAGGTGCTACGAGAGGTATTAGTCCCGTCAGGCCGACCCGCGCTCTGCCGATTGGCGCCTACCTCAAGGTCGCCGACAACAGCGGTGCCAAGCTCATCCAGATAATCGGTGTCGTTGGCTACAAGGGAACTAGGAGGAGGCTTGCCAGTGCCGGCGTCGGCGACATGGTCGTCGCCACCGTCAAGAAGGGAAGGCCGGACATAAGGCACCAGGTCGTTAGGGCAGTTGTTGTCAGGCAGAGGAAGGAGTACAGAAGGCTCGATGGCATGCGCGTTAAGTTCGAGGACAACGCTGCTGCCATAGTCACCCCGGAGGGTGTTCCGAGGGGAACCGAGATCAGGGGTGCCATAGCTAGAGAGGCCGCCGAGAGGTGGGTTAGGCTCGGTAGCATAGCGAGCATTGTGTTGTGAGGTGAGAATGATGAAGTTGGATACCAAGCAGCCGAGGAAGCAGAGGAAGTTCCTCTACAACGCTCCCCTTCACCTTAGGAGCAAGATAATGAGCGCCACCCTGAGCAAGGAGCTCAGGCAGAAGTACGGCGTGAGGAGCCTTCCGATAAGGGAGGGCGACAAGGTCAAAATCATGCGCGGCGACTACAAGGGCAAGGAAGGAAAGGTCGTTGAGGTCAACCTCAAGAGGTACAGGATCTACGTCGAGGGCGTTACCCAGAAGAAGGTCGACGGTACCGAGGTCTTCTACCCGGTTCACCCGTCGAACGTTATGATAGTCGAGCTCAACCTCGAGGACGAGGAGAGGGAGAAGATAATTGAGAGGAGGGCTGGTTGATGGCGAGGAAAGGCGCTAAGAGGCACCTTAAGAGGCTTGCCGCTCCAAATCAGTGGTATATTGAGAGGAAGGCCTACAAGTGGGCTGTTAGGCCGAGACCCGGCCCGCACAGCATGAAGACCTCCATTCCGCTGCTCTACATCGTCAGGGACTACCTTGGCTATGCCAAGACCGCTCGCGAGGCCAGGAAGATACTCAACGAGGGCAGGATACTCGTTGACGGCCGCGTTAGGAAGGACTACAAGTTCCCGGTCGGTATAATGGACGTCGTTTCCATCCCCGAGACTGGTGAGCACTACAGGGTTCTTCCGAACAGGATTGGCAAGCTCATACTCCACCCGATAACTGAGAAGGAGGCTAACATAAAGCCGCTCAGGATCAGCAACAAGAGGATGGTCAAGGGAGCCAAGGTTCAGCTCAACCTTCACGACGGAAGCAATCACCTCGTTGCCCTCAGCGAGAAGGACAGGTTCATGACCGCCTACACTGTTCTCATGAAGGTTCCGGAGAGGGAGATAATCGAGGTCATCCCATTCGAGGTCGGTGCCTACGTCTTCGTTACCCAGGGTAAGAACGTCGCAAGGAAAGGTAAGGTCGTCGAGGTCAGGCAGTTCCCGATGGGATGGCCGGATGTCGTCACCATCGAGGACGAGAACGGCGAGCTCTTCGACACCCTGAAGGAGTACGCCTTCGTGGTTGGAAAGGACAAGCCGGAGATTTCCCTTCCGTGAGGTGAGATGAGATGCAGATCAACAGAGAGGCCATACTTGCTGACTGGGAAGCTCACCCCATGAGGAAGCCCAGGATTGCGAAGGTCACCATCAACATTGGAGTTGGCGAGAGCGGTGAGAGGCTTACCAAGGCCGAGACCATGCTCGAGCAGCTCGTCGGCCAGAAGCCGATAAGGAGGCGCGCGAAGCAGACCAACAAGGACTTCGGAATCAGGCGCGGCGAGCCTATCGCTGTGAAGGTCACCCTCAGGGGCAAGAAGGCTGAGGAGATGCTCAGGAGGCTCCTCGCTGCGGTTGACAACAAGCTCAAGGCGAGCAACTTTGACGAGCACGGCAACTTCTGCTTTGGTATAGACGAGCACATCAACATCCCGGGCGTCGAGTACGACCCTGAGATAGGCATCTTTGGTATGGACGTCTGCGTTACCCTTGAGAGGCCTGGATTCAGGGTTGCCAAGAGGAGGAGGCAGAGGAAGAAGATACCGAACAGGCACAAGCTGACCAAGGAAGAGGGTATCGTCTTCGCTATGGAGGAGTTTAACGTCCAGGTGGAGGGATTGTGAGATGGCGAAGGCTGACTACAACAAGAGGAAGCCGAGGAAGTTTGGAAAGGGCGCCAGGAGATGCGTCCGCTGCGGACAGTACGGCCCAATCATCAGGATCCATGGCTTGATGCTCTGCAGGCACTGCTTTAGAGAGATAGCCCCCAAGCTGGGCTTTAAGAAGTACGAGTGAGGTGAGAGGAGATGACTTTGCTTGACCCGCTGGCTAACGCTCTCTCCCACATAACCAACAGCGAGAGGGTCGGAAAGAAGGAGGTTTACATAAAGCCCGCTTCCAAGCTCATTGGAGAGGTCCTCAGGGTTATGCAGGAGAACGGCTACATAGGTGAGTTCGAGTTCATCGACGACGGAAGGGCCGGCATCTACAGGGTGCAGCTCATAGGCAAGATAAACAAGGCCGGTGCGATAAAGCCAAGGTTCCCGGTCAAGGCGAGGGAGTACGAGGCCTGGGAGAAGAGGTTCCTTCCGGCCTTCGAGTTCGGTATCCTCATCGTCTCGACCTCCCAGGGCGTCATGACCCACAAAGAGGCCATAGAGAAGGGAATCGGCGGAAGGCTGATAGCCTACGTCTACTGAGGTGAGAGAGATGCCGATAGATGCGTGGGTAAGGGAAGAGGTTGAGATTCCAGAGGGAGTCGAGGTCACCATTGAGAGGAACGTCGTCAAGGTCAAGGGCCCGAAGGGCGAGCTCGAGAGGGAGCTCAAGTACCCGGGCGTTCAGATATTCACCGAGGACGGTAAGGTTGTCATTTACAAGGAGTTCCCGAGGAAGAAGGACATCGCCATAGCGAGGACCTTTAAGGCCCACATAGCCAACATGATCAAGGGCGTCACCGAGGGCTTCACTTACAAGCTCAAGGTCGTCTACAGTCACTTCCCGATGACCGTCAAGGTTCAGGGTGACGAGGTCGTCATCGAGAACTTCCTCGGTGAGAAGAACCCGAGGAGGGCCAAGATACTGCCCGGTGTTACCGTCAAGGTCATGGGTTCAGAGGTCATCGTCGAGGGCATTGATAAGGAGGCAGTTGGTCAGACCGCCGCAAACATCGAGCAGGCCACCAGGATAACCAAGTGGGATAGGAGAGTCTTCCAGGACGGTATCTACATAGTTGAGAAGGCGGGTAAGCCGATAAAGTTCTGAGGTGTGAGAAATGAACGAGAAAGCGAGACTCCTTAGGATTAGGGCCAGGCTCAAGAGGAAGAAGCCCAGGTTCCTCAGGCAGGAGTGGTGGCGCTATCCGAAGTTCAAGAACGACCCCAAGTGGCGCAGGCCTAAGGGTATTGACAGCAAGATGAGGCTCAAGAAGAAGGGTAAGGCCCGCTCACCGAGCATAGGCTGGAGCTCACCGAGGCTCGTCCGTGGGCTCCACCCGAGCGGCTACGAGGAAGTCCTCGTCCACAACGTCAAGGAGCTTGAAGCAATTGACCCGACCAGGCAGGCTGCCAGGATAGCGAGGACCGTCGGCGCGAGGAAGAGAGAGATGATACTTGCTAGGGCCAAGGAGCTTGGTGTGAAGGTACTCAACCCGTGAGGTGAGACTGATGCTCAAGATGCAGAGAAGGATTGCCGCTGACATTTTGAAGTGCGGTGAGAACAGGGTCTGGATTGACCCTGAGAGGATTGATGACGTCGCCGCTGCCATCACGAGGGAGGACATAAAGAGGCTCATCAACGATGGCGTCATAAAGAAGAAGCCCATCAAGGGCCAGAGTAGGGCTAGGGCGAGGGCCTACCAGGAGGCCAGGAAGAAGGGCCGCCACAGGGGCCCGGGAAGCAGGAAGGGTAAGAAGACCGCCAGGATGGGCAAGAAGGAGCGCTGGATGATGACCATCAGGGCCCTCAGGAAGGAGCTCAGGAAGCTCAAGGCCGAGGGCAAGATAGACGAGCACACCTACAGGAGGCTCTACATCAGGGCCAAGGGTGGTCAGTTCAAGAACAAGAGGCAGCTCTACCTGTTCATGCAGGAGCACGGCATACTGAAGGAGTGAGGTGAGAGAGATGGCGCACGGACCGAGGTATAGGGTTCCCTTCAGGAGGAGGAGAGAGGGTAAGACTAACTATCACAAGAGGCTCGCTCTCCTTAAGTCGGGCAAGCCGAGGCTTGTCGTGAGGAAGAGCCTCAACCACCACATCGCCCAGATAGTGGTTTACGATCCAAAGGGTGACAAGACCCTCGTTTCGGCTCACACCAGGGAGCTTATGAGGGACTTCGGCTGGAAGGGCCACGGTGGCAACACGCCAAGCGCTTACCTGCTTGGCCTGCTCATCGGTTACAAGGCCAAGAAGGCCGGCATTGAAGAGGCCATACTTGACATAGGCCTCCACCCGCCGACCAGAGGCTCGAGCGTCTTCGCCGTCCTCAAGGGAGCCGTCGATGCTGGCTTGAACGTCCCGCACAGCGAGGAGATCTACCCGGAGGACTACAGGATAACCGGCGAGCACATCGCCAACTACGCCAGGACCCTCAAGGAGGAGGACGAGACCCTCTACAGGAAGCAGTTCGGTGGCTATCTCGTTAAGGGCCTCGAGCCCGAAAAGCTCCCAGAGCACTTTGAGGAGGTCAAGGCGAGAATAATCGAAAAGTTTGAGGAGGCGAGAGAATGAGCGACCCGAGGGAGATCGCCCAGAGGGTTTTGGAGGAGTGGCAGCCGAGGACCAAGCTCGGTATGCTCGTCAAGGAGGGCCAGATAACTGACATTCACGAGATATTCCGCAAGGGCTACCAGATTAAGGAGCCCGAGATAGTTGACGTGCTCCTTCCTGAGGTTAACCTCAGGGAGAACCAGGAAGTGCTCGACATCGCTCTGACGGTTAGGATGACCGACAGCGGTAGGAGGATTCGCTTCCGCGTTCTTGCCGCTGTGGGCAACAGGGATGGCTATGTCGGCCTTGGAATCGGCCACGGTAAGGAGGTCGGAATAGCCATCAGGAAGGCCATCAACTACGCCAAGATGAACATCATTGAGATAAAGCGCGGCTGTGGAAGCTGGGAGTGCAGGTGCAGGAGGCCACACTCAATTCCGTTCGCCGTCGAGGGCAAGGAGGGAAGCGTCCGCGTCAAGCTCATGCCCGGACCGCGTGGCCTTGGACTGGTCATCGGTGACGTTGGAAAGAAGATACTCAGCCTCGCTGGCGTTCAGGACGTCTGGTCCCAGACCCTCGGTGAGACGAGGACCACCGTTAACTTCGCCAAGGCAGTCTTCAACGCGCTTTACAACACCAACAGGGTTGCAATCAAGCCGGAGATGGTTGAGAAGTACGGCATCGTCGTTGGAAGGGAGATGGCAGCCAACTTTGAGCTGGAGTGAGGTGAGAGAGAATGGCAAAGCTTGCACTCATCAGGCTTAGGAGCGGAATCAGGGCGAGGGGAGAAGTGAGAGACACCCTCGCTATGCTCCGCCTCCACAGGATCAACCACCTAGTCCTCATCGACGACACCCCGAGCTACAAGGGCATGGTTCAGAAGGTCAAGGACTACATCACCTGGGGCGAGATAGATGCGGAAACCTTGGCCAAGCTCATCAGGAAGAGGGGCAGGCTCATAGGCAACAAGCCGGTTACCGATGAGTATGTCAAGGAGAAGCTCGGAATGAGCATAGAGGAGTTCGCCAAAAAGGTCGTCGAGGGCGAGATGAAGCTCACTGACCTCCCGAACATCAAGCCCGTCTTCAGGCTCCACCCACCGAGGGGCGGTCTCAAGGGAAGCAAGAAGCGCTCATTCAAGGAAGGCGGAGCCCTCGGTTACCGCGGCGAGAAGATTAACGAGCTCATTGAGAGAATGCTCTGAGGTGGCGAGAGATGATTAGGAGAAGGAAGAAGGTTAGGAAGCTCCGCGGAAGTCACACTCACGGATGGGGCTGCAAGAAGAAGCACCGTGGCGGTGGAAGCAAAGGCGGTAAGGGAATGGCTGGAACTGGAAAGAGGAAAAACACCAAGTGGACCTGGACCATCAAGTATGCCCCGGACCACCTCGGCAAGAGGGGCTTCCACAGGCCGAAGGCTGTTCAGTACACCCCGCAGACCGTAAACCTGAGCTTCCTCGACGAGAACCTCGACGAGCTCATGCAAATGGGCATCGCCTACGAGGAAGGTGGAAAGATAATCGTCGATACCACTCAGCTCGGCGTTGACAAGGTTCTCGGCTCAGGAAAGCTCACCAGGGCCATAGTCGTTAAGGCCTACTACGTCACCCCCAAGGCCGAGGAGAAGATTAAGGCCGCTGGCGGCGAGGTTCTCCTCGCCTGATTTTCCTTTAATTTAACTTCTGGCGGGTGTTAATCATGGGATTAAGGAACGTAGTGTTCGCGATAGAGAGGTACTTCCCTGAAGTTGAAAGGCCCAAGAGGCACGTCCCACTCAAGGAGAAGTTCATGTGGACAGGCATTGTTCTGCTACTGTACTTTATCCTCGCCGAGATTCCGCTCTATGGAATCCCAGCGCAGATTCAGGACTACTTCGCCACGCTCAGATTCGTTCTCGCCGGTAGGAGCGGTTCTCTTCTGACCCTTGGTATCGGTCCAATTGTCACCGCTAGTATTATCATGCAGCTTCTCGTCGGTTCCGACATAGTTCACCTTGATCTCTCAAACCATGAGGATAGGAGGTTTTATCAAGCGGCTCAAAAGCTCTTCGCGGTATTCATGAGCTTCTTTGAGGCCGCCATATACGTCTTTGCAGGAGCGTTCGGTAAGGTTGATATGGGTCTCGGTGCGTTCCAGACGGTCCAAACTCCAGGAGGTGCGGTTTACATAGGCATAGGGCTCGCCATACTGATACTCCTCCAGCTGGGATTTGCCTCGGTGATGCTCATCCTTCTCGATGAGCTTGTCAGTAAGTGGGGTATAGGTAGTGGTATCAGCCTCTTCATCGCCGCGGGAGTTTCACAGACAGTTATTGTTAAGGCCCTCAACCCAATGACCACTACCGAATACATCGACCCACTAACAGGCGGACCTACAATAGCCGGTGCCATACCTGCGTTCATCCAGCACCTGTTCTACGGTGACGTTACGGGAGCTTTGTACAGAGGCGCGCTACCGGACATGATGGATCTGCTGGCAACCATAGTTGTATTCCTAGTCGTCGTCTATCTCGAGAGCATGCGCGTTGAGATCCCGCTCAGCTACGGAAGGGTTACCGTTCGCGGAAGGTACCCGATAAGGTTCATGTACGTCAGCAACATTCCGATAATCCTGACGTTTGCCCTCTACGCCAACATACAGCTCTGGGCCAGGCTCCTTAACAACTTCGGCTACACCTGGCTTGGAACCTTCGATGCCAATGGATACCCCATAAGTGGATTCGTTACCTATCTCTACCCACCAAGGGACATCTACCACGTCATAGCAGATCCAACAAGGGCACTCGTTTACGCCCTGATGACGATATTCTGGGCGATAATCTTCGGTTTCCTGTGGGTTGAGCTCACCGGCCTAGACGCCAAGAGCATAGCCAGGCAGCTCCAGAGCGCTGGACTTCAGATTCCAGGGTTCAGGAGGGACCCGAGGATACTCGAGAGGGTTCTCAACAGGTACATACCCTATGTTACCTTCTTGGGTTCATTCACCCTGGCGCTTGTTGCAGTGCTGGCAGACTTCCTTGGAGCGCTCGGTACTGGAACAGGAATCCTCCTTACCGTCGGTATACTCTACAGGTTCTACGAGGAGATAGCCAGAGAGCAGGCCACGGAAATGTTCCCAGCTTTGAGGAAGTTCTTCTCCAAGTGAACCCTTTCCTTTCTTTACAAAACCTTTTAAACCCGGTTCGATTACTTCTTCCAGAAACCTCCTTGGGTGAGCATGATGCCGTTTGTGGTCATGATAACAGGAATCCCTGGCGTAGGAAAGAGCACCATAACCAGGCTGGCTCTCCGGAAGACCAGAGCTAAGTTCAAGCTGGTCAACTTTGGGGATCTGATGTTCGAAGAAGCCCTGAAGGCCGGCCTGGTGAAGCACAGGGACGAGATGAGGAAGCTCAATCCGAACGTTCAGAAGGGGCTCCAGATGAAAGCGGCAAGAAGAATCGTTGAGATGTCAAAGACCGAGCCAATACTCCTCGATACCCATGCCACAATAAGAACTCCTGTGGGCTACCTGCTCGGCTTTCCCAAGGAGGTTATAGAGGTCATAAACCCCAACTTCATAGTCATAATCGAGGCGGCTCCAAGCGAGATACTCGGTAGGAGGCTTAGGGACCTCAAGCGCGATAGGGACGTTGAAACTGAGGAGCAGATACAGAGGCACCAGGACCTGAACCGCGCCGCGGCGGTTAGTTACGCGATGCACTCCAACGCGCTTATAAAGATAATCGAGAACCATGAGGATAAGGGCCTTGAAGAGGCCGTCCACGAGCTTGTTGAAGTACTGGATTTGGCGGTGGGAGAGTATGATTGAGGGTATATACATATTCCTTGACACCCTGTTCGGGCCAATGATAACGTCGTACCACCCGATATGGGTAGTTACCGTGTCGGGAATAATACTTGGTACGTTCTTCACCCTGATTAACTACGCCTTGGTTGATCAGGAGAAGGTTAAGCTGCTCCAGAAGAAGAGCAAGGAGTTCCAGAAGAAGTACAAGGAGGCCCAGGCCTCCAAGGATGAGAAGAAGCTCAGGAAGCTCCAGCAGGAGCAGATGGAGCTCATGAAGCTCCAGAGCGAGGTCATGAAGGACACGATGTTCAAGGTCACGCTTCTGACGATGCCGATATTCTGGATATTCTTCAGCTGGCTCAGGAGATGGTACGTTGAGGTCGGTATAGCTAAGTCACCGTTCGACTTCTTCCTCTTCGACTGGTTCCACGGGCTCTATCACTCTGGCCTTCCAGCCAACGAGCTTGGTTACATCGGCTGGTACATCATGACCTCCATGATAACGGGTTACATCCTTAGGAAGCTCCTCGACATGGGTTAAATTTAAAAACGTTTGACAAAAAGGGGTTGCGAGGTGAGAGAAATGAAGCCAATGTACAGGTCAAGGTCATGGAGAAGGAAGTACGTCAGGACTCCGGGCGGAAGGACGGTCATACACTTTGAGAGGAAGAAGCCAAAGATTGCACACTGCGCCATGTGCGGCAGGCCGCTCAACGGCGTCCCGCGCGGCAGGCCGAGCGAGCTCAGGAAGCTCCCGAAGACCAAGAAGAGGCCAGAGAGGCCCTACCCGAACCTCTGCCCGAGCTGCATGAGGAAGGTTATAAAGGCCCAGATTAGGGCTGGAATTTCCCTCTGAGGTGCGAACATGCCCAGGGGCTGCCTCGTCATAACCGTCAGCGGCCTAGCCGGTTCAGGAACGACCACTCTGTGCAGGAATCTCGCCAAGCACTACGGCTTCAAGCACATCTACGCCGGCTTAATCTTCCGCCAGATGGCCAAGGAGATGGGCATGACCCTCCAGGAGTTCCAGGAGTATGCCGAGCTTCATCCCGAGATCGACAGGGAGGTTGACAGGAGGCAGGTTGAGGCAGCCAAGGAGTGCAACGTCGTTATTGAAGGCCGCCTTGCAGGCTGGATGGTTAAGGACGCTGACCTTAAGATATGGCTCGACGCTCCGATAATGGAGCGCGCCAGACGTGTCGCCCGCAGGGAGGGCATAACCGTAGAGGAGGCCTTCGTGCAGATAGCCGAGCGCGAGAAGGGCAACAGGAAAAGGTATTTAAACCTCTACGGTATTGACATCGACGACAAGTCGATTTATGACTTGATAATCAACACCGCTAAATGGGGTCCCGATGGGGTCTTCGCGATTGTGAAGGCCGCCATCGACCACCTTTACCCCGACGGTGACGCGGGGTCGGGCGTTAGCCCGGGCAACAAAAAGAAGGAGGTGGGATGAATGCCAGCCATTGAGGTTGGAAGAATAGCCGTTATCATTGCAGGAAGGAGGGCTGGCCAGAAGGTCGTCGTCGTTGACGTCATCGACAAGAACTTCGTCCTCGTTACCGGCGCTGGCCTCAACAAGGTCAAGCGCAGGAGGATGAACGTCAAGCACCTCGAGCCCCTCCCAGAGAGGGTCAACATCGAGAGGGGCGCTGACGACGAGGCCGTTAAGGCCGCCCTTGAGCAGGCTGGAATCAGCCTCGAGTGAAATCCCTGGAGGCCATTTGGCCTCTTTTTAACTTCTCAACACTTTTAAGGTCCTTCTCTGGAGACTCTTTTGGTGATGGCATGAAAACTGCACTTATAACAGGTGCGACCGGCGGCATTGGGAGGCTTCTGGTGGAGGCTCTCGTTGGGAGGGACTACCGGGTTATAGGCGTTGCGAGAAATGAAGAGAGATTAAAGAAACTCCAATCGTTGGGTAACTTTGACTATATCGTGGCAGATCTGCGGGAGAGAAACGTCCCTAAAGTTATTAGAAGTGAGTTGAGAAACCTCGGTGTTGAGAGGCTCGACGTTCTCATAAACAACGCAGGCTTTGGTATACTGAAGCCCCTGGTAGAGCAGAGCGAAGAGGAGCTGGAAGAGATTTTCAGGGTGAACACAATAGCCCCAGTGGCTCTCACACGTGAGCTCTTGGACTTAATCCCTCGGGATGGCAAGGTTGTGATGGTTTTGAGCGGTGTGGTTTTCGTGAACGTGAGGGACCTTCCCTCCTACGGTGCCTCAAAGGCGGCCCTTCACTATCTCTCAGTTAATCTAGAGCACGAGCTTGAGAAGAAGGGAATAACGCTCATCCGGGTTTATCCCAAGCAGGTCTCCACACCCTTTTGGAACGACAGGGTTCCACAGGGGGCACTACACCCTAAGGATGTCGTCAGTGCAATCATCACCGCCATCGAAAAGAACAAGCGCGAGGTCTTCATTCCGAGTTATCTTAAGCTCGTGAAGTACCTCCCCCGTTGGCCTGTCTTCAACTACCGCTTCAAGTTCTGAGGGCAGGTTTATAAAGCGCGAACTCGAGGTTACCACGATAACGCTCATCGGGTGATGCTCATGGCGAGGGACGAAGTGAGGAGAATCCTTCCAGCCGATATAAAGCGCGAGGTTCTGATAAAGGACGAGAAGGCTGAGACAAACCCCAAGTGGGGCTTTCCGCCCGAGAAGAGGCCAATGGAAATGCACATGCAGTTCGGCATAATCAACCTCGACAAGCCTCCAGGCCCTACAAGCCACGAGGTAGTTGCTTGGGTTAAGAAGCTCTTCAACCTTAACAAAGCCGGTCACGGCGGAACCCTTGATCCCAAGGTGAGCGGAGTCCTGCCGGTTGCCCTCGAGAGGGCCACAAGGGTGGTTCAGGCGCTGCTTCCAGCGGGTAAGGAGTACGTTGCTCTGATGCACCTCCACGGCGAGGTCCCGGAGGACAAAATCTACGCCGTCATGAAGGAGTTTGAGGGGGAAATAATCCAGAGGCCACCCCTGAGAAGTGCCGTTAAGAGAAGGCTGAGGACGAGAAAGGTCTACTACATTGAGATCCTTGAGATAGACGGCAAAGACGTGCTCTTCAGGGTCGGTGTTGAGGCTGGAACATACATCCGTTCGCTCATCCACCATATTGGCCTTGCCCTCGGTGTTGGTGCCCACATGGCCGAGCTGCGCCGTACCAGAAGCGGCCCCTTCAAGGAGGATGAAACCCTGGTAACCCTCCACGACCTTGTTGATTACTATCACTTCTGGAAGGAGGATGGCATTGAGGAATACTTCAGGAAGGCGATACAGCCGATGGAGAAGGCCGTTGAACATCTGCCGAAGGTCTGGATTAGAGATTCGGCCGTTGCGGCAGTAACGCACGGTGCTGACTTAGCCGTTCCGGGAATAGTCAAGGTTCACAAGGGCATCAAGAAGGGCGATTTAGTTGCTGTGATGACCCTCAAGGATGAACTCGTTGCCCTCGGTAAGGCCACCATGACGAGCGGTGAGATGCTCCAGAAGAGCAAGGGAATAGCGGTTGATGTTGATAAGGTCTTCATGCCTAGGGACTGGTATCCAAAGCTGTGGTAGAAACTTTGCGGGGCAAAGTTTCATCAAAGTTGGTAGCTCCTTCCCAAAGTTTCTTTTTTTGAGTGGTTCCTTAATCAATAGGATTGTTTGAAAGGGAAAACTAAGTTAAATACTCTTTTGCCGAAGGTTTAGCTCTAAAAAGACGCCCGAAGGGCGTCAAAAGAAAAGCAAACCTATACAAAAGGGCCCCTACAAAAGGATTCTCACTTAAAACGTCGGGCCTTAAGTTGGGAAACCAGCCCTTCAGGGATAACGCAATGAGGAGCTACAATTTTTTGGTGAAGCTCTTTCCCAAAGTTTCCTGTACTCTCAAAGCCCCACTCCGGGGGTTTGTCCCATGAACCCTGTTTTCTTCTAAACCTTCGGAGGGCTAACGCCCCCACGCCCCTGAAACTTTGGTTGCACAAGTAACGGTTGTTTGTGTTCATTTGTTCACTCTTTTACTTTGCCTTCTTTCGTCTCGTTTTCTCCCCAATACTACGGTTGGAAATTGAAAATTCTACGAAAAAAAAACAGAACTAATTATAACTCATAATTAGAAAAGTTTTTAAGGATTTTGACATTGGATTTGGTGATAATCTCCGGAGGTGCCTCCGTGGAAGGCCGGGTCAAGAAGGTTGGTGCTGTCTTCTTGCTTGCCCTGCTGTTGAGTCTCCAGTTCGGAATTGTCCAGGAGACTAAGGCTTTGACGGAGAACGCCACGAGCATAACCTTCCGCAGGGCTGTGGTTGCTTGGTATGATGAGAGGGGCCGGCTTCAGATGAACGTCATTTGGGTGAATAAGACCATAGACTTCGCAAACTTGACTAACACTTCCTGCCCCTGCCACAACTCAAGTTCCTGCACTTCCAACTTGACCACCAATGTAAACGTCTCGGTGGTCACGCTTTACAACATGACGGAAAAGCACGAGCAATTGCTTTTCCTTGGGATTAACTTCTACAATGAATCATTTAACTACACGATGTACGCCCTTGTTTACAAGGCTGAGAGGAGCCAATACAACTTTACACTGGTTACGAGGATTCTTACAGATAAAATCCATGGTGGTTACTGGATTTATCTCACCACAATGAACATTGCTCCCAATGACGAGGGCAGAGTTGTTCCCGTTGGAGACACGATTATTACTGCCGACAACTTGACCCTTTCGGAGTACTACTGGACTCTTAACAAGGTTCTCATGAAGCTTAGGCGCGGAGACGAGACGAACTGGGTTTGGGGCAGAACTGCCTATGAGCTGAGACACTTATCACACTTAGTGCGGCTCAAACTTTCAGAATATGATCAATACCGGACAATAGGGGTAAGTGTTAGTATGGACTCATTGACTGCATGTGAATTTATGCTAAACCCCTTAATCTACATAAAGTTCATATGTACCCAGCCAGAGGCCCCTTCATGGGTTATAGTAGGAGCCTGCTGTGCCTCATTATATGCAATAGTCATTGGATGCACTGCAGCTTGTGTACTGTCTGGAGGAGCTGCGTGTATAGCTTGTATCGCAGGGGGAGTCTTTGGATCATGGGCTTCACTCTCAGGATGCTATGGATACTGTCCATCAATGCAAGTATGTGTTTATGCACTTGGGTTTATTAAGGTTAAATGTGGAACATTGTGGTAGGGTGGTAAAGCATGTCTTGGATGGAGTATGGTGCATACGCGGCGATAATTGGTGGGCTTATCTACCTCTTTCTACTTTTTGCCTTCAGGGATTCTTTCGCAGGCCGTAGCAGGATTTCGTGGGCAATTCAACTGGAGATGGCGGTTTTCATGGTGCTTACGGGCTTCATAGTCTGGGGAATCCGCAGTGGGAACATTCCGTTTTACGTGATGGGTGCGGTCGGATGGATATGGCTTGCGGTGGTTATAGTGACGGTTTTGCTGTGGTTGGGGAGCGGTTCAAAGGTATAACTGGCTGAAACCTCTTGGACATGACTTACCTTTATAAACCCCTTTTCTTATCCCTGCACATGAGCCACTACTACTCCGAAGAGCCAAACGTTCCCCTCAAGACAAAGACCATTGAGGTCTGCCTTAGGGGTCACTGCTTTAAATTCATAACGGCCAGTGGAGTCTTCTCCTTCGGGAAACTCGACAGAGGAACGGAACTGCTCATAGAGAGTATGATACTTGACGGGAACTGGCGTGTCCTCGACCTCGGTTGCGGCTACGGTGCGATAGGGATCGTTGCCTCTCGTTTTGTTGAATACGTCGTCATGACCGACGTGAACAGACGGGCGGTAAGCATAGCGAGGAAAAATTTAAAAATCAACAACGTTAGAAACGCCGAGGTTAGGTGGGGAAGCCTCTATGAGCCCGTCAGGGGCGAAAAGTTCGACACAATCATCACTAACCCCCCGGTGCACGCGGGAAAGGAAATCCTGAGGGAAATAGTTATAAATGCTCCCCGGCATCTCAACGATGGAGGCCTCCTGCAACTTGTTATCAAGACAAAGCAGGGGGCAAAATATATTAAGGGTTTAATGGAGGAGCACTTCACCGAAGTGAGAGAGCTGGCAAAGGGGAGCGGTTACCGCGTGTATGCCGGGATCGCCTAGCCTGGGATGGCGCGGGCCTTGAGAGCCCGTGTCCGTATGGACACCGGGGTTCAAATCCCCGTCCCGGCGCCAAAATCCTCTCTGAAGGATTGATATGGAGGTGTATTCGTAATGACGGACAACTTCAGACACATCGTCCGTGTAGCGGGAGTTGATTTGGACGGAAATAAGCAGCTGAGATGGGCCCTTACGGGCATCAAGGGCATAGGGATAAACTTCGCTACCATAGTGCTCAGGGTTGCAGGGATTGACCCGTACATGAAGACCGGTTACCTGACCGACGAGCAGGTCAAGAAGATTGAGGAGATCCTCGAGGATCCGGTCGCCCACGGAATCCCGACTTGGGCAGTCAACAGGCCGAAGGACTATGAGACCGGTAAGGACATGCACCTTATCACCGCCAAGCTCGTCATGGCCTGGCGTGAGGACATCAACAGGCTCAGGAGAATCAGGGCTTACCGCGGCATAAGGCACGAGCTCGGACTGCCGCTCAGGGGACAGAGAACTAGGTCGAACTTCAGGCACGGTACCACCGTCGGCGTGAGAAGGAGAAAGAAGTGAGGTGGTGTAAATGGGAGACCCTAAGAGGCAGAGGAAGAAGTACGAGACTCCCTCTCACCCGTGGATTAAGGAGAGGCTTGACAGAGAGCGCGTGCTCATGAAGAAGTACGCCCTCAAGAACAAGAAGGAACTCTGGCGCCACGAGACCCAGCTCAAGGAGTTCAGGCGTAGGGCCAGGCACCTCCTTGCGGCGAGGGGCAAGCAGGCTGAGATCGAGAGGGTCCAGCTCCTCCAGAGGCTCAACAGGCTCGGCCTTCTTCCGGCCGATGCCGTCTTGGATGACGTTCTCTCCCTTACCGTTGAGGACGTCCTCGACAGGCGCCTTCAGACCATTGTCTTCAAGAAGGGACTCGCCAGGACCATCAGGCAGGCCAGGCAGCTCATAGTCCACGGCCACATCGAGGTCAACGGCCAGATAATCCGCTCTCCGGGCTACCTCGTCCTCAAGGAGGAGGAAGACACCATAACCTACTCCAAGACCTCTCCTTTCGCGAAGGAGAGCCACCCCGAGAGAATGGTTATCGAACAGGCTAAGCAGGGTGAGGCCTCATGAGCGAGGAGCAGCAGGTTGTTAACCTTAAGAAGAAGGAGAAGTGGGGCGTTGCCCACATCTACTCCTCCTACAACAACACCATCATCCACATCACCGACCTCACCGGGGCCGAGACCGTCTCCAGGTGGAGCGGTGGTATGGTCGTTAAGGCTGACAGGGACGAGCCCTCGCCCTACGCGGCTATGATAGCCGCCAAGAGGGCCGCCGAGGAGGCCATGGAGAAGGGCTTCGTCGGTGTTCACATCAAGGTCCGCGCCCCTGGAGGAAGCAAGAGCAAGACCCCAGGCCCGGGTGCCCAGGCAGCCATCAGGGCCCTCGCTAGGGCAGGTCTGAGGATAGGAAGGGTTGAGGACGTCACCCCGATTCCGCACGACGGCACCAGGCCAAAGGGCGGAAGAAGGGGTAGGCGTGTCTGACCCCTACAACTTCTTTTTTGGTGATGCAAATGGAGCCAAAGTTTCGCATTCTTGAGAAAAGGGAGGATTCGATTAAGTTCATCGTTGAGGGAATTGATGTTCCCTTCGCCAACGCCCTCAGGAGAACCATCTTGGCCGAGGTTCCGACCTTTGCGGTTGACGAGGTTGAGTTCTTCGAGAACGATTCCGCCCTGTTTGACGAGATAATTGCCCACAGGCTGGCCATGATTCCGCTCACCACTCCGGTGGAGAGGTTCTCCCTCGATGCCCTCGAGCTTGACGATTACACCGTTACCCTCTCTCTCGAGGCAGAGGGGCCGGGTATGGTCTACTCCGGTGACCTCAAGAGCGACGACGAGGGAGTTAAGCCGGCCAACCCGAACATACCGATAGTCAAGCTGGCCGAAGGTCAGAAGCTCACGCTGAACGCTTATGCCAAGCTTGGTCGCGGAAAGGACCACGCCAAGTGGCAGCCGGGCTTCGTCTACTACAAGTATCTCACGAAGATCCACGTGAGCAAAGATGTTCCAGACTGGGAGGAGCTCAAGGCTTTAGCTGAGAAACGCGGTCTGCCCGTTGAGGAGACCGACGAGGAGCTCGTCATAACCACCACGAAGGCTTTCTACCTTCCGAGAAAGTTTGAGCCGTACGAGGGCGATAAGATTAGGGAAGAGGTAGTGCCCAATACGTTCGTCTTTACTGTGGAAAGCAATGGAGAGCTCCCCGTTGAGGAAATCGTCACCATAGCCCTCAAAATCCTCATGAGGAAGAGCGATAGATTTATAAGCGAACTCCATAAATTAGCGGACTGACGCGGGGGTTGCCGAGCCTGGTCAAAGGCGCGGGATTCAGGGTCCCGTCCCGCAGGGGTTCCGGGGTTCAAATCCCCGCCCCCGCACCATAATTCACGTTCACCCCGTCCCTCGGTGCGAGAATTGTGAAGGAGGAATGCTCATGAAGAGAACCGGTCCAACCGACATCAATCTGAGGAGGCTCATCCGCTACCTCAGAAAGAAGTCGAACGAGGAAGGAGTTAAGATATGGAAGGACATCGCCTGGCGTCTTGAGAGGCCTAGGAGGCAGAGGGCTGAAGTGAACGTCAGCAAGATCAACCGCTACACCAAGGAGGGCGACACTGTCATCGTCCCGGGAAGCGTTCTTGGAGCCGGAAAGCTCGAGCACAAGGTCGTCGTTGCTGCCTGGAAGTTTAGTGAGACTGCTAAGAAGAAGATAATCGAGGCCGGTGGAGAGGCCATCACGATTGAGGAGCTCATTGAGAGAAACCCGAAGGGAAGTGGAGTAATCATAATGGAGTGATGGGCCATGAGGATTATTAACGCTGAAGGACTCATACTTGGAAGGCTCGCCTCGAAGGTCGCTAAGATGCTCCTTGAGGGCGAGGAAGTGGTCATAGTTAACGCCGAGAAGGCCATCATCACCGGCAACAGAGAGGACATCTTCGCCAAGTACAAGCAGAGGACCGAGCTGAGAACCAGGACCAACCCAAGGAAGGGTCCGTTCTACCCCAAGAGGAGCGACGAGATAGTCAGGAGAACAGTCAGGGGCATGCTCCCCTGGAAGACCGACCGCGGAAGGAAGGCCTTCAAGAGGCTCAAGGTCTACGTTGGAATTCCGAAGGAGTTCGAGGGCAAGGAGCTTGAGACCATAAGCGAGGCCCACATGTCGAGACTTGCCACACCCAAGTACGTTACCGTTGGCGAGGTCGCCAAGTTCCTCGGTGGAAAGTTCTGAGGTGAGAGAAGATGAGGGTCATCCAGACTGCTGGAAAGAGGAAGACGGCCGTTGCGAGGGCCACCATTAGGGAAGGAAAGGGTCGCGTCAGGATCAACCACAAGCCGGTTGAGATAATCGAGCCAGAAATTGCGCGCTTCACCATTATGGAGCCCCTCGTCCTTGCCGGCGAGGAGATCGTCAGCAAGGTCGACATCGACGTCAAGGTCGAGGGCGGCGGTTTCATGGGTCAGGCAGAGGCTGCCCGCGTTGCCATTGCCAGGGCCCTCGTGGAGTGGACAAACGACATGAACCTCAAGGAAAAGTTTATGAAGTACGACAGGACAATGCTCGTCGGAGACAGCAGGAGAACCGAGCCGCACAAGCCCAACCGCTCCACTAAGGGTCCGAGAGCCAAGAGGCAGAAGTCCTACCGCTGACCCCTTTAATATTCATTTGAGAAGGTGATACGGGTGATAGTCCCCGTCAGGTGCTTCACGTGTGGGAAGGTAATAGGCGACAAATACTATGAGTTTAAGGCCCGCGTTGAGAAGGGCGAGGATCCCGAGAAGGTCCTAGATGACCTCGGGATCGAGAGGTACTGCTGCAGGAGAACCCTGCTGAGCCACGTCGAGCTCATCGACCAGGTAATGGTTTACAGGGTATACTGAAAAAACCGCATTTCTGGGGGGCCGTGGGGTAGCTTGGTCTATCCTCCCGGCTTGGGGTGCCGGAGACCCGGGTTCAAATCCCGGCGGCCCCACCAAAATTTGCACGGGTGGTTGGAATGTTTAAGTACACGAGGTTTGAAAGGGCGAGGATTGTGGGGGCGAGGGCCCTCCAGATAGCGATGGGTGCGCCCATACTCATAGACGTCCCGGAAGGAATCACGCCGCTCGATGCCGCGCTGCTTGAGTTCGAGAAGGGCATAATACCGCTCACCGTAATAAGGCCGAGCTGATGAGAGATGACGGTGATAGAGAACGTAATCGGCAGGGTCGCGGTGCTCAAGGGCGGGAAGTACTCCGTTGAGGTAGACGTTATTACGAGCTCGGGCTTTGGAAGATTCGCGGCTCCGATAGACGAGAACCCGAGCCTCTACATAGCTGAGGCTCACAGAGCCGTCAGCGAGGTTGATGAGATTATAGGGCCCGAGCTGATAGGCTTCGACGCCACGGAGCAGGAGCTCATAGATAGTTACCTCTGGGAGATAGACGGAACCGAGGACTTTAGCCACATTGGTGCCAACACCGCTCTTGCCGTTTCAATAGCAGTTGCCAAAGCCGCGGCGAGCGTCAAGAGGATGCCCCTCTACAGCTACATCGGAGGAACTTTCACCACTGAACTGCCCGTTCCGATCCTCGAGATAGCCAGCGGTGAGGACTTTGACTACTACGTTATGGTTCGTGACCTCATGGAGATAACCGACGTGGTCGATGCGGCCACAAAGGTGCTTGAGAATGCTGAGGGCAGCACTGTTGAGGCTCTGTCAAAAGCCACCGAAAAAGCTGGTGATGAGCTTGGCCTTGAGGTGGCGCTCGGTCTCGTCCAGAAGAGGCCAATGGAGACCGAAGAATTGCTCTCAATCGTCGAGGACAACAACGTAGCCTACATAAAGCCTATCGGCGACGAAGAGCTGTTCCTCGAGCTAATAGCTGGCACCCACGAGGTGTTCGTGGACGGTGAGCACCTCTTCCGCGAGAAAGACATACTCGACAGGCGCTACTACAATGCGCTGTCTATAAAGCCTATCAATCTGGGCACGCTCACCGACTTATACAACCTTGTGAACGACGCGAAGTCGGAGAGGATTACTCCGATCCTCGCGGAGGCTCTCTACGAGTCCTCCGACGAGGCTCTGGCCCACCTTGCGGTGGGTTTGAGATGTCCGGCGATGGTGCTCCGGAAAGACTCCATCGCCAAGCTGAACGAGCTGATAAGAATCGCCGAAGATTTGGGCGAAAGGGGTAGGATAATAACCTTTGAAGGATGAAGGAGGTGTGAAAAATGGAGGAATACCTCGTTCCACTCGACCAGTACCTTGCTGCCGGTGTCCACATCGGAACCCAGCAGAAGACCCAGGACATGAAGAAGTTCATCTACCGCGTTAGGCAGGACGGCCTCTACGTCCTTGACGTCAGGAAGACTGACGAGAGGCTTAGGGTTGCCGGCAAGTTCCTCGCCAAGTTCGACCCGGAGGGCATCCTTGCTGTGAGCGTCAGGCTCTACGGCCAGAAGCCGGTCAAGAAGTTCGGCGAGGTCACCGGAGCCAGAGCCATACCGGGCCGTTTCCTTCCGGGAACCATGACCAACCCGCAGGTCAAGAACTTCTTCGAGCCGGACGTTCTCATAGTCACTGACCCGAGGGCAGATCACCAGGCCATGAAGGAGGCCATTGAGATAGGGGTTCCGATCGTTGCCCTCGTTGACACCGAGAACTTCCTCAGCTACGTTGATGTCGCCATCCCAACTAACAACAAGGGTAGGAAGGCCCTCGCGCTCATCTACTGGATCCTCGCTAGGGAGATACTCTACAACAGGAAGGAGATAGAGAGCAGGGAGGACTTCAAGGTTCCGGTTGAGGACTTCGAGATGCGCATAGTCAGAACCTGAGGGCAAAGCTTTTTAATTTGCCTAATTTACTCTCCCTCGCGCGGGGGTGCCCGAGCCTGGCCAAAGGGGGCGGACTTAAGATCCGCTGCCGTAGGGCTGCGCGGGTTCGAATCCCGTCCCCCGCACCAAAGCTTTAAAAGTGAGAATGAATAGGTGTGTTGGATTCAAGATCATGGGGTGATTACGATGGCGAGATTCCCGGAGGCTGAGGCTAGGATATTTAGGAAGTACATCTGCATGCGCTGCGGTGCCACTAATCCGTGGAAGGCAAAGAAGTGCAGGAAGTGCGGCTACAAGGGCCTTCGCCCGAAGGCTAGGGAGCCGCGCGGTGGAATGGGACGCTGAGGGCTTTAGCCCTCTTGTATTTCTCCATTTGGAGCTTTTCTTCGATATTTCATTGGCACTAGATGCCAGGGAGATTTGAGAAATTTTGAGGAAAGCATTTATTCCTTGAGTTTCAAGAGCATCTGCTCGAGAAAAGCTATCCCCTCTTTAAGGAGCTTCTCCCCCTCTGGTGTGAGCCTGTAGTACTTCCTTGAGGGCTTCCCGGTTTCGCTCTCCTGCCATTCCGCTGTTACGTAGCCGTCCTTCTCCAGCTTGTAGAGGACAACGTATGAGCTAACGGTTGCTGGCTCGAAATTAAACGCCTCTTTTATCCTTTCCTTCAGCTCGTAGGCGTACATTGGCCTCTCTCTGAGCAGGCGGAGGATGTAGAGCCACAGAACCTCTTTGGTAATCTTATTTTTGAGTCTCTCCATGGGGCTCGTCATGTTCCCACTCCCAAACTTTTATGAAAACTTTTATGATCTACAAATATTTTGAAGCCGTTTAATTTAAACGTTTTGGGCAAAAACGTTTTATCTTCCATTGATGTAGGTGTCAGTGGTGGTGTGAATGGATTTGAACTTAAATGCTATGATTGGGGATATGGGTGTCGGTGGAATAGCAGGATTCCTGACCGGATTTGCCATCAAGAAGGTCATGAAGTTGGCGATGGCTTTAATAGGCGCCTACCTGCTCAGCCTCTTCTGGCTTCAGCAGAAGGGAGTGATAACAATAAACACTGACAAGCTCTTCAACCTCACGGGGGACCTAACGGCTCAGATAGCGTCCCTTGGCCAGAAAGCCCTTGGGATTCTGCCGGGAACCGGTGCATTCATAGCTGGCTTCTATCTCGGCTTCAGTAAAGGTTAAATTCTCCACTCCTATCTTTTTATCCATGAGCTATGAGCGCCGCGTTCTCCTGAGACATTCACTGGCGTCGATAATTGCCCTGGGACTGACGGGAATCAGCAGATTTCTCTACAGTGTAATCGTCTCCAGGAGATTTGGTGTTGAAGAGCTCGGTCGGGCAAACTCCCTGATTTCGCAGGCCTTCTTTCTGGCGATTCCCCTGAGCTTCTTTGCGGTTGCCCTCGGGAAGTATGCATCGGAGTTCCTTGGAAGTAACAGAGAGGAGGCCATTCGTTCAATCACGCTTCCCTCTTTTCTTCTTCCGTTGGCTGGTCTTCTGTTGCTTCCGTTTAACGTTTACCTCTCCCTTCTGGCGGTCTTTAGAGGGGTACAGCTTACTCTAAGGAACTTCCTCTATGGCATCCACCGCGGTGAGCACTACGCCTATTTAATAACACTCGCCTTTTTGGGCTTCATGACAGGCTTTTTGGTTCATGATGTCTTTGCTCCCTACTTGCTCTTTCTTGGGCTTATCTCCGCTTTTGCCCTTGTCTACTTGGTGAAATTTAACCTCCTAGGAAGGCCCAGAAAGCGTGAACTTAAGCTTCTCCTATCCTACTCGTCCTTTGCATTCCTCGGCACGCTTTCGGGCGTGTTTCTCATTCAGGGACCTTACTTCATGAGCGAATACCTGGCAGGGGCTGAAGTGGCGGGAAAAGTCTCTGCGGTTCTCTCGGCTGCATTCCTGCTCACTTACCTTCCCCAGGTGCTTCAGTCTGCGATAATGCCTCTCTTTTCCTATAAGTATGGAAGGAATGAGAATGAGTATGTCAGGCTTCTCGCCGAGAAGACAACGAGGCTTTTAATTCTAGCAACCGGCTCGGCAATATTTGCTCTCATGCTCCTTGGTAGGGAGGTTCTCTCCTTCTTTTTCAGCTTTGATGTAGGCCCGGCTTTTTACCTTGCCCTGATGGCGATGGAGGTTTACATTTCTTACAACCCGAGCATAGTTGCTCTCAACTCGACGGCCTACGTGAGAAATGGGACGATTGTTGCACTCCTTGGTGGTGTTACTTCCCTCCTCTCGTGGCTTTATCTGATACCTCTCTTCGGTTCGATCGGCGTTATGCTCGGCCTTCTCCTGGGGTACTGGGTTATACTCATTGGCTCTGCCCACTACTCCCACAAACTGCTCGGAATTTCTTGGGGGATATACAGCCCCCTCATCGTTGCCCTTGCCCTCCAGTTGCTGATCTTCCTGTCAAAAACGGTATTCCTAATTGGATTCCTCACTTTCTTAGCCTATGAAAGAAAAGATGTTAAAGAGGCCCTGAATCTGCTTAAATCTTTCCGTGGTAGAGAATCCTGATGAGCTCCTCTGGGAGGCCTTCCTTCTTTATCCTCTCCTCAATGAGCTTCTTATCATAGTCTACCTCTATGAATTTGGTGTGAAGTGTATCGACGTCAACAAGGGCGAAAGTTGCCTTGTGCTCCTTTCCCGGTGGGAAGCCCACGCTCCCTGGGCAGACGACTCTGCCGTATCTTGTCATGGCATTCACTGGGTACTTTGGTGAGGCAACAAGGAGTATCTCGTAGTCCTTGACGGGCCTCATTATGGATTCATAATAGCTCGTCGGCTGGTCTGGAAGAACTACCCCTTCGAACGGGTTCAGGGGACTTCCATAGACTCCGAAGACGTCGTTCTTGCCGATCCTGTCCACAAGGTATATCGGCAGGTCGCGGATGAACTCCCTTCCCTCGTGACCGAGTACCTCCCATGTGTGCTTGAGGGCCGCTTTTATGTGAGCGGGGATATCAAGCCTATCGATGTAGTCCGGCCCTTCCGCGTGGGAATCGCTCGCCGCTATTATCTGGTCGAACTCGCCGCGGATGACCTTGACGGTGTCCTTCTTTATGAGGTCATCTAGAGTGTCAAGGACTTCCCTTGGATACGGGAAGAGTCCAATGATGTTTCCGAGGATGTAGTACTTCTCAATCTCATACCCTTCCTCTTTAAGCTCTTCAATCCTCTCAAGAGCCTTGGCAAGTGCTGGAAGGTTGCCATTGATGTTTGCCAGAACAGCCACGTAGACCATGGTCACCACCTCCAACTTTTTTCTTACTCGAATTAACTAAAAATCAGGAAAATATTTAAAGGTTTCGGAAGGGTTCAGAGGAGGAAGCGCTTTTTCTTCTTACGTCTTCTCTCAGCGTTTATACTTGCTATGTAAAGCAGGAGGACGTCCTCCACCATGCTCTCACCTCCTCTAGCTTTTTGTCTCGCAAAGTTTGATCAGGTGTTAGCCAGTAAAAGCGGGACTGAATTGAGTTTGCATGTCTTTGTAAGTCTGGAGTATGTGGATTTAACTCCAAATTGAGTGAGTGGACGGTTTCTATGAGTGAAACACTATAAGACTTGCAATTGAGGAGTAAACTCGCTGAACGACGGTCATTCTAAAAGCGACATGCGAACTCTGATAAAACTCTGATCGGCAGAAGTTTAGTGTGCTGGCGGACCGGCGGGGATTTGAACCCCGGACCTGCGGCTTAGGAGGCCGCCGCCCTATCCTAGCTAGGCTACCGGTCCACTGCCCGCTATTCCCTCAAAGGGAAGGGTATTTAAAGTTTACGGTCTATTCTCTCCGGTGGTGAGGATGGTGGATGAACTCGACCTCAGGATACTTTCCCTGCTCCAGCAAAATGCTCGTCTCTCCTACCGTGAGATAGCACGCGAGCTTAAAATTGCCGTTGGTACTGTCTACAACCGGATTAAGCGCATGGAGGAAGAAGGGATAATAAAAGGATTTGCGCCAATCCTCGATTACGAGAAGCTCGGCTTCGGCCTTACGACCGTCATCGGGGTGAAAGCTCAGGGGCGGAAAATCACCGAAATTGAGAGGCAGATTGCCGAAAACGACAGGGTGATAATGGTCTACGACATAACCGGTGAGTTCGATATTGTGGTTATCGCCAAGTTCAAAGACAGGGCTGATATGAACCGCTTTGTTAAGTGGCTCCTCTCGCTGGACGGTGTGGAAAAAACGAACACGAGCGTCGCCATGCAGGTGGTGAAAGAAGACCTGAGGCTCAAACTAACGGAGGACTAGGACTTCGTCCATGAAGCGCTTTGCGAAGTCATCGAGGCTTTCCACTGGAAGTCTAACCTCTTTTCCGTTTACAGTCCCCTCGAATATCAGGCTCCTGGCCGTTATCTCCCTTATTCTCTCAAAGTCGGAGTTCTCGGCTATCGTGCTTTCGAGAACCTTGCTGAATTCATCCTCATTGACGGTTTTCACGACTCCCTCAATGACTATCTCTTTTTCGCACTCTTCGATGCTGCAGTGGAATGTGAAAGGGAGGCCGGGCTCGACCTCCACGGGAATCGTTAAGCCATCGACGTTGTAGATTAAAACCTTCATTTAGATCACTCCAGCCTTATGAGGCTCTCCACTGGAATGTTGTACTCCTCCTTCAGGCGGTCTATGATGTCCCCGACACTTATGAGGAAAAACATGCCGACTGGTTTCGCTCCTGCCTGCCTGCACATCTCCAGGAGTGCCCTCTGGGTCTCGCCGCTCCTAATGACATCATCGACTATGAGGACATTTTCGCCCTTCTTGAGTGCCCACTGTGGCAGATAGAGCGTCGTAACGCTTCCCGAAGCGCTTGGGACGTAGCTGACCTCGTAGAACTTCTCGACGCCGACTTCCTTCTTCTTCTTGGCGTATACGACGTCGACGTTAAGCTCCCTCGCGACGTGAACACCAAGTGCTATTCCATCGGTTGCAGCAGTGAGAACCTTGTCCACGTTTTTGTCCATGTACCTACTTGCAACGTCCTCCGCTATAAGGCTCATCAGGGCCGTGTCGCTAAGGACTGGCATGTTGTCGAAGAAGCCGTACTCATCGAATTTTATCCTCCTTCTAACTTCCTCCTCAATGTTTATGTAGGGAAGCAGCAGCTCCAGGAGCTCTCTTGTTCTTTCAGCGCTCGGAAGGACCTTTCCCCTGACGTATCTGTTGAGGACTGTAATGGGGAGGCCCGTTATCTTAGAGAGCTCCTCGTAGGTGTAATTTTTCTTAAGCAGTCTGAGCACCCTGACAAGCCTGAGCTTTTCCTGAACCGACTTTAGCTGACTCATTCTCTCACCTCCGGTGGCCAAAAATTAACAAGAAAATGTATAAATATGTTTCGGTTACTCACCTGTGTTCACAACTTTCCTGCGGTAATCTTCTATGACGTCCCTATACTCTCTGAGGAGGAATTCCTTTGTTACAGGCTCTCCTTCTGGATGGTTAATGCCCGGGCAGAAGGGATCTTCCTTGACGTAGACTTCCATTTTATTCCCGTGTTTCACGAAGACAAAGGGGTAGAGTCTGCACGCTAGAGGCCTGTGGTTATAGATTTTGCACCGCATGGTCTCTGGATCGAGAAAAACGCAGCCTCCATCGAAGGGACGCTTTTTGAGGGCGTAGCTTAAGAACTTGTCCCCACGGTAGAACATCTTCTCATAATCGACGAATTCCCATGCGTTGTAGCCGAGCTCCTCTATCTGGGCTATATCTTCATCCCGAATCGGAATCTCCAGCTCGTAGCAGCATTTTCCACAGTTCTCAACACACTTAAATTTAAAGGTGGGGTCGTACTCCACCTTCAGCGTGTCGAGGTGGATGGTCGCGACCCACCTATTCTCCAAGCCTTCACCCCCGGTAGGAGCTTGCTATGAGTGTCTCGGTCATCTCGATGTTGTTTATCCTTCTGAGTATCTCGTCGTGAAACCTGTCGAGCTCTCCTATGTTCTCGACCTCCACACGGAGGATTATGTCGTACTCGCCGTAGACGCGGTATATCTCCTTAATGTGTTTTTCCCCCGCCAGGGCGTTGTAGACCTTTTCCTCAGTCCCGGGCTTAACAACAACTAGCACGAAGGCTTCTATCATAGCCCAAACCCCCCGAGGTTAAACTTGCGGGCCATCTTGGAGAGCTTCCTTTTATCCATGCTCTTGAACATTTTCTTCATTTGATTGTACTGGTGAAGGAGCTCCCTTACATCTTGGGTGCTCGTTCCTGAACCGCGGGCAATTCTCTTTATCCTTGAATAGTTGATTATCTCGGGATGCTCGAGCTCTTCCTCGGTCATCGAGTCCATTATGACCTTGAACTTCTTCAACTTTTCCTCCCCAACCCTGACGGCATCGTCCGGCAGGGAGTAGCCCATTCCCGGAATCATCTGGAGTATCTGCTTCAGCGGGCCCATCTTCTGCATAGCCTCAAGCTGGGCGTACATGTCCTTGAGGTTGAACTTGCCCTTAAGGAACTTCTCTAAGTCTTCCTCACTGAATTCCTGCTGCTTCTGGAGCTCCTCAAACTTTTCGAGAAGGCCCTGAATGTCACCCAGACCAAGGAGCCTTGAGACGAACCTCTTGGGGTCGAAGGGCTCTAAATCATCAATCCTCTCGCCCACACCGATGAACTTTATGGGCGCCCCGGTTGCTGCAACCGCCGAGAGCGCTCCACCACCCTTGGCGGAACCGTCGAGCTTTGTAACAATTATTGAGCCTATTGGAGTGGCTTCTTTAAAGGCCAGCGCTTGGTTGTAAGCCTGCTGGCCGATGGTTCCGTCTATGACAAGGATTACCTCGTGGGGCTTTATGGCAGCGCTTATCTGTTTCATCTCCTCTATGAGGCCCTTCTCCTCCTTGTGCCTTCCTGCTGAATCCACGATGATTATATCAACGCCCTTCTCCCTGAAGTACTCGACGCCCTCTTTGGCCAGTTTTATGGCGTCCTTCTCCTCGGGATCACCAAAGACCTCTATGCCGAAGGGTTCAACGAGCTGCTTGAGCTGATGGTAGGCTCCCGGACGCCAGGTATCTGAACATACGAGACCGACTTTGTAGCCCCTCTTCTGGAAGTATCTGGCGAGTTTTGCGATGCTGGTCGTTTTACCGGAACCCTGGATACCCACAGTCAGCAGAACGGTCGGCTTCTCCTTTATCTCTATGGGCTTAGCTTCCGTGCCGAGGAACTTCGTCAGTTCCTCGTAGACTATTTTAATTATGTGCTCCTTCTTTGAAACTCCCGCTGGAGGCTTTTCCTCCAGGGCCCTTTTTTCTATCCTCTTAGTTAAGTCTAGAACGAGCCTAACGTTAACGTCAGCCTGAATGAGCGCCCTTTGAATGTCTCGCACTACCTCTTTAATCGTCGCCTCGTCTACGGTGCTTGAACGAGCGAGCTTCCTCAGGGCATTGTTGAGTGCCTTTCCAAGCTTTTCTAAGGCCATCTTCTCCCACCGTAGTGATGGGGTCTCCAAAGTTTATAAACAGTTGGGTTGCTTTTTCCTGTTCGAATGTATTCTTTTGACAAAAACGGCTCTGTTAAAGCCCTTTAAACTGTTCAATCTTGTCCATTTAATATCAAAAACCGCCATCATTGCTTTTTTGGGTGAACAGGGACATTCTAAGGACATTTATGGAGTTTTAAGGTCTCATAAGGCTTTTAAACTTGAAATCTAGTTAGTATAAACTGGAGAGACCAAAAGGGGGTGAGAGAGATGATATGGATGACCGCACTTTACGAATACATGCTCGAGAGGGAGATGAAGAAGAGAAGGAAGCCCCTCCCGGAGGAGCTCGAGTACGTTGAGAGGCTCATGGAGTGATTTTATAAGCTCAAACCTTTTCTATTTCCCTTGGTGGTGGCATGAAGATTCACTACGAGTGCATTGCATGCGCTGTAAATCAGGCTCAGAAAATAGTTGAAATGAGCACTCCGGATTTAAAAAAGCGCAGAGAAGCAATGATATTTTTCGCCAGAAGAATTGGTAAGTTTTTTGACGAAAGCTCTGTGCCAGCAACCGATGGCGGGAGGTTGTTCCTTGAACTTTACCGCTTTCTGGGAGACGATGATCCGTTCAGGGACTACAAGCGTCGTTCTACTGAACTCGCAGCAAAGGTTGCCGCTGATATTGGGGAAGTGGGAGATTTTGGCAGGGCTCTGAAGCTGGCTATAGCTGGCAACGTGATTGATTTCGCGGTCGGCTACGACCCCGAAAAGATAGAGGAGGACATCCTCCGTATGGCTGAAGAAGAGCTCTACGTGGATGAGAGCGATGTGCTGTTTGAAGAGCTGAGGAGGGCAAAGAGCCTGCTGTATCTCGTCGACAACTGTGGGGAAATTTACTTTGACAAACTGCTCCTTGGGCTCATAAGAAAACTGTTCCCCGGGCTCAATATATACGTTGCCGCCAAAGAGGGGCCGATAATCAACGATGCAACCGTTGAAGACTTGAGAGAAGCTGGCTTTGAAGAGCTGGCTCATGTGGTCTCCACAGGTTCACGCCTTCCGGGGGCTCCTATGGAATATGCATCCAAGGAATTTAAGGAGATTTTCAGAAAGGCTGATGTCATCATCGCGAAGGGGCAGGCGAACTTTGAGACGCTGAGCGATTTAAAGGACTCGAGGATATTCTTTCTGCTTAAGGCGAAGTGCAGGCCAATTTCCAGAGAGTTGAATGTTCCCCAGGGTTCATTGGTGTGCATAAGGGGTGCGTGATAGACAATTGTCGATATTAACTTTAACGAATGTCTATAGGAAACCTTTTTATACTTTAAAGTAGTACATATAAACGGTGATACCGATGACAACGGTAATTAGACGTGATACGGATAGATTTTTGAAGGAGCTTAGGGCTCATTACGGCGATGTCTGGAGAATGCCCGCCAGTAAGTACCTTTCAAAGCCAGATTTTGTTGTTGTGGACCCTAAGAGCGGCAAGAAGACAAAGGTAAGCTTCGTGTCCCTCGACGATGGTGAAGTCGTGGGTGTCGTTTACGACGAGCTTGGCTGATCTTTCGTTTTTTGACTAAGTATCCCCCATTGTGTTCTGCATGTTGGAAATCATTAAATACTCCGATATCGTAAATTTCCCCGGTGGAAATCATGTCAGTGGATGTTTATCGTGAGGCCCTCAGATTAGCTTCTGATATTAGGGATAAGTATCTTCGTGCGGTCACTTACGCTAAAATAGGATACTATATGCACAGGGCCAAGAACCCGGGATATAAAACTGCTTTTAAGTACGCATTCACTGCTACGGCTTCTATTGAAAACCCTGTTCTGATGGTTAAAGCACTGATGGAGATAGGAACGTACCTCGAGAGGACCGGTTCAAAAACAGCTCGGAAGGTGTTTCATCAGGCTTACGAATCTATAATGGCCTTTCCTCAGCCACTGCGGGACGATCTTCTAGAGGAACTAGTGGTCAAGCTTCTGGAGCTGGACATGACTGATGATGCCCTCTTCTACGTCACGGACATTGATGACACTGTAAAGCGCAACGACCTCCTTCTGAAGATACTTCGCGTCTACCTCAAGAAGGGCAATATGCGCAAGGCCAAGCTCATTATAGAACAGATCGATGAGGAGCCTTGGCATTCGATAGGTGCAATCGAAGCCATAAAGGAGCATCTCAAGAGGGAGGAGTTTGGAAGTGCCATCAGGATCCTCTCCGAGCTGAAGAGCGAGTACTGGCTGGGGGAAGCCATGAAGGAAGTAGCAGTTTACCTGAAAACCTCAGACGTTCCCAAGGCCACCTACGAAAAGTTCGTTGAGATAGCCCTCAGCATGTCGTCTGAGACAGGCTTTGACGTTCTGAAATCGCTCCTCGTTGGACTAGGCAACCAGGGGGAGCTCGAGTTCGTGGCGAGGATACTCGAGAGACTTTCCCCCAATGCTAGACTGTCTATCCTCAGGGGAATAGTTGAGACGTCCTTGGATAGGGAGGAGCTACTTTCTCACCTTATCGACTTCCTGAAAGGTTCGGAGTTTGAGGAAATCACCGGCTTTATTCTTGATCAACTCCTCAGTAAACCTGTGGATGAAAAGTACGAGCCTCTCATAAAGAAGATAGGCAATCGCACAAACGATGATGCTCTCCTCGTTAAGGTCACTACATACCTGGCCAAACTCGGAAAGTTCGATGATGCACTAAGCTTTGCTCAGCGTGTCCGGGGTCATTATCTCCGCTCCCTTGCCTTCGGCAGCATAGCCGTGGCGAAACTCAAAATTGGGGACATAGACGGAGCCATCGATGCGGCCCTTGAAGTTAAGGATCCCAAATGGGGCTCTTGGTTGCTTAGCGAGATACTCACCAAAATCCTCGAGCTCCAGACCGAAGGCAGGCTTGAGGAGAACATCGAGGAGAAGGCTATGCACCAGAAGGCCATCTGGGAAAAACACTAACGTTTTAAGGCCTCTCCCGTTTCTTCTCTTCAGGTGATACCATGCCGAGGATAGCCATTATTGGAGGTTCTGGAGTCTACGACCCGAAGCTTCTGCAGAACGTCAGAGAGGAATGGGTTAGCACTCCATACGGGAAGGTCAGGGTGAAGATAGGGGAGTACAACGGGGAGGAGATAGCTTTCTTGGCCAGGCACGGCGAAGGCCACAGCGTTCCACCTCACAAGATAAACTACCGTGCAAACATCTGGGCCCTCCACGAACTCGGCGTTGAAAGGATTCTCTCGACTTCGGCCGTTGGTTCGCTCAACGAGGCTATGAAGCCCGGCGACTTCGTCATTCTCGACCAGCTTATTGATTTCACGAAGACGAGGCACTACACTTTCTATGACGGAGACGAGAGCCCCCACGACAGGAAGTTCGTTGCCCATGTCGATTTCACTGATCCCTACTGCCCCGAGCTAAGGAAGGCCCTCATAACTGCTGCCAGGGAGCTCGGCTTCAAATACCACCCAGCGGGAACCTACGCCTGCATGGAGGGCCCACGCTTTGAAACGAGGGCCGAAATAAGGGCACTCAAAATACTCGGTGCGGATGTTGTTGGCATGACCCAGTGCCCCGAGGCGGCATTAGCCAGGGAGCTTGAAATGTGCTACGCCAGCGTGGCGATAGTCACTAACTTTGCAGCGGGAATAAGTAGGGAGAAGCTCACCCACACCGAGGTCGTCGAGCTTATGGCCCAGAAGAGCGAGGAGATAAAGTACCTCCTCATGAAGTCCCTCAAATACATCCCCGGGGAGAGGCGCTGCGGCTGTAAGGATGCCCTCAAGGGCGCGACTGGAGAGTGACTCTCCTGTTCTCTTTTTTCATTGGTGAAATCCTCTGTGCCTGCGTTTTGAACTCAAGGTTAACGAAAGGTTAAAATCCTTTGGTGGGTAATCCTTACTGAAAACCTTTAGGAGGACCTAATATGAAGTACGATGTTGTTGTTATAGGCGCGAGCGCGGGTGGATTAACCGCCGCAATCTCCGCCAAGAGGTTTTATCCTGACAAGAGCGTTCTCGTTATCAAGAAGGAAACTGTTGGTATGGTTCCCTGTGGCATTCCGTACATCTTCGGAACTTTCAAGAGCGTTGACGATGATATCCTTCCAGCCGAAAAGTTTCTCGAGCCCCTTGGTGTGGAGACACTCGTCGATGAGGTCGTTGAGATAGATCCGAGGACCAAAGTCGTGAGGACTAAGGGCGGAAAAGAAATTGCCTGGAAGAAGCTCGTCATAGCAACAGGCTCAAAGCCCCTCTTTCCGGAGATACCCGGGGCTGAGCTTGAAGGTGTTTACACCGTTCCCAAGGACTACCACTACCTGAAAGCTCTCCGCGAGAGGCTTGAGAGCGCCGAAAAAGTCGTTATCGTGGGTGGAGGTTTTATAGCCCTCGAAGTTGGCGACGAGATAAGGAAGCTCGGTAAGGACGTAACTCTTCTCGTTAGGAGCAGGCTCCTGAGGAGCTCCTTCGACCCCGAGTTCAGTGAGATGATCGAAGGGAGACTTAAGGAGGCTGGCATAAATATCGTCTACGGCCAGGTTGAGAGACTTCTGGGAAGCGAAAAGGTCGAGAAGGTTAAGCTGGTCGACGGTAAGGAGCTCGACGCTGATCTGGTGATATTCTCCATCGGCTACCGCCCGAATGTTGACCTAGCCATCAAAGCCGGCCTGAAGGTTACTCGCTACGGCATCTGGACGGACGAGTATATGAGGACTTCTCACCCGGACATTTTTGCAGTCGGTGACTGTGTCGAGCACAGGGACTTCTTCACGGGCAAGCCCTATGGCTTAATGCTTGCATCAACCGCAACCTTCGAGGCGAGAATCGCTGGGGCCAACCTCTTTAAGCTCCAGATAGTCAGGGAGAACAGGAGGACAATAGGCGTTTACTCCACCCACGTTGCCGGCCTAACCTTGGCTGCAGCAGGTCTAACCGAGGAGGCGGCCAAGAGGGAGGGCTTCGAGGTCATAGTCGGCTACGGAAAAGGGCCGGACAGGCATCCGGCAAAGTTCCCCGACACTTCAATGGTCACGGTCAAGCTAATATTCTCAAGGGATAGAGGAGCGATTCTCGGTGCCCAGATAGCCGGCGGAAAGAGCGTTGGCGAGATGATAAACATCCTTGCTCTGGCAATACAGAAACGCCTAACCGCGAGTGAGCTCTACACGTTGCAGATAGCCACCCACCCCCTCCTTACCGCCTCACCCGTCGGCTACCAGATAGTCAAGGCTGCCGAAGATGCCCTCGCGAAGCTGAGGACTTGAGGCTTTCTTTTCTTGTGTTTATCCTGTTTCCATTTCTCTTTAACGAGGAATCCTACCAAAACAGCAATTCTAACATGAATATGCACTTAAAAGAGCATTTTAGAACAGCCAGAAACTTTTGATCAAACTTTGCACAAGCAAAATTTGTGGTGCGGTGGCCGGGATTTGAACCCGGGCCAGCGGCGTGGCAGGCCGCTGTCCTAGACCAGGCTAGACTACCACCGCACTGCGCGGCCCGTTAGATACTCACCGCTGGGCGCTTTATAAATCTTTCGGTGGCAGAAAAAGGTTAAATTTATAAAGCGTCCCTAAGAAGGTTTAGCGGGTAGTGCCCCGGTGGCCTAGTCTGGATAGGGCGCGAGGCTGCGGACCTCGAGGTCCGGGGTTCAAATCCCCGCCGGGGCGCCATAATTGTTCTTTTCTGACATACATACTGGGGTGCTTAAATGTGGATCCTTTCTCGGGGTGCTAGTACCGCGGGAGTTTTCATCTGAAGTACCACCGGTCTGAATCCTCTGGATAGTCCTTTTAGCACTGCAATATTCTCAACAAACTCGTTCTCCTTCAGGATACCTTGTGTGAATATTACATAGTCACTAATGCTGACCATCCAAGAGTGAAGCTCTTTGGACACAACGTCCCTATTGACAATAAGGATATCCCAGAACCAATATCCCTTCTCCACTAGCTTTTCACCAGCAAACAAACGCGCTTGGAATAGTTTCTTCACAGTAGACGCTCCAAACCGCTCGTATAATGTGTCTAAAGTTACAAACGCATGAACTACCTTCCTTTCTTTTAAATTGTATTTTTTAGTTATCTGCTTTTTGACTTCAACATATTTTGAAATGAAGGTTCCCCCATCGACCTTGTCCACATTGTAAACGAAATCGTAGTGGGCTTCTCCTTCAAAGACATTTATTATCGCTAGATTGCCATTTTTACCTTCCTGGATCACATCTAATCCTGCAGCCTCTATTTTTGCGCAGAACTTTCTAAAAGGAACTGCAACATTAGTTAAAAGTGCAAAATTTCCATTCTCTATCTCTTCTTTCACAAGTTTAACTCCAATTTTCCAACCCAAAGAGTACTGGTCATATGATAATAGCAAAATTCCTCCAGGTGTGATTTCTCCTAAATATTCCCTTACAGTTTTTACCTTGACCATATTGAAAACCCCCATTATTTATCTTTGAATATTTTGATTATAAGACTTGTGGTGTATTTTAGCATAATCAAAACAATTAGTTTCTAAATATTAAATTTTTGATATAAAATGTCACAAATATTGCTAATTTTTTGAATGTTTCATGAAATTGTGAAGATTGAACAAAAATTCAAAGAGTCTCGCGTGATGCAAGTTAATTCCACAGAAAATTAAAGGTCAAACAGAATAGCTAAAGCTTCCTCAATCCCGGGAACCACACTCTCTTGCCTTTCTGCTCCTTCTCCTCGTCCCATTCGGCGAGTATCTTGACGGCTTCGCTGGCAACTAAGGCGGCCTCCTTCTCACCAGCCTTGCCAAACTCATTGGTTACTCTGTTAGCGAAGACGGCACAGACACAGCCAGCCCTGAGGCCGTAGATGTTCGCCAGCGTGAAGAGGGTCGCCGCTTCCATCTCAAAGTTGGTGACCCGGGCCTGCCTGAGGTCGTCGAGGATGTTCTTGGCGAAGCTCGGGAAGTAGCCGTTCAGTCCGGGTCTTCCCTGGCCGAGGTAGAAGCTGTCAGTCGAGGCAGTTATGCCGATATGATAGCGCACTCCGAGGGTCTCGGCGGCCTCGATTAGTGCGAGGGTAACCTCCAAGTCGGCAACGGCTGGATATTCAATCCTCACGTACTGCTTTGAAGTGCCCTCGAGCCTAACCGCGGCTTTTGCTATTATGAGGTCCCCTATCTCCATCCCGGGCTGTATCGCTCCAGTCGAGCCGACCCTTATGAAGGTGTCCGCCCCTATGGCTGCGAGTTCTTCAATCGCTATCGCCGTTGAAGGCCCGCCTATTCCAGTTGAAGTAACGCTGATTGGAACACCCTTGTATTTTCCGGTGTGTGTCCTATATTCCCTGTGGAAGGCTATCTCCTTCGCCTCATCCCATAGGGAGCTTATCTTCGGAACTCTCTCGGGATCACCTGGCAGGAGGACGTATCTTGCAACATCCCCCGGCTTGCATGCTATGTGGTACTGATATCCTTCCTCGGTCTGCGGCCTTTCGGCAGATAGGAACTTCTCACCCATCTCAATCACCTTTTTATCTTGTGTGACATAGGTATAGCAAGAAGCCTCTAAAAACCCTTGGGTGGTTCGGGTGCTTGTATGTTCACGCTGTGGGTTCAGGTATCCAGAGGAATTTCGCTTGAGGTGCGACTGCGGGGGAACCCTCTTCGTGGAGAAGAACATAAGCGGCCGCTTTGGGGAGAACCTGCGGAACCACTTTGATATCAGGCGCTACCTGAGTTTTCTACCCGTCTCGGAGGGACATCTACCTGTCATCATTCCGGCAATAACTCCAATCGTGGAGCTTGCTCTGGATGGAGTAAACGTGCTCTTCAAACTTGAATACCTCCAGCCAACGGGCTCCTTCAAGGACAGGGGCACCTACGTAACAATTGCCAAGCTCATGAAAGAGGGCTTGACTGAGGTTGTCCTCGACAGCTCGGGGAACGCGGCGTTAAGTCTGGCCGCTTTTTCCAAAGCTGCGGGAATATCCGTCCACATCTTCGTGCCCGCTCTCACAAGCTCCGGAAAGCTTGAACTCCTGAAAAGACTTGGCACGGAGCTTCACGTCATCGATGGTTCGCGGATGGAAGTCCACAGGGCGGCTATCGAGTTCGCCGAGAGGAGAGGCATCACCTATGTCTCCCACTGGCTTAATCCATATTTCATCGAGGGGACGAAAACAATCGCCTTTGAGGTTTACGAGAGCGCTGGCGTTCCAGACTACGTTTTAGTCCCAACCGGCAGCGGTTCCCTCTTCATCGGCCTCTGGAAAGGCTTCTCCGAGCTTAAAAAGATGGGCGAGATTGACAGACTTCCTCACTTTGTGGCGGTTCAGGCTTCCGGCTACGAGAGTCTCTGCAAGCGCTCGGAAGAGAAAAGTCACCTCGCGGAGGGCATAGCCATACCGGAGCCGCCGAGGCTGGAAGAGATGAGGAAAATACTAATCGAGACCGAAGGGAAATGCATGAGCGTTGGTGATGCTGAAATAGCGGAAGCCATTCGCTGGCTCTGGGAGTGGGGCTTCATCGTTGAGCCGACATCAGCAACGGTGTTGGCCGCCCTGTGGAGGCTCAGAAAAGACGGCTCTGTCCCCGAGGGTTCGAAAGTCCTCCTTCCCCTCACCGGCTCGGGCCTTAAACTAACCCAAGGTATTTAAACTTTTGAGTTGATTACCTCCTGGAGGTGATGGATATGGCGAGGTATCCGGCCGTTGCTGGGAGCTTCTATCCAGAGGGTGGAGCGCTCATCGAGATGCTTGGAAAGTTCTTCAGAGACTTGGGTGAGCACGGAAGCGAGAGGAAGATAACAGCGGGTGTTGTGCCTCATGCAGGCTACATATTCTCTGGCTACACAGCCTCAAGAACATTTAAGGCCATCTACGAGGACGGTCTGCCGGAGACATTTGTAATTCTCGGGCCGAACCACACTGGCATTGGCTCGCCGATAGCGGTCTATCCATCCGGCTCTTGGCTGACCCCGCTGGGGGAAATCGAGGTCGATTCAGAGATGGCCAAGGCCATAGCGAAGCTCTCTGGAATAGCAGACCTTGAGGAGCTGGCCCACAAGTACGAGCACTCAATTGAGGTTCAGTTGCCCTTCATTCAGTATCTCGCCGAGAAAGCTGGAAGGGACGTTAGGATAGTCCCGATAACCCTCGGCATCCAGGACGAGGAGGTTGCAGAGGACCTTGGCAAAGCAATCTACGAGGCCGCTAACGAGCTCAACAGAGACGTTGTGGTCATAGCGAGCACTGACTTCATGCACTATGGTCCAGCCTACGGCTACATGCCCTTTAGGGCTAGGGCAGACGAGCTCCCACACCGCGTCAAGGAGTGGGACTTCCGAGTTATTCAGAAAATCCTCGACTTCGACGTCAAGGGAATGTTCAGCGAACTGAGGAAGATGAACCACACCATGTGCGGACCCGGGGGAGTTGGAACTGCCATTGTTTACTCCCGCTTGGCTGGAGCTCTTGAAGCTGAGCTTTTACACTACACGACGAGCTTTGAGGTGAGCAGGAGCACGGACGCGATAGTTGGCTATGCCTCTATAGTCTTCAGGAAGTGAGCTCTATTTGACCAAAACTCACATAAACTTTCTTTCCTTTTCTTGTTTGGAGGGTCAGAGATGAGGGTTCTTGCATCAGCTCCTGCTAAAATTATTCTCTTCGGCGAGCACAGCGTCGTCTATGGAAAGCCTGCCATAGCAGCTGCGATAGATCTAAGAACCTACGTCTGGGCAGAGTTCAACAACAAAGGGGCGATAAAGATTGAGGCCAAGGACATCAAGGTGCCCGGATTGACGGTCTCCTTCTCAGAGGACGAGATTTACTTTGAGAGTGACTATGGAAAGGCCGCTGAGGTTCTAAGCTACGTCAGACAGGCAATAGAGCTCGTCAGAGAGGAGGCCGACAAGAGCGGAAATGGTGTCACAGTCTCAATAACCTCCCAGATTCCCGTTGGAGCTGGCCTTGGCTCATCGGCAGCAGTTGCAGTTGCCACCATCGGTGCCGTCTCGAGGCTCCTTGGCTTAGAGTTGAGCAACGAGGAAATAGCCAAACTTGGCCACAGGGTCGAGCTCCTCGTCCAGGGTGCTTCGAGCGGCATAGATCCAACTGTTTCGGCTATAGGGGGCTTCCTTCACTACGAAAAGGGCAACTTCGAGCACCTCCCCTTCATGGAGCTGCCAATAGTTGTTGGCTACACCGGCTCGAGTGGCTCAACTAAGGAGCTCGTCGCGATGGTCAGAAGGAACTACGAGGAAATCCCTGAAGTTATAGAGCCGATCCTCGTTTCTATGGGCAAGATAGTTGAGAAAGCCAGGGACGTTCTTCTCTCTGAACTCGACGATGAAGTCCGCTTCTCCCAGCTCGGCAAGCTCATGAACATCAATCACGGCCTTCTTGATGCCCTCGGCGTTTCGACTAAGAAGCTCAGCGAGCTTGTTTACGCTGCCAGAACTGCCGGAGCGCTAGGAGCGAAGATAACCGGCGCTGGAGGAGGCGGATGCATGTACGCCCTCGCCCCTGAGAAGCAGAGTGAGGTGGCAACTGCAATAACCATCGCCGGGGGAACGCCAATGATAACTAAAATCAGCAATGAAGGATTGAGGATAGAGGAGGTTCTGCCATGATAATTGTCAAGCTTGGTGGAAGTGTTATAAGTGACAAAAATGTGGAGAAGTCCTTCCACGAGGATGTTGTGAGTCAGATAGCAAGTGAGATAGCCCAGTTTTATCCCAAGGAAGATTTCGTAATCGTTCACGGTGGCGGTAGCTACGGTCACCCACTCGCGAAGGAGTACAACCTCAGGGAGGGCATCGAGCCGAATCCAGAGAGTAAGCGCATTGGCTTCTCAAAAACTCATCAGGCGATGCTGGAGCTTAACGAAAAGATAATCGACCTTTTCCTAGAGAAAAACCTTCCGGCCTTCTCGGTCTCTACGTCCTCAGTCTTCATAACTGAGGGTGGCTCAGTCGCCTATGGTGATGTGGAGGTCATCAAAAGGCTGGTTGAGCTGAAGTTCATTCCAGTTCTTTTTGGCGACGTGGCAGTTGACCTTGAAAGGGGCATTGACATACTTTCCGGCGACCAGATAATTACATACCTGACCAAAATGCTGAAGCCGAGGAAGGTCGTTTTTCTCATGGATGTGGACGGTATCTACGATGGCAAACCTGGCGAAGGAAGCCTCATATGGGAGCTCAAGGTCAGGGAGATTGACAGGCTAATTGAAAGGCTCTCCGGTGCAGCTGGAACAGATGTCACCGGTGGTATAGTCAACAAGCTCAGGGAGGCCAAAGAAATAGCCCAGTTCTCGGAGGTCTGGTTCGTGAACGGCAAAATAGCTGGAAGGCTAAGCGGAGCGATAATGGGAGACGGCTTCGGGACGAGGATCAGGCCCGAGATTTAATGCTCCTCTTTGTTCAGTCTTTTACTCTGGTTTCTTTTGATTAATAAGGCTTCTGAAAGTGCGGTTGAAAAGTAAGAACTCACGAAAAAAAATCGTAATAGATTGCAACTCGTAAAAGGAAATATTTATAAGTCTTGAAGTCAGAAGTATTGTTGCAGTATTTAGTGGGGGGTGCAAGCATGAAAAGACTGCTTGCGCCACTTGTTGTGTTGTTAATAGTGGCTATAGGCATACAACAAGTAGTAGCTAGTGGCAGTTGTACAAATTGCAACTGGGCACCAAGCTCATGGACTTCTGTAAGTGTATTCATTTATCCAGACTCCCCAGATTATGCAGAAACGCAACAAAGTTTTGTTTGGTCATATGAAGATTTAGAGGCATTTTTGGCACTGGATGCATATTACCAATACGAAATTAGAAGAGATAGAGACGTCTGGGACTATATGACAATTGGGGAGTGGGGAGATATAATCGTTGTGGGTTCTTACTGGACTACACTCCCAAACCCTACTGATATGTGGACAGAAGAAGCGGATCTAGGAGGAGATGAAGAGTTCGAACTCAAAGTAATTAATTCCGATGAACTGACACCTGATACATGGTACGTTGTGTATGTGGAATTCTGGAGGGATCCGGAGGATAGGGGGACTGCTTTCACTTTATGGAGTGAGTCCGAATATGCTGGATGCGTACCTTGGTATCTCCCAACACCCCCATGGTGTTTTGATTGGTGTACAATGACTGAACAAATAGAAGGGGCTTGAGGTGATGGAAATGAAGAAAACATTAATATTTGGAGCACTTACTGTGCTGTTAATATTATCGTCAACATTACTGCTTGAAGCATCATCTCTACGAAACACAAATAGTATTCCAGAGGCTACTACTATTATTCCATATAATAACAGTGAGAATATGGAATTCATGAAACTTCCACATGAGGTTGTTTTAGTTAGAAATGGCTACCTTGCTGTTATTCCTAATGTGACCAGTAAGGAGGAACTTCTTGCTTTTGTTCAACAGAACAAAGAACGTTTGAATAGCTTAAGAGATGGAGAGGTTGTTAGTGCTACAATTACGTTTAAGAGACCCCTTAGGAAGTCAGAGTTACTGAGGCTTTTAGGAAATAACGTTAAAATTATTGCAGTGAGATATAGAGCATATCCTAAAGGCATTGGTCAGATGCCTTATCCTATGGAAGTGAACGAGTCAGAAAAGCTCAAGCGTCTTGAGAAGAATCTAAGGAAAGAACTTCAGGAAAAGCAAGGTGTTAAGGAGTTTAAACTAATTGAGGGATTCATTTCAGCAAAAGTGATTGCGCCAAAGGAAGATTTGCTGAGAATCTCAAAATTGGAAGAGGTATTTGATGTTAACGTTGGACCTCGAGATGTTGCAGAAAAACATGGAATAAAACGAATGATGATAGAAGATGTTTGGTGGTATTATGAGAAATATATTCTTAAACCAGAAAACGGGTAGAGTTTAGAGTTCCTTTTTTATAATTTTATTCAGAAACTGGAGGTCACAAAAATGAATATCACTTTACTTAAAATCCTGATGAGGCTTTTATCGTTACTTCTTTTAGGCATTGGAGCTTACTATGGCGTTCAGATTATAGTTGGTATAGAGTTTTCTTCTGAGGTTATAGGGTTTGTCTGGTTAATCCTTTTTTAAGCATTCTTATAGCATTAATTTCTTTTATTGATTTGAGAATCATCGTTTTGAAGGTATTCGCTAGTGTAGTGATTGGATTCGTGGCATTTTACTTCTATTTTCTTGGCTTTAAACCGTTAATACATGCCATTACTAAAAGGATACCTCTCAAGATACCTGAATTGGTTTCCCTTGTTGTTTTCATACTTGCAACTGGAAATATTCTTCTTCTGTGGTTTGGAACAAAAGACAATGAGGATGAGAATTAGGGGTGATACTATGCAGATGGTGAGTATAATTAAGGGTCTGATGCAAGGTATAGCTGTCCTTTTAATTATTCTAGGACTAACCTTTGTGATTGATTATCAGCTTAACAGAGACGATCCGTATTTTGAAGATCCAGATACGGTCGAGCTTACTTATGGCACCGCTACATACTTCTTCGTAATGGGAGGAATATTGCTACTTTTTGGTATATTTTATCGTGAGGATGTAAACCTTGTAGTAAACTTAGTTGCCACCGTGTTCTTGGCACTGGCTGTATATACCGGGCATAGTTTAGCTGTTAGTGGTATGAAGAAAGGCCTTCTATCATATGGAAGTTATGAACGGCCAGAGCTTGTTGTATACCTGGGGGTATCCCTCTTTTTAGTGAGTTTAGTTGCCTTGGTATTGGTATGGATTCACTTTTCTACAAAACTCTTCAGAGAAAGTGCAAGCTAATCTTTAGTGCCCAAAAATCTCTTAACCTCCCCCGCCTTTTCTCTTCTGGTGGTTGAGATGAAGGCCTTCGATAAGGAAGAGCTCACGATCATCAGGAAGTTTGAACATATCGAACACTGCCTCAAGCGGAACGTCCAGGCCCATGTGAGCAACGGATTTGAGGATGTGCACTTTGTCCACATGAGCTTGCCCGAGATAGACAAGGATGAAATCGACCTTAGCATTGAGTTTCTCGGGAGGAAGTTCGATTACCCGATAATGATAGCCGGCATGACCGGCGGAACGAAGGGCTCTCAGCTCGCCGGGAAGATAAACAAAACCCTCGCAAAAGCCGCCCAGGAGCTGAACATCCCGATGGGCGTCGGAAGTCAGAGGGCCATGATAAGGAAGCCGGAAACATGGGAGAGCTACTACGTTAGAGACGTCGCTCCCGACGTTTTCCTCGTCGGCAACCTCGGCGCGCCACAGTTCGCCGAGACGATGCCGGGGCGCTACGGTATAGATGAGGCCCTTAAAGCAGTTGAAACCATCCAGGCCGATGCTCTGGCGATACACATGAACCCCCTCCAGGAGAGCGTCCAGCCGGAGGGAGACACACAGTACCGCGGAGTGCTGAAGGCCCTCGCCGAGCTCAAGGCCGAGTTCCCCTACCCGATAATAGCAAAGGAAACCGGGGCAGGCGTTTCCATGGAGGTAGCGATAAGGCTAGAAAGCATAGGGATTGACGCCATAGACGTTGGCGGTCTCGGCGGGACAAGCTGGAGCGGTGTCGAGTACTACAGGGCAAAGGACGAGATGGGGAGAAACTTGGCCCTGAAGTTCTGGGACTGGGGGATTAAAACGGCTATAAGCGTTGCTGAAGTGCGCTACTCAACGGACCTGGCGATTATCGCTACCGGAGGAATGCGCGACGGCATAACCATGGCGAAGGCTCTGGCAATGGGTGCAATCTTCGCAGGCGTGGCCCTACCGCTCCTCAAGCCAGCGGTTAAGGGTGACGTCGAGGGCGTCATCAAGGTGCTGGAGCGCTACATTGAGGAGATAAGGAACACCATGTTCCTCGTCGGTGCCAGAAACGTCGAGGAACTGAGGAAGGTTCCGCTCGTGATTACAGGCTTCACGAGGGAGTGGCTGGAGCAGAGAATAGACCTGCCTGTTTACCTGCGGGACAGGCGGATTTAACCTTCTGTTTCACATTTTTAGGTTGTGTCTAGTCGGTGTCTACGTTCTTGACGCCCTCTTCTTCGATGCACACCTTTTTAAACTCACCCGGCTTACTATTTCCAACGGGGCCTTATGCTCTTATGAGCTTAGAGGCCGAAGGAGGAAAGAGTATGATAAAGATTTACACGCTCAGCGGTTACGAGGAAGTCGGTAAAAACATGACCGCCGTCGAATACAACGGAGAGGTCGTTATAATCGACATGGGAATAAGGCTTGACCGTGTCCTCATCCACGAGGATGTGAACATTCAGCAGTTCCCCACGAAGGAGCTCCAGAAGCTTGGGGCTATTCCTGACGATTCACCAATCAGAAACAAGAAAGTCGTCGCGATAGCCTTTACCCACGGCCACCTCGACCACATAGGTGCCGTCGGCAAGCTCGCTCCCCATTATCCAGACGTGCCGATATATGGAACTCCCTACACCATAAAGCTCGCCAAGAGCGAGGTCAAGAGCGAGCAGTACTTCGAGGTCAAGAACCCCATGTACGAGACAGAATACGGCGAGATAGTCCAGGTGAGCGAGAACTTAGCAATCGAGTTCGTTCAGATTACCCACTCCATCCCTCAAGCTGCCATTGTTGTAGTTCACACGCCCGAAGGCGCCGTTGTCCACACAGGAGATTTCAAGTTCGACAACAACAGCCCTCTCGGCGAGAGGCCCGATTACGACAGGCTTAAAGAGCTCGGGAAGGAGGGTGTCAAGGTTCTCATCCCCGAATCGACGCGCGTTGCTGAACCCACCAAAACACCGAGCGAGGCAGTTGCTCAGATGCTCCTCGAGGACTTCTTCCTCTATGAGGGCATGGAATCTGACGGACTGATAGCCACAACCTTCGCCAGCCATATAGCACGCCTTCAGGAGCTCATCTGGATAGCCAACAAGATGGGCAGGCAGGCTGTCTTAGTTGGCCGCTCCCTGGCTAAGTACACTGGGATAGCCAAACAGCTCGGACTAATAAAGATGAAAGGCGCAAAGGCCGTGAGGAGCCCAAACGCCGTCAGAAAAGTCCTTAAAGAAGTCTCCCAGGCAAGGGAAAATTACCTTCTCATAGTTACCGGTCATCAGGGTGAACCCGGTGCCGTTTTAACCAGGATGGCAAATGGGGAGCTCTACGACATAGGCAAGCGCGATACCGTCGTTTTCTCCGCCGGCACCATTCCCAACCCCCTCAACAGGGCCCAGCGCTACGTTCTCGAAACCAAGCTCAGGATGAAGGGCGTTAGGATGATAAAGGATCTCCACGTTTCAGGCCACGCCAGCAGGGAAGACCACCGCTACCTACTGAGAATGCTCAACCCAGAGAATATCGTCCCTGGCCACGGCGACTTCAGGATGCTCACCCACTACGCTGAGCTGGCTGAAGAAGAAGGCTACCTCATAGGCAGGGACGTCTTCGTCTCGCGCAACGGCTACACTGTGGAGATTAAGTAGGGGTAAAACTGATAAAGAGTTATCCCTTTTTCCTTTTGACGTTGCTTTCATCGCTCACGGGGTGATAAAATGGCGAAGTACGATGAGCTGTTTGCAAGGGTTAAGGAGATGGCAAAGGACGTTGATGATGTGCTCTTCAAGCTCATTCCGGAGAGAGAACCGAGGAAGCTCTACGACGCTGCCAGGCATTATCCGCTCGCCGGCGGCAAGAGGGTTCGCCCGTTCGTCGTCCTGAGGGCGGCTGAAGCCGTTGGCGGTGATCCAAGCAAGGCACTCTATCCAGCGGCTGCCGTCGAGCTTATACACAACTACTCCCTCGTCCACGACGACATAATGGACATGGACGAGCTCAGGCGCGGAAGGCCGACTGTCCATAAGGTCTGGGGCATCAACATGGCAATCCTCGCCGGCGACCTGCTCTTCAGCAAGGCCTTTGAGGCTGTTGCCAGAGCCGAGGTCAGTCCCGAGAAGAAAGCGAGGATTTTAGAAGTCCTCGTCCAGACTTCCAACGAGCTGTGCGAGGGACAGGCTCTCGACATCGAGTTCGAGACGAGGGAAGAGGTCACCGTTGATGAATATCTCCAGATGATAAGCGGCAAGACCGGAGCACTCTTTGACGGCTCCGCAACGATAGGTGCTATCGTTGGAACTGACAACGAGGAGTACATTCAGGCGCTCTCGAAGTGGGGCAGAAACGTTGGCATAGCCTTCCAGATATGGGACGACGTTCTCGACCTTATCGCCGATGAGGAAAAGCTCGGCAAGCCCGTCGGCAGCGACATAAGGAAGGGCAAGAAGACCCTCATAGTCAGCCACTTCTTCCAGAACGCCAGCGAAGAGGACAAGGCTGAGTTTATGAGAGTCTTTGGAAAGTACGCAGGCGACGCCAAGGACGATGCTCTGATTCATGAGGACGTTAAGGAGGAAGTGGCTAAGGCCATCGAGCTCCTCAGGAAGTATGGCAGCATAGACTACGCCGCAGAATACGCTAAGAACCTCGTCAGGGAGGCCAACGATGCTCTGAAGATCCTTCCCGAGAGCGAAGCACGCAGGGATTTAGAGCTCCTTGCCGAGTTCCTCGTGGAGAGGGAGTTCTGAGCTTTACTCCTCTTTTTCCGCTAGAACCCATCCCACCGGCGGATGCTCCGCACCAGCTTTCCATTTCTCGTAGGCTCTATCCCACCGCTCCAGAAGTTCAGCGCGCTTTTTCTCGTCTTTTATCTGCTCCACGTATTCCCGCGGGATGTAGGCTAAGTAGTGCGGCAGGCCCGGCTCAAAGGTTCCGCTTTCGATTATCTCTCCACCGGCCGTTTCCACCAGCTCTTTCAGCCTTTCCAGCGGGAGATAGTGCAGGTCGTCCTTCTCGCCGAAGAGCGCCTCAAAGATGTCCTCGCGCAGGTTGTAGAGCTCAAGGTGTGCCCTTTGCCTCTCGTTGTTCGCTATGGGAAGACTCTCCGCTATGAAAACCACCTCTGCCACGCGGAGCATCTCGGAGAAGACCCTAACCATCGTTTCCTCATTTTTCAGGCTTCTAACTCCATGAACGAGAACGGCTAAATCGAAGGCCTTAAACGGAAAAGGCAGTTCCTTCGCGTCCACCTTGAAGGGGATTATCCTATGCTTTAGGCCAGCTACGGAGGATATCTCTTCAAAGAAGCGCCATCTTGCCCTGTCAACCGCCACAACGCGGCCGGTCTCGCCGACGAGGTAAGCGAGGGGAACTGTTGTTAATGCATGCGCACCACAGCCGATTTCAAGGACGTTCATCCCCTTCCTCAGCGGTGCGTGCTGGAGGACGCGGAAGCGTTCGAGCATCTCGATGTGAAGCCAGTCTGGAGGTAGCGGCGGCTCGTCTCGGAGTGGGGTTTTGGATAGGACATCTTTCTTAAATGTTTCCTCGTCAGCGAGCATGGAAAACACCAAAAAATGCTAAGGAATTAGCTTTAAGGAGTTTTCGGAGAAAAAGTTTTATAAGATAGTGTTGAATTCATATCCAACTTAAATCTCGTAAGTTAAGAATGAGGGCGACTAATATATGTAACGCACAGGTGATATTATGAGGCTGGGAGCAAGAGATGCCCTGTATCTCTTCATTATTTTTCTTTTGATCGTCCAGCTTTGGTCAGTTTCACATGAAAACGAGCGTTTGAGAGAAGAACAGAAGAGTATAAAGGAAACTCTTGTGACTTCTCAGCTTATACATGAAATTTTCGAGTTAAGGCGTCATGCAAAACTAACGAATGCCCTTATGGACACTCCCCTCGATACTGAATCCAAACTTGCCTTGCTCATTGAATTGAACAATACAAAATATTCGCTTTCGAGGCTGGAAAGGGATGTCGATCACTTGGGTGCCTGGTTGGGGTATGAAAATGACAGCCTTTTTCCTTCCGGTGGAGACTGTGTGGAGCTTCTCGAAGTGGTGTACTACACAGTCCAAAGCGAGAACATGACTCACGAGGACGTTCCTCTTGCCTCTAATGGCCTTGATACAATAATAAACTTCACCCGTGTGTACCCTCCGACCTATGAGAACATCATCCAAGAATTGAGTGATATGAATAAAGAATGCCGGAGGTTACTTCAGGAGGCAAACAGAACGCAGAAAAAATAGAGGAAATAATCTCGGACTCACTCCACAAACACCGCCGGCTTCAGCGGTATTTACTCCTGTTTACGTGCTTTATAAGGCTCTGAATTGTTATCTCGGTTTTCTCTGGTTATCATGTCCGTGTCAATAGTAATTCTTTACAATTGTTTCAAATTTACTTTAAAAAAAGAAAAGTTTATAAACATACAAGTTCATAATCATTTTGCAAAACATTATCGGAGATGAGCTCAATGAAGTGGAAGCTGTTGTTTGCAGTCCTACTGGGACTGCTGATGGTCGGGATGACAGCTGAGAGCGCAAGTGCTGGGGATGTTTTTTCTGTGAATTTTTCTCATAAACGAGGAAAAGTTGTCTACGGAGGGTTAGAGGACTACTTTTATTGTTCTTGGAAATTTTTATCTGGGCAACCTTATGATGCATGGGGTATCAGAATGTATTATGTCCCTGGAAAGTATCTGACAATTTTGGATCACTGGGGTAGGGGAGGTGTATCTTACCCTCAAACGTATAAATGGTTTGTTAAGGAAAGTATTAGAGCAGGTGATAGTAGTCCTTATGATCATTACTTTAATCTGCCCGCTCCTTGGCTCAAGGTTAGGTATAACTATATTGAGGGAACTAATAGAGTTACCTATAGATGTGCTCTCGATTTGTTTATAAAGGCTATCCCAATTTTTGATATTCCAATATATATTAAACGAAAAACTGTTATTGATTCATTCGAAGTTTTTATAGTAGGTCCGCCGAGATCTTCACCTAATACGTTTCGTTCGGAACCTTCTTTTGACCATAAAGTAGATCACATTGTTTTTCCCCTACCCGACATGAGGCAAGTTAAAAAAAGCCTCATGGAAATATTAATTAGGGGTGGCTCTCGTCCTGATTTTGTAGTTGTTGAAGTTAGAAAAATTGGTAATACTGAGGTCTTGACAATAACTGGGTATAAAGAGGAGGAAGATCATGGGGAGGCTCGTGTTATCTTTGAGTATTCAAAAAACATTGTTCCAGCTAAAGAAATGGGGTGGTCATGATGAAGAGGTCTCCATTCCACGTTCTCTTAACTTTCTTTGAGGATGTTTTTCTTGTTTCTCTTTTGGGGATTGCGGCAAGTGCGGTCATTTACTTTTCAGTTAGCTGGCTGGAAATTGGGAACGAATACTGGGGAACAATGTCATCCCTTATTATAGCGGTTTTGGGGGTTTCTATATTTCGGCGTGGGACTCTGTTAGCTCTAAACCAGAAATTACCTGGAATTACTGTCTATGTTTTAGTTGCTATCACCCCTGTTATGTTTACCTTGGGATACTGGCCTGTTGGAAGTCTTCTGTTGGGGTTTTTAGGAGGCTATGCGGAAAAACAAAAAATTGCAAAAACGCAAGAGGTACACAGAGGAAAATAAATCTCACTCCACGAACACCGCCGGCTTCATCGGCATCGCGGCCTTTTTCTTTCCACCCCTGTCCTCCTCTGGGTTGATGATTATCTCCAAGCCAAGCTCCTTCTCGATGAAGTCCTTGGCTTCTCTCAGGGCCTTCTCCTCGTCGATGCGCTTGATTTCAAAGGTCCTGTCCTTTATCAGGCGCTGTATCATCTTGCTTATCTCCTTGCCGTGCTTCCTCATCTCTGGATCCTTCATGAGCTCGGACATGGCTGCCTTGAAGTCCCTCTTTTCAGCGACGACCTCAGCAACGCGCCACTTCCACTCTGGAGCAGTATAGATGTATGCCCTCTTTGCGTCCTCTATCTTTGCCACGCGGATTATCTCCTTGATGTCCTCGAGGAGGTTCTTGACGTACTCCTCCTCCAGTTCGATGGTCTCGTTCCACCAGGCCGGGTTAGGCTCGGGCCACTTCGCCAAGCTCACAAATCCCTCTCCTCCGAGCTTCTCCCAGAGCTCCTCGCTGATGTGCGGTGTGAACGGAGCCATGAGCCTGACCCATACATCCGCCAGCGTTCTCAGCACGTAGCGCTTTGCCTCGTCGTCCCTTCCCTCGGTTCTCCTTAGATACCAGCGCAGGTCGTTCAGGACTGAATAAAACGCCCACTGCACGGCCGTTCTCGTTCTGAACTCCTCCAGGCCCTTGGTGGCTCCTTCAATGGCCTTGTTCAGGCGGTGCAGCATCCACCTGTCGATGTCCTTCAGCTCAACGCCCTCTTTGGCCTCATAGCCCGCGAACTCGCTCACCAGCTCGTAGAACCTCTCGACCTGCTTCCTGAGCTTGCCGACCTCCTTCCTGCGCCAGTCGAAGTCGCTGTCGTGTTCAGCCAAACCCATTATGTAAAGCCTCACAACGTCTGCGCCGTTCTCCTCGATGGCATCGATGAAGTTCAGCACGTTGCCCTTGCTCTTGCTCATCTTCTGGCCTTCGAGCGTTCCGAAGCCGTTTACAGCTATGCCCCTTGGCCAGTGCTCCTTCCTGAATATCGCCACGTGGTTGAAGATGAAGAACGTCAGGTGGTTCGGGATTAAGTCTTTCGCCGAGCAACGCCAGTCGAGCGGATACCAGTACTCGAACTCCTCCTTCATCTCGTGGATTATCTCCGCTGGAATGCCCGTCTTCTCAGCCAGCTCCTTCTCCCTCTCTTCGCTGAACTCCTCCCTGAACAGGTAGTCGAAGAACTCCCTGTCGAGCTTCTCGGGGTCGAGCCTGCCCTCTTCTCTCAGCTTGTTGATGTGCCTGCTTATGGTGTAGTAGGCCATGTAGATGGTCGAGTCGCTCAGGCTCTCGATTACCCACTCTGGATCCCATGGGAGTGGTGTTCCGAGGCCAACTTTCCTCGCGCAGGCCTTCTTGTCGAGCCAGTCTATTACTGCCTCGAACTGTGTACGCCTGCTCTCTGGGTAAATCGTCATGTTGGCTAGAGCTTCCCTCGCCTTCTCCTTCCACTCGGGGTTTCCATAGTCGATGAACCACTGGTCGTGGATTATCTTGATGACCGCTTGGTTGCCGAACCTTGAAATGACCGGCTTCTCGGCGAACTCGTACATTATCTCGGCGATGCCCTTCTCCTGGAGCTCCTTCGCTATTAGGTCCTTAACCTCCTGAACGGGCTTGCCTGCGTAGGGTTCAATCTTGAAGACTCCCTTGTGGTACTCTGCCTTGTAGATGTTCTTGGTCGCTTCCTCGAGCTTTTCCTCGTCCTTCTGGCTCTTTACACCCAGCTTCTCAACTTCCTCAACCGCCGGGAACTCACCGTAGCCCTCAAGCTTTATCAGCGAGATGTAGCTTATCTCCTCAACCACACGCGGGTCGATGTCGTACTTCAGCAGTATCTCGGTCTCCTTCTTCAAATCCTCTAAAGCCACGTGGTCGAAGGGGGCATGAGCAGGAACGCTCATGACAACTCCGGTCGCGTTGTCAGGGTCAACGAACTCCGCTGGCAGGATTATGACCTCGTCGCCCGTCACAGGGTTCTTCACGTACTTACCAATGAGTCTCTCGCCCTTGAACTCCTCGATGACTTCAATTTCCCTGTCCTGGAAGGAGAGCTTGTAAGCTGCCTCCTTGCTGATTATCCAGGTCTCTTCCCTATCGCCGCGCCTGACCTTTGCTTTGACGTAGATCGCCTCTGGATTCAGCCACATGTTGGTTACGCCATAGACAGTCTCCGGCCTCAGCGTAGCGGCCGGCATGTATATTTCCTCGCCGTTCTCCTCCAGGATAAACTTGATGATGACGTACTCCAGTATCTGAACGTCCTCGCCCTCCATTATATCGTGGTCGCCGAGCGGGGTGCCAACAACGGGGTCCCATCTAACCCTGTGGGCGCCCTTAACGACCAGCCCCATGTCCTTGAGCGTCCAGAACTGCCACTCTATGAATTTGCTGAAGGGCGGGAACAGGCTGGTGGTGTGGAACTCCCTGCTCCAGTCAACGGAGAAGCCGGCCCTTATGAAGGTCTCCCTCGCGGCTTTCATGAAGTACTTGACTATCTCCTTCGGATCCTCGAACTTCCACAGTATCTCCTCGGGCACCTTGTAGACGTCGCGGTAAATGTGGATGGTTTTGGGGTCGCGGTTCTTTATGCGCTCAGCGATTCCGACTATCGGGGCCCCGGTGATGTGCCACGCCATGGGGAACAGCACGTTGTAGCCCTGCATCCTCTTAAAGCGCGCTATGACGTCGGGAATCGTGTAGGTTCTCGCGTGGCCAACGTGAAGGTGGCCCGAGAGGTATGGAAAAGCGACCGTTATGTAGAACTTTGGCCTGTTCTCCCTCTTCGGCTCGAAAACCTTCTCTTCCAGCCAGCGCTTCTGCCACTTCTCCTCAATGGCCTTGAAGTTAAGCTCAGCCATGCCCATACCTCCTCAAAGTTTTTCCAAAAGAGCTTGAACGATAGTCCAGAATAGGGGGGTTATCGGGGAAATCAGTTATCGATGCGATTTGAACGGTGGAGAAGACACTCCCCCCTCATAGGCATCGCACCGAATAACGGTTTTGAGTATTTAAGGTTTTGGGTGCTGAGTGGATTGTCTACAAGACAATGATAGGGCCTTTTAACAATGTTGCATCCTTGGGAAATTGTTATTCCCTTTAAAGAAGGTAGTGTACTTATTTACAGATGCAATTTAAACAAAATCTTCTTATACTAGAAAAATATCCCATCTCCATGATGTAATTAATCTGCAGGAGGGATCAATGTGGGGAAAATAGTTGGTTGGATCTTTGTCGTACTGTTGCTGGTAGCATTAGTGCCGACTGGGGTGAAAGCTCAGGTGATAGAAAAAGAACCTCTGTGGAGCCATGACGTTGATGGTCATTTTACAGCAGTTTCTACTTCGGCAGATGGGAGCTACATTGTGGCAGGTTCCGCTCCACCAGATAACAAGATTTACTTCTTTAACAGGGCCGGTGGGTTGTTGTGGAGTTACAATGTGGGTGGCTGGATACACAGTGTTTCTGTCTCTTCAAATGGCTCTTACGTTGCGGTAGGCTCTGGGGATCACGTGGTTTACTTCTTTAATTGGCAAGGTGAATTGCTGTGGAATTACGAGACTGGTGACACAGTTTATAGTGTTTCTGTCTCTTCAGACGGTTCTTACATTGTAGTGGGTTCTGGCGATAAGGTTTACTTTTTCAATAAGGATGGAAAACTATTATGGGATTATGAGACTAAGGGCTTTGTTTGGAGTGTTTCTATGTCCCGTGATGGATCTTATATTGCTGCGGGTTCCGGTTGGAAAAACGAGACAGGAAATTACCATGGCAAAGTTTACTTTTTCAATCGGAATGGAGAACTGTTATGGAGTCACGAAACTCGTAGTGAAGCGTACAGTGTTTCCCTATCGGCGAATGGAAACTACGTTGTAGTCGGCTCTTGGGATGATGTTTACTTCTTTAATCGGCAAGGTGAATTGCTGTGGAATTACAAAACCAATGACAGGGTTTACAGGGTTTCTGTTTCAGCAAATGGTTCTTATGTTGCAGTGGGTCTCGATTTCAGTAATGAAATTTACTTCTTTAACAACAATGGAAAGTTATTGTGGAGTTACAAGGGGGAGAGGGTTCACAGTGTGCACTATCCAATTCATAGCCGGCTTTCGATGTCTTCTGATGGAAGATATATAGCAGTGATATTTCCTTTAGATAGCAAGGTTTATCTTCTTGACCGGCAGGGTAAGTTATTATGGAGTTACGATACCAAAGGCTATATTTGGAGTGTTTCTATCTCCGTAGACGGAAACTATGTAGCAATATCCTCTGACAAGGTGTATTTCTTTAGTGAGAATGGTACCTTGCTGTGGGATACCAACACATCACCCCGAGGGTGGGTGGAAGGTGTTGTTCTTTCAGCGAACGGAAACTACACTGCAGTATGGGCATTCCTGAAGGTTTACCTCATTAACAAGGCTGGAGAACTGTTATGGGATTACAAGATTGGCAACTATGTCCATAGCGCTTCTATTTCGGCGGACGGCTCTTACGTTGCAGTTGGCTCGGCGGATAACAAGATTTACTTCTTCAATCGGCAAGGTGAATTGCTGTGGAATTACGAGACCAGTGGTCGAGTATATAGCGTTTCTATTTCAGCAAACGGTTCCTACATTGCGGCAGGCTCAAAGGACAATGTTTATTTTCTCAATAGCAAGGGAGAGTTATTGTGGAGCTACGAGACTGGAGGCCAGGTTAGGAGTGTCTCCGTCTCCTCAGACGGACATTATGTCATAACGGGTTCAGATAATGGCAGAGTTTACTTCTTCAATCGAGATGGAGAGTTGTTATGGAGTTACAAAACCAATGGTTATATTTCGAGTGTTTCAATATCCGCCAACGGCTCGTATATTGGAGTAGGCTCTTATGATCACTGGATCTACTTTTTCAACAGGGATGGAGAGCTATTGTGGAAATACCCAACTGGTTATCCCATCCTCAGCGTTTCTATATCTCCGGACGGAAATTACATTGCAGCAGGTTCGTATAGTAATAGAGTTTACTTCCTCAACAAGACTGGAGAATTATTATGGAGTTACAAAACCGGTAAGGGAGTTTACAGTGTTTCTCTTTCCATGGGTGGCTCTTACATTGTGGCAGGCTCCGGGGACAACAAAGTATATCTCTTTAACAGGAATGGAGAGTTACTGTGGAGTTACGATACCGGCGATGGTGTCTACAGTGTTTCCATGTCTGAAGACGGAAATTATGTTGCAGTAGGATCTTACTCAATGGTTTACTTCTTCTCCAGACGGCCATTAGTGTTGGATTATTCACCGCCGCTCCAAGTTTATGCCGGTGGGGAGGTTTCAATTCCAATAAAAGTCCAGTACAACTTTTCCGCGGATTCAAAAGTGCTTGTTAGGATACTACAATCCTCTGAAGTCTGGAGTAAAGAAGAGGCCGTAAATGCAGGGTCTGGAGGACTATCACTCATCGCTAAATTCACTGCTCCAGTATATGCTGGGCAGTACACCTACAAGATCCGGGTTTTTTACTTGGATAATGGCAAGTGGATTCAAGGAGACGAGAAGACTTTCACATTAAATGTTGAAAAACCGCCGGAAACCCAAACTACTACAACAAGCACAATAGGTACCACCGAGACCCAGACGACAGACACCACAGACAGCGGCATCTGCGGGCCAGCTTTCATGCTCTTTTTCATCACGGTTCCACTTGTGAGAAGAAGAAAGAGATAATGGCAAGGGTGGCTGCATTTCTTTTCATTCTTCCTTATCCCCACTGGGCCGTGTGGCATGCTGCAATCCTACCCAATCGTGATCAGCTCCCTCGGTGCCTTCGTCAACCTTCTTCCCTTTCCGCCCTCAACGACCACATCGTCCTCTATTCTAACTCCCCCCAGGCCCGGCACGTAGATGCCCGGCTCTATCGTGAAGGTCATGCCGTTTTCTAGGGTTACCTCTCCATCTGGCCCTATGTAGGGCTCCTCATGGACATCCAAGCCCAGACCGTGGCCGGTTCTGTGAGTAAAGTACTCGCCGTAGCCCGCCTTGGCTATGTAGTCCCTTGCCGCTTTGTCAACCTCCTTCGCCTTTATGCCCTCGCGGACAGTCTGGAAGGCGCTCTCCTGGGCGTTCTTGACGACCTCATAAATCTCCAGGAGCTTCTCGTCTGGCTTTCCTAACGCGATAGTCCTCGTTATGTCGGAGCAATAGCCCTCCCACCTGGCGCCGTAGTCGAGGATAACGAGGTCTCCCTCCCTCAGTTTCCTCTCGTCGGGCGCGTGGTGGGGATTTGCCCCATTCTCACCGCTGGCAACTATTGGCTCGAAGGAGACTCCATCGGAGCGCTCCCTTATGAGGAGCTCAATCTTCAGGGAGAGGTCTTTCTCACGCATTCCGATTAAGTCCATGCCGATTATCTCCTCGAAGACCTCATCGACGATCTTTGCCGCCTTCTCCATGAGCCTAATTTCCTCAGCGTCTTTTCTCATTCTAAGCTCGCGCATCAGAATGCTTAACGGATGGAACTCGAAGCTTCCAAGCTTGAGAATACCTATCAGCCAGTCTGCCCTCATCGTGTTCTCCACCAGGATTCTGCCAGATGACAGGTCGAGTTCCTTTAGGATTTCGGCGAGCTTCCCGTAGGGATTCTCTCCATCACGCCAGAAGGTAACAGGGAAATCCATGATGACGTTCTCGTAGAGGCTTGGCGCTAAAAGGTGGTACTCCCCGTCAGAATTGATGACCAGAATCGTCAGTCTCTCTCCCGCTTCGTGGATGTGGAAGCTCGTTAGGTAGTAGAGGTTCGTCCCCGGGCTTATCAGCGCTCCGTCAAAGGCTTTTTCCTTGAGCAGAGAAGCGAGCCTGTTGAGGCGCATGGTTTTCACCGCTCCGACTACTCCGCAACTTTTAAAAACCTAATCTCGAACTTCGCCCGACTAGGCGGGGCAAACCCGCGGGATGTTCCCGTAAGGGAGAACCACAAACGAGGAAGGAGGGAGCAAGATGGGAATGTACAAGTACATTAGGGAAGCCTGGAAGAGCCCGAAGAAGAGCTACGTTGGGCAGCTTCTCAAAAAGAGGATGATAAAGTGGCGCCGCGAGCCGGTCGTCGTTCGCGTTGAGAGGCCGACCAGACTCGACAGGGCCAGGAGCCTCGGCTACCAGGCCAAGCAGGGCTACGTCATTGTTCGCGTTCGCGTCAGGCGCGGCGGAAGGAAGAGGCCCAGGTGGAAGGGTGGTAGGAAGCCCTCCAAGATGGGTATGGTTAAGTACAGCCCGAAGAAGAGCCTCCAGTGGATTGCCGAGGAGAAGGCCGCTCGCAAGTTCCCGAACCTTGAGGTTCTCAACAGCTACTGGGTCGGCGAAGATGGAATGTACAAGTGGTTCGAGGTCATCATGGTCGACCCGCACCACCCGGTCATAAAGAGCGACCCGAAGATTGCCTGGATAGCAGGCAAGGCCCACAAGGGCAGGGTCTTCCGCGGCCTCACCAGTGCCGGCAGGAAGAGCCGCGGCCTGAGGAACAAGGGCAAGGGCGCCGAGAAGGTCAGGCCCAGTGTGAGGGCCAACAAGGGCAAGACCAAGTGAAGTTTTCTCCCCGTCCTCTTTCTGTTTGGGTTTTATATATTGTCCGATCTTTGATTGCGAATTAATGTGTTAGGCATCTTTGAGATGTGTATTATTTGTGGGATTTTATACGGTCAAACTAAACCAGAATAACAAGATAAAATTCCATTAATACTAATAACAGTGTAAAAAGTCAAAAAGTTTAAATAGTTACAATTAAGAACTATAGATTGAGGTGATATAATGGCAACATATGGATTGTGGTATTTTAAAGCACAAGATGGAAGTTACGGAACATTTCCCTCTGCAGGAACACCATCTCAGTTGGAAGACAGAGGATTCACCTATGCAGTAGCATTACACTCTTCTGCAAAAGATGAAAATGGGAACTTACTCTATGGGAATATTCCGTTTAGTGGGTATTCTTACAATGATGGATATCAAGATGGGGCATCTCTTGGAAGATGGGTAGATCCAATATTGAGGGGAATTGACTATCTAGTTGTGATTCCAGTTCTTATTGACGAGAGTAGAACCCGAGGAGTTAGAGGAATTCAATATTGGAAGGGGTGGGTCGATGGAGTATACAACAACACGAGCGGCTACCAAGTGGGCTTCTATTGGTATCTTGAATATCCTTGGCAGGTTAGTGATGGGATTGTTTATGAAGAAGATATTCAAGAAATCTCAGCGTATATACGAAACAAGGGTCAGCAATTCATTTGGATACCGTATTTTCATTATTCATATCCTGATCATATTAGTGATATTACAAAAACGGATATTGGGCTTCTGGCGAAATACTTTACGTACGTGTTTATTCAGCCTAATTACTATCAGGGAACAACTAGAACACTGCAGGATTTCAACGTTGTGTATAATCAGATTGAGGAACTTAAAGAGGAGAACAATCTGAGCAACATCTTCATGGAAATGGAATGTGATGGCAGAGTTAGATCACCCGATCCAGGAACTGCTGTGGAGTATAGAGAAAGAGCATGTGCCTATGTGAGTTATACCAAGGATTACCCGCACAGGGCTTACTATTATGACACCAATCTTCAGAATATACAAAAAATGGAGGAGTATTGCAATGACAGGGGTAAGAGGTATGTATTTTAGGGTTTTTATTAGCTTTTTTGTCTTTACACTTTTCTTAATAGCGTCACAGGTTTCTGCAGCATATCCGGACGTAAAAATAACCACCGAAGTTGTTCCCGGAGATGACGACTTTTTCGTTGAGCTCTCCACATACGGCGTTTACAATCTAGGCGATGACTTAAGGGTCATCAATCTCACTGAGGACAGACTCCCGAGGGAATCTTTCATGTTCTACGTATCCAATGGGAGTTCCTACGTAGTATGGCGTGGAGACCTCTCATCGGAGTTTCACAGGGTTTTTTACTCCAATGGTTCTTGGTATCTCCTTCTACAGGGTGGCTACCCGCTCCTTAGGATAGATGGAAAGCCATTCTCGCGGGTTTACCCTTACAATTCAACCTACACCGCCATAACGGTTTACAGAATTAAAAACGGATGCATAGAGCCTACTTGGGCTATTCCTTCTCCATCTCCTGGGATTTTTGGTCCCTCAAGGTTGGAAAACGACACGGTGGTCTTTTCTTCCTATTCTGAGGCCTTCGGAAGGGGTTTCGTAGTGAGGGTGCCTTTGAAGTCCTTTGAGAAGTACCTGTCCATCATTAATGCCTCGGCTTTCGTGGATTCGCTCTTAGCCGCGCAGCTGTCCGACAGTACCCTAGTCATTTTCTTCCCCGAGCTTTACTATTTCAAGGCAAACGGGTCTATCTACGCTGGAATCGTCAAGAACGATGAATTTATCCCCGTTTTCAAGTCAGAAGAGGCAACTGGCTACGTCTTCGTTTTTCACGGTGTTCTTGATGCAATCCCAACTCTAATGGTGAACGTCGATAACGGGGAAGTGTTTCCGAAGATTACCAGTCAGTACAACCTCTGTGATTGCTATGGGGAAGACTCCAGTTTGATGCTCTCATACAAAACCACTGCCGAGACGGGTTCTATGAACCTCGACTTGATCCTTCTCGGTCTGGTTCTTGGGATTCTCACTGGGGGAGTTCTAGGATACAAGTTTGGGCGTGATGATTTTATGGGGCGTTGGTTCCGTTAGATTTTGCCCTTATTCTTCTTCTGGATTCTCTAACTTTATCCTTTTGATTCCAATTTTGTCAAAAGCTTTGTCAGAGCTGATTATCGTCCCTCTGCAGTGAGCTGCCTGGAAAGCGTCAAAAACGTTTAATCCATGCTCTTTTATGTAAAATGCTGCCTTTAGAGGCTCTCCATCATCTATGTTGCATATGGCCATGACGGCAGCGGTGAGTCTCACCGGGTCAAGGTTGTAGCGCTTTGCCAGAAGCATCAGCTCGATGAATGTCACCTCCGAAGTTGTTATGTTGCCCTTGTGGTCGCTGTAAATCTTGAGGGCATTTTTCTTGAGCCAGTCGTTTGGCTTTAGCAGGGCGAGGAAAAAGTCGGTGTCCGCGTATATCATTCCAGCTCCCTCAGGGCCTCTTCTAGTATCTCCTTCTTTAGCTCCTCGATGGACTTGTCTGGCAGGAGTTTTCCAAGCTCTTCAAGCTCCATCAAAGGGTCCTCCGGTTTTGGGACGATTAGTATCTCGCCGTTGAGGTCAACGAGATACACCTCTCTAGATATACCCTTCCTAATGCTTTTGGGGAGGTATAGTCTCCCCTTTGAGTCCACTTTTGCGAGCATTTTCCCACCAATATTGATTTAGTGGGTAGTCTTATAAATTTTACCCAATAATTGCGTGGGTTACCTTTTAAAGCGCCGTGTCGAATCAAATCCGGTGAGAAAAATGGCGAAGATAAAGGCACATCACGTCAGGCTGACCACCTTCATCCATGCAACTGAAGATGAAGACAAGGTTCTTGAGGCTATAGGCACCTTCATCCCGGAGGAGATAGACGACGATGACGTTCTCTTTGACATAGTGGAAACGCGAGGCTTCTTCGGCAACCCTATTAAAGTCGTGAACGTCGAGATAAAGCGGAGCAAGGCAGTTAGAAAGTTCATTGACTACTTTAAGGAACTCCTGAGTGAGTGGGATAAGACCTACGTACTTGACCACCTCGATGAGAAGATCGATGAGGAAGGAACGCTCTACGTCCGCTTTAACAAGCAGAAGGCCTACCTCGGCGAGGCGGAGGTTGATGAAGGAGAAGACGTCATCCAGGTCAGGATAAAGATCAAGGCCTTCCCAATGAGGAAGGATGCGGTGGTGAAAGCCGTCAGGGAGTGGCTGGAGGAATGACCCTCGAGTCTGAGGAAGTTTCCTTCTCCCGCGAGCACTGGGTTGAGATGGACGTAAGGAGTGAGGATGCCTACGAGCTGGCCAGTGGGTGGTTTGACGAGGTAGTTTTCACCAAAAGGCTCGTCCTGGAAAAGAGCCCCGACTTCGACGCCCTGAAGGCAGAAATCAAGGAGCTGAAAGAGAGGTACGGAAAGGTTGCCCTCCTTATCGTCACGAAAAAGCCGAGCCTAATAAGGGAAGTGAAGAACCGCAACCTCAAGGTTCTCCTCTACGTCCAGGGCGGCGACATGAGGGTCAACCGCTTCGCCCTAGAGGCCGGCGTCGATGCCCTTATAAGCCCGTGGCTCGGAAGGAAAGACCCTGGCTTCGACCACGTTCTGGCCAAGATAGCGGCCAAAAGGGACGTTGCCATAGGCTTTTCCATATCACCCCTTCTCAGCGCTTCCCCCTACGAGAGGGCCCATACTCTGCGCTTCATGATGAAGGTCTGGCAGCTGGTGAACAAGTACGACGTCCCGCGCTTCCTCACGAGTTCAGCCGAGAGCAGATGGGAAGTCCGCGGGCCGAGGGACTTAATGAGCCTCGGAATAGCGCTTGGCATGGAGATTCCCCAGGCCAAGGCAAGCTTGAACTTCTATCCAAGGATGATTTTGGGGAGGAAAAGCTAAGCCTCCCCCTTCAAAGCTGGAAGCTCTTCTGGCTCGTAGTCCTCAAGCTTTCCGTCGAGGAAGTCCTCGTAGCCCTTGAGGTCGAGCAGGCCGTGGCCGCTGAGGTTGAACAGGATGACTTCTTCCTTGCCCTCTTCCTTCGCCTTGAGGGCCCTGTCTATTGCAGCCTTGACCGCGTGGGCGCTCTCGGGTGCTGGAACTATACCTTCCGTCCTGGCAAAGAGCCGGGCCGCCTCGAAGACCTCCGTCTGATGGTAGGCTACTGGCCTAACTATTCCGTGGTTTATCAGAATACTCAGCGTTGGAGCCAGGCCGTGGTACCTCAGGCCGCCAGCGTGTATCGGCGGGACGTAGTAGGTGTGGCCGAGGGTGTGCATCTTCATCTTCGGCGTTAGCCCTCCAGAGTCCCCGTAGTCGTAGGTGTAAACGCCGCGCGTCATGCTCGGTGCCGCCCTTGGCTCAACCGCTATGAACTCGTAGTCATCTTTGCCGTCTAGTCTATCCTTGACGAAGGGATAGGCCAGGCCGGCGAAGTTGCTTCCTCCCCCAACGCAGCCAATTATGGCGTCTGGCTTCTCGAACTCCTTCATCTGCTCCTTGGCTTCCAGGCCAATGACCGTCTGGTGCATTAAAACGTGGTTGAGCACGCTTCCAAGGGCGTAGCGCGCTTTTTCGTCCCTTAGAACGTCCTCAATGGCCTCACTTATCGCTATTCCAAGGCCGCCGGGGTGGTTGGGGTCTTCGGCTAAAAACTTCCTGCCGATTTCAGTCCTGTCGCTTGGACTGGGGTAGATTTCGGCACCGTAGAGACGCATTATAGTCTTCCTGTAGGGCTTCTGGAAATAGCTTGCGCGGGCCATGTAAACCCTGACCTTTATTCCCATGAGTGCTCCTGCCAGAGACAGGGCAGTTCCCCACTGCCCGGCTCCAGTTTCGGTAACGAGCCTCTCTATTCCCTGCTTTTTGGCGTAGTACGCTTGAGCCAATGCGGTGTTTATCTTGTGGCTGCCTGTTACGGTAGCCCCTTCGTATTTGAAGTATATCCTCGCCGGCGTTCCGAGGGCCTTTTCGAGGTTCGTCGCCCTGAAGAGGGGCGTTGGACGGCCTATTTTAGCATAGAGCTCACGAACTTTCTTTGGGATCTCGATGTATCGTTCCATGGTCATTTCCTGCTTCACCAGCTCCGCTGCGAAGATGCGGAGCAGCTTCTCTGGCTCCATTGGCTCGTCCGTCTCCGGGTCGAGGGGCGGCGCCAAAGGCTCCGGCAGGTCAGGCAGAATGTTGTACCACCTCTTTGGTATCTTGGAATCCGGCAGAACGGCTTTCATTCAAACCACCTCCTGATTTTTGGAAGAAGTCCCAAAGGCGAGGGAATAAAGAGCGTAAGGACTAACCCAAAGCAGAAAGCTCCAGCTGGGTGGAGGCATAAGCTTAATCCTCTAGAACCTCCAAAAACGAGCCCCCCTATCAGTCAGGCCAAAAACGATCCCGCCCTTGAGCTGTTAGGCTAACCCGAACATTCAGGGGGATCTCAGAGAGGCCAAAAACAATCACTCCTGGCCATCATGGTGCATCGGAGTTCAAGGGATTGCAATCCTTAAATGTTTTTCTTCAAGTTGACTGGAGAAATGACGATTATTTCCACAGAATATGTTGGGTTTTTTGACATTTTTGCAATCTCTGGGCTGCGAAGGGATGTTCTGGGATACATGCCAGCCAAAACTTTTCACCCGGGTTTGGATAGGATTGCTCCGTTCGGTATTAGGGCCGATGACCTTTTGAAAGATCGTTCCATGGACGGGTGTATTTCTGCGTGAGGAGCCAACCTCACTGATTGCGGCAAGGGCAATCGTAGCGGAAACGGTTATTAACCTCCCCTTACAATATCATACGATGCCTAATGCTCCGGCTTGAGATCTACTGTGATGAAACCGAGGGAGAGCAAGTTTCCGCGGTTCTTGGTAAGTGGAACGTCCAATTCTACGTGGAAGAGGTGAGGGGCAACGATCACCGCGTCCTCAAGTTCGTGGCCCTTGTCCCTGATTTCATCATAAACGACCTTGCAGACGAGCTCATGAAGGCTATAGACCTCAGAAAAGGGCACTCGGCGATAACGTGGTCGCAGGTGAGCGGCAAGTCCGTCAAGTACGCCAACTCCCTCAAATCACTCAGGAAGTTCAAGCGCCGCTGGAGCCTCGCAGCTATAGAGAAGCTCATAGAAGACGCCAACAACCAGGCAACGGTTGATCCGATTCAGCTCACCCTCGGCGCGGTCGCTTCCATAATAGCCCTTTTCGGACTGATAAACGACAGCATCGTGATGATAATCTCTGCCATGCTCCTCTCTCCTATCCTCGGCCCCCTCTACGGATTCTCCCTCAACGTCGTCATGGGCAAGGGGAGAGACGCCCTAGACGCCGTCTATTCCATCCTTAAGCTTCTCGTAGTTATCTTTCTCTCCGCCGCCATCGTGACGCTCATCCTCAAGCTGGCTGGAGCCATGCCCTCTCAGCCGACCCACGAGATAGCGATCCGCGGAAATTCCGGCCTCGTTTACATCCTGCTGGCCGTTATACTCGGCTACGCGGGTGTCGTGGCTATAGTCAGCAAGATACCCGAGATACTGGCCGGCGTTTCCATTGCTGCCGCCCTCGTCCCCCCAACGACGGTCATTGGAATATCCCTCGTCATGGGCTGGTGGGATGTTTTCGGCGGTTCGCTGATTCTAACTCTTGAGAATGTTCTTGGCCTGTTAACCGGCTCGCTGCTCGGGCTGTACATCCTCAACGTCTCGCCAAGGAGCTACTACGAGAGGAGAGCGGCGAGACTCTACACAAAGAGAACCATGCTCGTCCTAGCGTTGATGATAGCACTGATAGTTCTCCTTGAACTCATGTTTCCAGGCTAAGCAACCTCGGTCTGCTCATAGACCAGTTCACCCTTCCTGTGCTTGACGAGCAGGCCGTAGAAGAACTCCTTCATCTCGGGGCTCATGTCGTCATCGAGCAGCAAGTCTGCTCTGCCCCTGTAATCCTTCTCTGCCTTCGTTATGAGGAGCGCTATCTGCGGTGTGAGGTGTTCGAGCAGGATTCTAACGAGCTCGGGATAGGCTTCCTCCTCCAGTTCCTCGTCGGCCTCTATGCCAAGGTAAACGGTGAAGCCCTTCATCTGGACAGCCAGAACGAACTCATTCTCGCTCAGCTCGAAGAACGAGAAGTTGTAGCTCTTAGATTTGACCCTCGCAAGCAGGACTCCCCGTATTGAGAGCGTAACAGGCTCGCCCTCTATCTCGAACACAAGGTCCTTCGCAAGCTCTCTCTGCGCTATTGCGTAAAGCTCCTCCATCGGCATGGCTTTCCATTATCATTTGGAGATAAAAGGGTTTCGCGTCACGTTTTTAACGATGAACTTCAAAAATATCACGGTGGTGTTATGAAGATCACGCGCTTTGGTGTCTCTGTTCCGGACGAGTTGCTCGAGAAGTTTGACAGAATCATAGAGGAGAAAGGCTACGTTAACAGGAGTGAGGCGATTAGGGATTTAATGAGGGACTTTATAGTCAGGCACGAGTGGGAGGAGGGGGACAAGGAAGTTGCAGGTACAATAACCATCGTATATAACCACGACGAAGCAGACGTGGTTAAAGAGCTTCTTGACCTCCAGCACGACTACGTCGATGAAATTGTTTCGAGCCTTCACGTTCACATGGATGAGCACAACTGCCTCGAGGTTGTGGTCGTTAAGGGTAAGGCGGGAAGGATAAAGGAGATCGCCGAGAGGCTCATAAGCCTGAAGGGCGTCAAGCACGGAAAGCTTGTGATGACGACCACGGGGAGGGAACTGGTGTGATTGAATCCTGGAGGGGATGGGTATGAGGATACTCGGTTTTCTGTCCTCACTCGTCGTTGCCCTCTCCTTTGTTCTCCCATGGTTCCGGCTGCCTTGGGGTGGGCAAATAACGTTCCTTGGCATCCTCCGTGAGGTTTTGGCAAGTTCCAGTGGCTTTGAGGGTGCATTCTGGTGGCTCAACCCTAACACTACGGGCACTATCTTTCTCTTCATAACGTTCTTCGCGGGTATATTCATGATACTCGTCGGGATACTCTTCGGGCTTCTCGGCGGCAGGCTTGGGCCGGGCATTGGAATGGTTGGAATGCTTGTGTTTACCCTCACCGCGTGGCACATATACGGGCAGGACTTCTTTGGAACGCTCGCTGAGGGATACGTAATAGCGCTACTGAGCTTCGTCGTCGGCTTTGTCGCTGGTGGGGGGAAGAGCCTCTAGCCGATGACCTCGACTATATCGCCGTTCCCGGGAGGCAGGGTAGCCATGATGTCCTCTTCCCTAACTTTGTAGCCCCACTTCTCGAGGATGCGCCTGATCTTCTTCACGAGTTCACTCTTCTTCAGTGAACCTGGTCTTATGATGATGTACTTATCCGTGTGGACTTTTATTGCCTCCACCGGCGCACAGACAACGTAATTTTCGCCCTCGTGCTCGATGACACCAACGGCCAGCTTAAGCGGTAGACCGCGGAGCCAGTTCCTCTTTCCGTAGACCATGAATGCACCTTTGCCGAGATACTCTCCGCTCGGCGCCTGCTTTGTCACCTGGTTTGGATACGCCCAGTATGCATCGGCGCTGTAGAGCCCCTGGCTCCAGGCTTTGCTCATCGAAACGGCGAACTGACAGGCCTCGAAGATAGTCTTCTCTCCAGCCTTCTGACCATCTTTTATAACGACGTGCGGCGCTCCGTAAACGTCCGCGTGGCAGTAGAGATCGTTCTCGTCCATGTGTTTCTTTATCAGATTCTCGTTGGTACTCGCGTCCTTTCCTGCCAGAACGAGGAAGCCCTCACTCGACACGAACCAGCGGAACTTCTCGAACCACTTCTTCTTTCTGCGCTCTATTCTCTTTACCGCAAGCTCCTTTTTCATTTCCTCTTCTATGAGCTTCTCGATTTCATCCAGCTTTCTCTTGGTATCCTTGTAGGCCTTAAGTGCCCCCTCAAGCTTGTGCTTGGCCTTCTTGGCCTTCTCGTAGTAGAGCTCCGCGTTTTCACCTATGCTCTTGTTGAGGTAGAGCCTGACCTTCTTCCCCTCGAGCTCTATCGTCACGGCCTTCTCCTTAGGGTCAACGGACTTTACCATAAGCGCCGCCTTGTTCCCTGCCTTCTTGCCTTCATCTATTCTCTTCTTGAACTCCTCCCAGCCGAGCTTTTCAGTTGCCTTCCTGAACTCATCCAGAAGCCTTTCGACCATCGTGAAGTTGGCGTATATCAAGTCGCCTATCTCCTGGTTGGCCTTCGCCTGCTCCTCGAAGCCCTTCAGCAGCTCCTCCTGCTTCTTAAGCGTCATAAGGAGCTGCCTCTTCTTGGCCTCGAGCTTCTTTGTCTGTTCAATCTTTGCCTTCTCGAGGGTTATCTTCCCGAAGTATTCATCCAGGGCCTCGCTGAAGGTGCTGAAGTAGCGCTTTCCGAAGTTTTCATAAATCCTCAACTCTACCGGCACTACATCGTGCATGTTACCGTCCTTGTAGACGATGTTCGGCTTCGGATCCTCGGTGAAGAGGGCCTTCATAGTGTCGAAAATCAGCTTGAGCTCCTCCTCGCTCAGCTCGCTCGCTTTTTTCTTCTTGTCCATCTCTGCCCGAAGAAGAATTTCCTCCGCGTATAGGCCGCCCATGTTGAGCTTTCTAGCCAATGCCCTGACGACCTCAACTTCTTCCTCCAGGATTAACTCCTTAAAGCGCTCCCATTCAACATCGAGCGGGTTCTCCCTTGCTGGCGGGAACTTGTACTCAGCCTTCGGCTTTATCGCCCTGTCCTTGAACTCTTCATAGCGTAAAGCGGCGACAATCCTGTTCTCTCCGTCAACGAGTATGATGTTTCCCCTCCTGAAGAGCTCGCCTATGAGCGTGTAATCGCCAACCCGTATCTTCACAATCCTATCGAAGTCGTGCTGCTCTATGGCATCGATGAAGCCGCCGCTGAGGTGCTTCCTCAAAAGCATCGTGAAGCTTGACGGCATTTTGGGGGCTTCCTTTACGTAAGTCGTGACGTGGAATCGCTTCCCGGCCTGAAGAATGAAGTCCTGCCTGCCCTCCTTTGTGCGGAGCTTTATTCTTATCTCGTCGCCGTCGTGGTATATCTTATCAACGCGAGAGCCGACCAACGATTGAAGCTCTCTCACGACATAGCGTATGTCAACGCTGCTCATCTCCTCCTTCATTCTCTCACCCGTTGAGATTTCTCAGAGAAGTTTAAAGGGTTGCTGGCTGATTTCATCTCCCGAACGAAAAATCAAAGGTTAAGGTTAAATAGTTGAACGTACATAACACTCTAGGTGATATATAGTGAAAGGATACCTAACCTTTGTTCTCCACACCCACCTCCCCTACGTGAGGAAGCATGGAAAATGGCCGTTCGGTGAGGAGTGGCTCTACGAGGCTATGAGCGAGACCTACCTGCCCCTGCTTATGGAGCTTGAGAGGCTGAGAGCTGAAGGCATGAGATTCAGGCTGGTCATAAACGTCACGCCGGTTCTCGCCGAGCAGCTGGCCGACGACTATATCAAGCGTGGCTTTGAGGAGTACATGGCACGCAAACTGAAAGCAACGGAGGAAGACTTGAGGAGTGGAAAGTACGACGAGAAAGCTGTAAGCTTCATGCTCGACCACTTCAGAAAAGTCCATGACTACTGGAAAGCTATCAATGGCGACATCATAGGAAAGCTCCGCGAGCTTCAGGAGGAGGGCTACATCGAGGTGATAACTTCAGCAGCGACCCACGGTTACCTGCCCCTGCTTGGCAGGGACGAGGCCATACGTTCTCAGCTCGCCAACGGCATTCTAACCTATGAGAAGCACTTCGGCAGGAAGCCTAGGGGGATATGGTTGCCCGAATGCGCCTACAGGTCCGGGGGAGAATGGCCACTGCCGGGCGGGAGGAAGGTGCGGAGACAGGGAATCGAGAAGTTTCTCGAGGAGTTTGGTCTGGAATACTTCTTCGTGGAGAGCAACCTAATTGATGAGGGGCCTGTAACGAAGGAGTACGGTGAGGTACCTCTGGCCGAGACGGAGAAGAGCACACTCAGGCCTTACTGGATTAAGGGAAGCAACATTGCGATCTTCGCCAGAAACCGTGAGGCTGGCCACCAGGTCTGGAGTGCCCACTTCGGCTACCCCGGTGACTTCTGGTACAGGGAGTTCCACAAGAAGGCCGAGGAGAGTGGCGGCCAATACTGGCGGGTAACGGGCAAGGACGTCGACCTCGGTGATAAGGAGTTCTACGACCCTGACAAAGCTATGGAGCGCGTTGAGGAACATGCGAGAGACTTTGTCTCGCTGATTGAGCGCCTCCTGGCGGAGCATGAGGAGAAGTTCGGCGAGAAGGGGATAATCGTCTCGCCGTATGACACTGAGCTCTTCGGCCACTGGTGGTTTGAGGGGGTTAAATGGCTTGGAAGGGTTCTTGAGCTCATAGCAGAGTGCGAGATAAGGACGACGACGCTTTCGGAGTTTCTTGATAGCTACTCCGGCGAGAGGCACGAGATAGAACTCCCCGAGGGTTCCTGGGGCAAGAATGCGGACCACTCGACATGGTGGAACGAGGAGACGGAATGGACCTGGGAGTACGTGTATTCAGCGGAGGACAGGATGGTGGCGCTGGCGACTAAATATTACGGTAAAGACCGGCTCGCTGACAGAATTCTGGAGCAGCTCGCAAGGGAACTCCTCATCTTGGAGGCGAGTGACTGGCAGTTTCTCATCACGACGGGTCAGGCAAAGGAGTACGGTAGGAGGAGGGTTCTCCTCCACGCAAGTGACTTCCACAGGCTGGCCAATGAGCTTGAAATGTACATGAAGACTGGGCAGTTTAACTTCAAGCTTCTCGAGGAGCTCGAAGAGCGCGACAATCCATTCAGACCCATCATCATTGCTCACTACGTGAGCAGGAATCCTCCTGAGGTCCCGGAATACGTCGAGCCGCCTGAGGTTCCGCCTGAGAAGAAGGAAGAAAAACCCGAAGAACTCGTCAAGATGGAAGAGTAAAGGACCTATGCGAGGGAGGTTGCCAAAGCCCTTGTCCAGAAGCCCACGAGAAGGGCGGAGAGCCGCAGTGTTATCGAGGAAAGGGGTGCTGACTCTTCCCTGATGGCGAAAGAGGCGAGAGTTGCCCCTCAAAAGACGAAGCGGATCAGCAAGAGAGCAAGAAAACTCTCAAAAAGCCCGAAAGTAACTGCTTAAGATAAGGGATATTGGCCAAAAGCTTGGCCAAGTTGAAGAAGGCTGGAGTTCACTCGATAGAGGGCTTGAGGAGGGATGGCCTCGCGGAGCTGGCAAGGAAAATCAGCATCTCCATCAAGCGCCTGAAGAAGTTCGTGGATCAGATTGAGTGAAGCCAGCTTTTTGCTCTTTTTCTTTGCTCTTCCGAAAGGCTTTTTGGGAGTTTCTCCAAAATATTGTTGTGGTAACCATGAAAAAGATCGAAGCAATTATTCGGAATGAGGATTTTGAGAACGTCAAGAAGGCCCTGAAGAGTGCTGGTATTATCCCGATGACGGTCTACCCCGTCCAGGGTAGGGGTGTTCAGGGTGGGGTTCCTCCCTATGATCTTCTGCCCAAGGTGAAGATCGAGCTCGTAGTGAAGGACGAGGACGTTGAGCGGGTCATAGAGATTATCGCTAGAAACGCCAGGCGGGGCATTCCCGGGGACGGGAAGATATTCGTTCTGCCCGTTCACGATGCCATCAGGATAAGAACGGGGGAGAGGGGCAGCGAGGCCCTATATTAAAGGAACGCATGCCTGTGCTTGTAGAGGGCATAGCTCGCGTAGCCGAGCAGAATCAAGCTGGCCGCTCCCGAGAGCAATATTATGGCTGCTATAGCCTGAGCGAAGGCGAGGCTCTTGCCGAGCTCTTGAGCTATCCTCATGAGCTCTTCCTGGTTAGTCAGTGCGTATATTCCATACCTTATCGAAAACGCCCCCATAACCATGGGTATGGGCATGACCGCGAAGGCCAGCATGAGGCCAAGGCTTCCCCTCTTCCTCATACTAAGCATTGCTAAGAGCGTCGGGATTATCAGTATAAGGGCTGTCACGGCATAAACCGGGCCGAAGATTCCCGAGACGATGTAGAACGGGATCATCCCAAACAAGAACGCCCGGTAGGCTCTGTGGAGAACCTTAACTTCCCCAGCGAAGTCGTAGGGAGCAGCCTTTGAGTACTTGTTGAGGGCCGCAATGTCCTTCATATATTCCTTTTCTCCCATCTTTTCGAGGTATCTGTCGTTGGTGTTGTTCTTGATTTTGACAGCCCTCTTGAGGAAAAAGTTGGCAAGCTCCTGATTGTCCACGGCAACGTTCTCCGACAGTTCCATGAAGTTCCTCCTCGCCTCTTCGAGGAGCTTTAGGGCTTTCTGCTTATTCTTATCTGAGAGCTTGGTGAGGGAGTTAATTTTTTTCTCAATATTTTCAATGGTCTGCGCTACATCTCGCAGAATCTCTTGGCTTTTCATAGAAGCACCTCCAAAAGATAAAATAAAAGGGGGCTTTAAGCCTTTTGCTCCTTCTCGGCACGAAGGAGCTTTGTAATGCTCCAGTACATCAGGATAAATATTGAACCCCACGCAAATACCAGGAATGCCAGAGCACCCGTGTCCATCTTCATCACCTCAGAGCTTTATGAGCACCTCGTTCTTTGCGAGCTCTTCGCCGTACTTCTTCTTGATGGCCATGTAAGCCTCGATAGCACCGATGACGAGGATTATGATGATAACTATCCTGGCCCTGGTGATGAGGCTGATGATTTCTGGGGTGTAGTCGTATCCAAGTATCTGGGTGACATAGTACTCCGATACTGAGAAGGCTCCGTTCCTTATGTAGTCCCAGGTGTTGCCACCGAGGAGGAACAGCATGAACAGCGGCGCTATTATGGTCATTATTGGCCTGTACCACTCTGGAACGTTAATGTAAGCACCCTTGTGGAGCTCCTCCCAGAAGTTGTCGGGCTTGAAGAGCCAAACTGCGACTATGATGTCGAAGAGACCAAGCAGCACGAGGAAGTAGGAACCAACCCACATGTCGAGCTCGCTGAGGTACGCTAGGGTGCTGTCAAGGGCAACCGGCAGTCCAAGCAGGAACAGGAATATGAACACTAGCCAGGTGCCAACCTTCCTATCGATGTGAATGTCCTCCTCGAGCATGGCGACGAGGTAGTTGTAGGTGGCTATAGCTGAAGTGAATCCCGCGAACCAGAGCAGGAGGAACCACATTGCACCGAATATCTGACCTGCCGGCATGTTGGCGAAGACGTTCGGAAGGGCCATGTATGCGAGACCGACACCACCCTTGACGGCCTGCTCTGGACCGAGGTAGGCGAAGGCTATCGGGATGGCGAGAGAACCACCGAGGATGACCTCTGCGAACTCGTTGAGTGAAACTGTGGCGAGACCTGAGAGGGCAACGTCGTCCTCAGGACCGAGGTAGCTTGCGTAGTTGTGTATGATACCCATACCGAGGGACAGTGTGAAGAATATCTGTCCCGCCGCTGCCAGGCTTATCTTGAAGAAGTTCTGGCTGAGTGTCTGAAAGTCAGGCTTCCAGATGTACTCGAGACCCTTAATGGCGCTCCACTCTGGCTTTACGGGTGAGCCAAGGGTCAGTGCCCTGAGAACCAGGAGTATAGCGAACACGTACAGGAGGGGCATCATGACCTTAACCCAGCGCTCGATACCTTTGCTAACTCCCTGTCCAACTGCTATTCCAAGGAAGAGCATCGTCAGTCCCCAGAAGAATATCACTGCCTTGGTGTTGGCGACATAGTCCAGGAAGAACTGGACGGTGTCCTTGCCGAAGTATGCTCCGGTAAGGCTGTAGTAGGTGTAAGCCGCGGACCAGCCTATGACCTGATAGTAGTATGAGCTGAGCAGGGAAGCGACCGAGAAGGCCAGCATTCCACCGATGATACCGAAGATCATGGCTGTCCTTGGCTTGAGGCTCTCCCTGGCCATGAGGTAGAACATTGGTCCGATTGTACCGTGTCCGTATTTACCACCGTAGCGACCGGTGGTCCACTCAATCCACATCACAGGGATTCCCAGGAACACCAACGCTATGAAGTACGGTATCATGAATGCGCCGCCACCGTTGCTAGCGAGCTGGTATGGGAACCTCCAGAAGTTTCCAAGACCTATTGCATTTCCGGCCATGGCTAAAATTAAACCAATCTTAGTCGCCCATTGATCCCTTTGTTCCACACTATTCACCCCCGTTCTTAAATGTGTGGGCAACGAAACCCCGTGTACTATAACGGGGCATTATGTATAGGGTATTGCATTCTATAAAAAGCTTTCTGATGCCTCTTTTCGACAAAAGACGATTTACTAGACCACAAAATGGTTGAAATTTAATTCTTATCATTTTTTTAGTACGTTAGTCTTTCGTAATTAGAAAATAGTCGTTATGACAATGTCATGCCTATATGTTAATAAGGGGTGACAACATCCGGCTGGCTCCCAATAGGCACTTGCGAAGGGTTAATATATGTAAGGAATATGACAAACGAATGCCCGATGACTGGAACAGAGAGTGAGCTGATGGGATGATGACCGACTTCTCGCTGAGGGCGTCCCGTTTCAATTTTATTTCATTCGTTCTTATTCAAGCGTGTCCCTTAATGTTCGTTAATGTATAAAAAATCTTGGATGTACAGCCTTGTTTTTGCCCTAAAATTTCGGCAGGTTTTTTCTTTTGGCCGAAAATTTCCAGATATAACTTTTTGTTTAAAATTAACCGTTCTCCTGCCTCCTTTAGCGAAAAGTTTATATATGCAAATGCCTAAGAGCCTATCGCAAATTACCGAAACCCGAGGTGGTAAAAGATGGTCGAGATAGACCCGTTTGAGATTGCAGTTCAGCAGCTCGAGAGGGCTGCCCAGTATATGGACATAAGCGAAGAGGCCCTCGAGTTCCTTAAGAGACCACAAAGAATTCTTGAAGTAACAATTCCAGTTGAGATGGACGATGGTTCTGTAAAACTCTTTACTGGTTTTAGAGTCCAACACAACTGGGCTCGCGGTCCAACAAAGGGTGGAATTAGATGGCACCCTGAGGAAACATTAAGCACAGTTAAAGCCTTAGCCGCTTGGATGACTTGGAAGACCGCCGTTATGGACCTCCCCTACGGTGGAGGTAAGGGTGGCATCATCTGCAACCCGAAGGAGCTCTCCGACAGGGAGAAGGAGAGGCTCGCTAGGGGCTACATAAGGGCTATCTACGACATCATTAGCCCGTACACCGATGTTCCCGCTCCTGACGTTTACACCAACCCGCAGATCATGGCCTGGATGATGGACGAGTATGAGGCCATCAGCAGGAGGAAGACCCCGGCCTTCGGTATCATCACTGGCAAGCCGCCGAGCGTCGGCGGTATCGTCGCTAGGATGGATGCCACCGCCAGGGGTGCTGCCTTCACCGTCCGTGAGGCCGCCAAGGCCCTTGGCTGGGACACCCTTAAGGGCAAGACTATCGCCATCCAGGGTTACGGTAACGCCGGTTACTACATGGCCAAGATCATGAGCGAGGAGTACGGCATGAAGGTCATCGCCGTCAGCGACAGCAAGGGCGGCATCTACAACCCGGACGGCCTCAACGCCGATGAGGTTCTCGAGTGGAAGAAGAAGAACGGCAGCGTTAAGGACTTCCCAGGCGCCCAGAACATCACCAATGATGAGCTCCTCGAGCTCGAGGTCGACGTCCTCGCCCCGAGCGCCATCGAGGAGGTCATCACCAAGAAGAACGCCGACAACATCAAGGCCAAGATCGTTGCCGAGCTCGCCAACGGTCCGACCACCCCGGAGGCCGACGAGATCCTCTACGAGAAGGGCATCCTCATCATACCGGACTTCCTCTGTAACGCCGGTGGTGTTACCGTCAGCTACTTCGAGTGGGTTCAGAACATAACCGGCGACTACTGGACCGTCGAGGAGACCAGGGCCAAGCTCGACAAGAAGATGACTAAGGCCTTCTGGGACGTCTACAACACCCACAAGGAGAAGAACATCAACATGCGTGACGCTGCCTACGTCGTCGCGGTCAGCAGGGTCTACCAGGCCATGAAGGACCGCGGATGGGTCAAGAAGTGATTTCTTGCCTCCTTTCACTTTGTTCCTATGTCTTTTCTCCCAATGTCTATCAATAAAACTCTCACGGGGAAAACTTTTTAAAGTCTTCCTGTTTTACAACCTTGATATGTAAACAAATTGGACAGGGGGATGTAAATGGGGGAGAGGATAGAGGCCCTGCTGAGAATACCTCTGGCAATAATATACGGGGTAATAATTTATGTCCTTGAATTTGTGATGTTTTTTGTGCTCGTAATCAGTTCTTCCACACCTTAATCCTTGGAAAGCGCCACAAGAGTCTGGCGAGGTTTTCAAACAATTACGCATCGTTCCTGTACCATGTAAACAGATACTTCCTGTTCGCCACCAATGAAAAGCCCCTCTTTGGTAACGTTGGCTGGGATGAAGTTCTACCATGCGACTTTGACAAAAATGGCCATGAAAAGTACAAACAACTAAAAGAGGCTCTTGGGGGTGGTGTGTAATTTGTTATTTCAGAACTTCCCGATTCTCTCCGTATAGAGCCTCTCTATGACCTTCATAGCCGCGGCGATCATTATGCCTGTCAGTATCATGCCTAGGATTGGAAGCACGAAGGCACAGAGAACCTTGCCCCCAGGAGTGTGGGGAACTATGTCCCCGTAGCCGACGGTAAACGCTGAAATGAACGCGAAGTAAACTCCGTTGGCGTACGTTAGGCCCTCCCACCTGGCCAGTAGGAATCCAAAGAGAGTTATCACCCCGAAGAGGCCCAGGAGAATGCCCTTGACGTAGTAGAGCACCTTCAAAAATTCGTGGAAAAGGTGCGAAAGCTGACGAGCTCGAATTCACCCTCTTTTCCCATGCCCATCACGCTTTCGCCCAGTAGTCCTTCTCTTCCACCATGGCCTTTATCATCTCGTCCTCGCCCTTGAACATAGTTCTTCTAGATGGATTTTGCATGCCGTAGAACTCCATGAAGGGGCTTGGTCTCCTCTCGAACGGGTAGTAAAGGTATATTGCAGCCAGAGTCCTGTATGCCTCTGCCATTTCACTGATAACCCCAGCTGAGACTCCCTCTGCATACTGATATACGGCTATGGCTTTGCTGACATCAACTAAATTGAAGTCTCTCTCCACGAGCTGGCGCCTTAGTATGTCGGTGGCCTGCTCTATGTCAGTCCTATCGAGCTCCTCAACAGTGTCGCCGTCGAGCAGGTGCTTGATTTTGATCCTCTTAATTGAGGGGTCTTTGTTCACTTGGTTATCATACTCGGCAACGACCCACCAGTCGTCCAGAGCACCGGGATCGAGAACCGTAAAGTGCTTGCTCAGCTTCTCGTAGAAGTCCCTGACGCGATGGTAGTACTCCTCCTCGTGGCCGGTCATCGGGTAGCTGAGATAGACGAGGGGCTTCTCATTCTCCCTGAAAATCAGATTAAGGAAGACTTCATGTGGGTGTCTTATGCCGAACTGGAGGACGTAGCGGACTTCAAGGCCTTCCTTCTTAAGCTCGCGGACGAGGGTCTTCACGTGGTTTATGGCATCCTCACGCCACATGACGAGAGTAGTGAGCTTTATATTCTCGGGGTCTTTGCCAAAGCGTTCGAACCACTCAGGGTCGTTTATTATCCTCCGCCTGACGGAGAGGACGTCGTCGAGGACTATTATAACGCGGTTCGGCTTCAGGAGCTTGAGGTTGCTGGTAGTGAAGCCTATAACACTTCCGCTTCCCCAGCGGAAGAGGCTGGGAGTTGAGACAAGGTGGTACTTCTTGTCGCTTTCGTCTATTTCCTTTCTTATTCTGTTGAATGCTTCGTCCCTTATCTCGTTCATCAGGTCTTGGTGACTTATTGCGAAATCCAGAACGTTCTTCCGGGTTATTTTAACGCCCAGTTCCTTACCGACTTCCCTTATGTATTCGAAGACGTGGTAGTATGTGTAGCTCTCTCCGTTGGCAAGCTTGAGGGCCTCGGTTATGTACTCATCCCTGCCGTTGAGAGGAGGGCCCGTTAAGAGTATTACCTCCTTCATTCTACCACCCTAGAAGTCCCCTTAGGACGAAACCTTTAAATACTATTCCCCTAAACCGCACTTGTAGAAGTTCTTCTATTCTAAAAGCATACTAGCAGGGGTGTTGTAATTGGCTGAAAAGCTAAAGGGAACGACTACGGTCGGCATTGTATGTAAGGACGGCGTTGTCCTAGCGGCGGACAGGAGAGCATCGCTCGGCAACATGGTGCTGTCAAAGGAAGTCACTAAGGTGTTTCAGATAGATGACCATCTGGCCCTGGCTGGAGCTGGAAGCGTCGGGGACATTCTCTCGCTTGTTAGACTTCTGAGGGCTGAGGTTAGGCTCTACAGGGCCAAGGTCGGGAGGGAGATGGGCGTTAAGGCCCTCGCAACGCTTACTTCTAACATTCTCCACGGGAGCAGGTTCATGCCGTACTTCGGATGGTTTCTCATAGCCGGTTATGATGAGAAGCCCGCACTGTATTCCCTCGATATGGCGGGCGGCGTTACAGAGGATAAGTTCACCGCAGCCGGCTCTGGAATGGAGCTAGCCTTCGCAGTTCTTGAAGATGGGTATAAGGACGACATTAATGTTGAAGAGGGCGTTAAGCTTGCCCTCAAGGCTATAAAAATTGCCACGAGGCGTGATGTTTTCACAGGCGATGGAATAACACTCGTAACCGTGACGGAGGAGGGCTACAGGGAGCTGAACAGAGAGGAAATAGAGGCTCTTCTGAAGTGAGGTGGTGACTTTGATAAGGAGAGAGACGTTCGTTGACGACATTCTACGCGATATAAAAGCGGTAATCTCCCAGATGGTTCCGAGGGGGGCTAGAATAACAGACGTCGAGTTCGAGGGGCCTGAGCTCGTTATCTACGTCAAGAACCCCGAGGCAATAATGCAGGATGGGGAGCTCATCAAGAACCTCGCCAAGGTTCTCAAGAAAAGGATAAGCGTCAGGCCGGATCCGGAGGTTCTCCTCCCGCCGGAGAAGGCTGAGGAGATGATAAAGGAGATAGTTCCGCCGGAGGCAGAGATAACCAGCATCAGCTTTGACCCGTCCGTGGGTGAAGTCCTCATAGAAGCCAAGAAGCCGGGTCTAGTGATAGGTAAGAACGGTGAAACACTCCGCTTGATAACCCAGAAGGTTCACTGGGCTCCCAAGGTGATACGAACTCCTCCGCTTCAGAGCCAGACGATATACTCCATCAGGCAGATACTCCAGACCGAGAGCAAGGACAGGAGGAAGTTCCTCCGTCAGGTCGGCAGGAACATCTACCGCAAGCCCGAACTCAAGAGCGAGTGGATAAGGATAACCGGTCTCGGAGGCTTCAGGGAAGTCGGCAGGAGTGCCCTTCTCGTCCAGACCAACGAGAGCTACGTTTTGGTTGACTTCGGTGTTAACATAGCTGCCCTCCGTGACCCCAAGAAGGCCTTCCCTCACTTCGATGCTCCGGAGTTCCGCTACGTCCTGGATGCAGGCCTTCTCGATGCGATAATCATAACTCACGCTCACCTTGACCACAGTGGTATGCTTCCGTATCTCTTCCGCTACAAGCTCTTCGACGGACCGATATACACGACCCCACCGACCAGGGACCTTATGGTCCTCCTCCAGCAGGACTTCATCGAGATTCAGCAGATGAACGGCGTCGAGCCGCTCTACAGACCGAGGGACATCAAGGAGGTCATCAAGCACACCATAACCCTGGATTACGGCGAGGTCAGGGACATAGCGCCGGACATGCGCCTTACCCTTCACAACGCCGGCCACATCCTTGGTTCTTCCATAGTCCACCTCCACATAGGCAACGGCCTCCACAACATAGCAATCACCGGAGACTTCAAGTTCATCCCAACGAGGCTTTTCGAACCGGCCGTTTCGAGGTTCCCGAGGCTCGAGACCCTTGTCATGGAGTCCACCTACGGTGGAAGCAACGACTACCAGATGCCGCGTGAGGAAGCTGAGAAGCGCTTGATTGAGGTCATTCACCAGACAATAAGGAGGAAGGGCAAGGTTCTCATTCCAGCCATGGCCGTCGGTAGGGCCCAGGAGATAATGATGGTTCTCGAGGAGTACGCGAGGGTTGGTGGCATAGAGGTGCCAATTTACCTCGATGGAATGATTTGGGAGGCCACTGCCATACACACGGCCTATCCAGAATACCTCAGCAGACACCTCCGCGAGCAGATATTCCACGAGGGCTACAACCCGTTCCTCAACCCGATATTCAAGCCCGTCGCCAACTCCCGGGAGAGGCAGGACATCATAGACAGCGGTGAGCCGGCGATAATCATAGCTACTTCGGGCATGCTTGTCGGCGGACCGAGCGTGGAGTACTTCAAGCAGCTCGCTCCGGATCCAAAGAACAGCATGATATTCGTCAGCTACCAGGCAGAGGGAACCCTTGGAAGACAGGTGCAGAGGGGACTCAGGGAAATCCCGCTCGTCGGCGAGGGAGGCAAGACCGAGGTCGTCAAGGTCAACATGGAGGTTCACACCATCGACGGCTTCTCAGGTCACGCCGACAGGAGGGAGCTCATAAGCTACATAGCAAGGCTGAGACCGAGGCCCGAGAGGGTCATCACAGTCCACGGAGAGCCCCACAAGTGCCTTGACCTCTCAACAAGCATCCACAAGAAGTTCGGCATCAGCACGAGGGCCCCGAACAACCTCGACGCAATCAGGCTGAAGTGATGGGTATGTTCGTTAGGTGTCCCTCCTGCGGGAGGCTCTATTCTTCTCTTATTCCCCCCACGTGCTCCTGCGGCGAGCCACTTAGGATAGCCTACGACTACGAGAATGTTGATGTGTCAAGATGGCGAAACAGGGATAAGGGCGTCTGGCGCTACAGGGAGCTTCTGCCAGACGTTAATGAGATTATCAGCCTCCACGAGGGTGGAACGCCTCTTCTTAGGGCCAAACTTGGCGAGGAACTCGGACTAAACGTCTTCATCAAGGATGAAACGAGGAACCCGACCGGCTCCTTCAGGGACAGGCTAATCACGGTTGCCGTTTCCTATGGCCTGCCCCACGCTGAGAACGGTTTCGTCGTCGCCAGCAACGGGAACGCGGCGGCTTCCCTGGCGGCCTATGCAGCCAGAGCTGGCAAAGAGGCCTACACGGTAGTCCCCAAGCTCATAGAGAAGTGCAAGCTAACTCAGATTGCTGCCTTTGGGGCCAAAATCATACGCTACGGCGAGAGCGTTGACGAGGGCATAAGCTACGCTGAGGGGCTGGCCGAGGGTAAGGGCCTGTACAACGTCACTCCCGAGAGCAACCTGATTGGCCTCGAGGGCCAGAAAACGGTGGCCTTCGAGCTCTGGGAGGAGCTCAACCCTACTCACGTGATAGTGCCCACTGGAAGCGGCAGCAACCTTTACAGCATCTACAAAGGTTTTAGGGAGCTCCTGGAGATTGGTGCAATCGATGAGATGCCCAAGCTTATAGCGGTTCAAACTGAGAGGTGTTCCCCTATAGCAAGCGAGGTTCTCGGCGTTGAGCCTAAGGCCGAGCCCACCAAAGCTCTGGCCCTCTACGTCAAGAACCCCCTCACAAAGGAGCTCGCCCTTGAGGCTATACGGGAGACGGACGGAACTGCAGTCCTCGTTGGGGAGGACGAGCTTGATTTGGGCGAGAGGCTCCTCGCGAAGGAGGGTATCTTTGCCGAGTACGCTTCAGTGGTAATAGTCCCGGCGCTCCTCAAGCTCGCCGAGGAGGGCTACTTTGAGAGGGACGACAGAATAGCCCTAATCGTGACGAGCTCCGGATTGAAGGGCCACTACTCGGAGAGCAGGGAAAAGTTCGCCCTTGGAGGAACCAAGCTCAAAATCCTAAAGCTGCTCGGCGAAAGGAGCATGTATGGCTACGAGATATGGGAAGCACTGGAGAAGCCGCTCAAGTATCAGGCCGTTTATCAGCACCTGCGCGAGCTCGAAAGCCTCGGTCTCATAGAGGAATCCCATAGGAAGGGACGGCGCGTGTACTACGGGCTCACGGAGAAGGGTAGAAAGTTCCTCGAGACGCTCTCTGCCTAACGGAAAGGTTTTAAAACATCTTTTAAAAGCTAACCGTAGGTGAAGAATGTGAAGCTGGCAATTGAGCATAAGTTTTCACTGTCCGTGTATCTATGGGGACTGATCACCGGATTAATCAGCGGAATAGCGGCGACTAAGGTTCAGTACGGCTGGCTGCTCGGCATCGCGCTATACTTCGTCATCGACAAGTTCGTGCTGGCTCTAATAAAGGAGTTGCCGCCAGAGATAGAGGACGAGCGCATGATTCTGAAGAAGGCCTTCTGGAGCTGGTTCCTGTTCTGGCTCTACTTCACCATGCTCAGCTACACACTCATGATAAACTTCCAGCCTCAGTTCTACTCAAACCAGAGCCTGCTGTATCAACTCACGCAGAACGGAACGGTAGCGGGGTGAGCGTATGGAAGAACTGAAAAGAGCCGTCGCGAAGGAGGCCCTGAAGTTCATCGAGGATGACATGGTAGTGGGCCTCGGCACGGGCTCAACGACCGCCTATTTCATCGAGTACCTCGGCAAGCTCATCATGGAGGAGGAGCTTGAGGACGTCTACGGTGTTCCAACCTCTTATCAGGCAAGGCTTCTCGCTCTCGAGTACGGCGTTCCGGTTCTCGGCCTCGACGAGGTCGATGCCATAGACATAGCCGTCGACGGGGCCGACGAGGTAGATCCGCACCTCAATCTCATCAAGGGGCGCGGCGCCGCTCTGACGATGGAGAAAATCATCGAGTACCGCGCCGGAACCTTCCTCGTCCTCGTTGATGAGAGCAAGCTAGTTGAGAGGCTCGGCCAGAAGATGCCGGTCCCCATAGAGGTTATTCCGGCAGCCTGGCGCGCGATAGCCGAAGAACTTGAGGTCTTCAACGCCACAGCCGAACTGAGGATGGGGAGCAAAAAGGACGGTCCGGTCGTTACCGAGAACGGCAACTTCATCCTCGACGCAAGGTTCCACAGGATAGACGACCCCCTTGACCTCGAGATAGAGCTCAACAACATTCCAGGCGTTGTCGAGAACGGCATCTTTGCTGACATAGCTGACATCGTCCTCGTCGGTACGAGAGAGGGAGTTAAGAGGATGGAGCGCTGAATTCAATTCTTCGATTTTTGTCCTTTCTATGCATCTCTTCTATGTTGGCCTTCTGTGAATGATCTGGACTGTTAAGTGCACAAAACCTTGTGGTTCAGCATTTCAGAAGCAGTTAGAATCTTTCCGCCAGCGCTTCGTGAGAAGCGAAGCTTCCCGACGTGTTGAGACGCAGTCTCAACATGCGAAGCAAAGCAAACTTTACACTGCAAAGTTTGATCAAAGTTTTAAACTCCCTCAAAACTTGCTGGAAGAGTTTGTATATCTTTCTAAAAGTGGCAAATCACAAATTGGTTTCTTGTTGAGCATTGGGATCTTCTAAGTTGTTTCTATTTTCTCTTGGCCCCCTCTGGGCGCCATGTTGGAGCGAAACACTGTAGGACCGTCTGATAACGAACAAACCACATGAGAATCGAGGAATCTAAAAGAAACATACCAACTTTGATCAAACTTTTGTTCGGCAAAAGTTTGTTAGAATGGTGCGGGGGCGGGGATTTGAACCCCGGAACCCCTACGGGAGTGGATCTTGAGTCCACCGCCTTTGACCAGGCTCGGCAACCCCCGCGCACTGCGGGTCAGAAGGAATAATCAGGAGCGAACTTATAAATTTAACGTAGGTCGTGCATCCTGGAAAATCGAGAAAGGAAAGAAACGCACCTCAGACCTTAATCGGCGCTCCAAATGCTCTGTCTCCAGCATCGCCAAGGCCCGGCAGGATGTAGCCCTTTTCGTTGAGCTCCCTGTCTATCGCCGCGACGAACATCTCCACGTCGGGGTGAGCTTCCTTTATCCTGCTTATTCCCTCCGGAGCCGCAAGGACACCAACGATGACATAGCGCTTGGCCTTCCCGTACTTCTTGACCTCATCGAGAACCTTAATCAGCGTCGAACCCGTCGCTATCATTGGGTCGGCTATGATGACTGTATCTTTCTCCGTTATCTGGGGTACCTTAACGTACTTCATTTCTATTTCGAACTTCGGAGCCTTACCGCGGGAGGCCGAGACTATTCCCACGCGGGCGTGGTCGAGAACCTTAATGAGCCCTTCCATAAGAGGTATTGCCGCCCTCAAAACGGTTATTATGACAACGTTGCGCCTGTCAGTGATGAGGATTCCGTCGGTCTCTTCGAGGGGCGTCTTTATCCTGATTCTCTCGGTCTCCATTGTCTTGGTTATCTCGTAGGCCATGTATCTGCCAAGCTTGACAAGACCCTTCCTGAAGGCTATCGGACCTGTGCTCTCGTCTCTTAACTCAGTCAAAATCTCCATAATGAATGGGGAGTCCTCAAAAGAGTAGACACCTTCCCAGCGTTCGTCCCTGATCATGCCATCACCAAAAGGGGGTTGGGGAGGGGGTTTATTAGTCTGACCCTTGATTTGAGCCGCTGATTGCACCCCTGATTTTAGGTTCGAATTTTTACTTAGAATTTCCAAGAAAGTTTTAAAAAATTATCGGTTCTTACTCGTGAAAGCAGGAAACTTTTCACGAGTATCTTTACTTAACGACTTTTCAGGCTCTGCCTTTTGGGAGCAAAATGGGGAGATTACCATCTTTCAATTATCCTTTTCATCCATGTGCCCCGCACGAACCATACTAATGCAACGCCGGCGGCTATGAAGTTACTCAAGCCCATACCAAAGAAAACGCCCTTGCTGGTGAAGTTGAAGAGCTCGGCAAGGGGTATCGTGAGCCCGAGTATTGTTATCGCCGGTATATATCCAAAAGCGTAGCTGAGAGGTATCCTGAGTCCCCAGAGACGCAGTATGCTCAGCGTCATGCTCTTTTTGGTATGGCCCGCACTCCTAAAGACGTTGGTCACGACGACAAAGATGCCGTTGAAGAACGGGACTGAGATGAGGAAGTACTTGAGCACTATCGCGCTTTCCCCTATCACGGCAGGATCATCGAGGAAGATGCGGAAAATCTCCTCCCGGAAGATCCCTATGAGGAGGACTGAAAGCGAGGCTATCGCGAAGTTCACCATCATCGTCCTTTCGGCTATCTTCTTGGCCCTCTCGTACTGCTCCGCACCGACGTTCTGGGCAACCATTGTGCCCATTCCCATTCCTATTCCCCTGGCTATGCTCGTGAGGACGTTCACGAGACGGGTGGTGATTATGTAGGCAGCGTAAGCCACATCACCGAAGCCAAATATAATCCTCGTCAGGACTACGAAGCCAAAATTGTTTGCCGACTGTCCGACGCTCGAGGGTAGCCCTATGCGGAATATCTTGCCGTAGAACTCCAGATCGGGCTTGAGGGTTTCAAGCGTCAGGTGGACCCCAACCCTACCGCTGAAGAGGAGGTAAGCCCCAATGAGTGAGCCAACGCTGTTGGCCGTTATCGTTGCCAGGGCGGCTCCCTTTATCCCCATCTCCGGAAGGCCGAGCCAGCCGAAGATAAGTATCGGATCAAGGATTATGTTAATGGCCACCGTTAAAAGATTGAGCTTCATTGGCGTTTTGGTGTCACCAACCGCCCTCAGGAGGAAGCTGAAGGCGAAGCTGGTGAAGGCAAAGGGTATGCCAAGGAAAATTATTCGGGTGTAGGCCAGGGCGTAGGGATAGACGCTCTCCGAGACCTTCATGAAATGAAGCGCATGGGGGGTCACGAAGTAGCCGAATACGCCAACGATTGTCGCAAATATGAGGACAAGGGAGTAGAGCGAGCCAGCTGCCTTGTTGGCCCTGTCGTACCTTCCAGCTCCAACGTACTGGCCGACCAGAGCAAAGCCGGCAGTTGCAAAGCCCATGCCTAAAGCCATGAGAGTCCCTATCATTGGCCATGCCGTTCCAGGGGCTGAAAGTTCTGCTCTTCCAAGCTTGCCGAGCCAGAAGGTGTCCGTGAGATTGTAAAGAACCTGCACTAAGTTGTTGATTATGAGCGGAAGCGAGAGAGACAGAAGCGTCTTCTCAATGGGCCCGTGGAGAATTTCCTCGCGCATCCTCTGAACTTTGGAGTCCCTCATATTCAATCAGACGGCAATCGAAACGCTGATATAAAAGGGTTATGGTGCTTTTTCTATTATCTTTCTCATCCAGCTCCCCCGGAGGAACCAGGCGAGAGCGAACAGTGCGCTGAGGATGTTACTCAGCCCCATACCAAGCCAGACGCCGATGGTGTCATTCAGGAACAGTCCGAGACCGTAAGCGAGGGGAATTCTCAGGATCCAGAGCCTTATCATGCCAAGCACCATGGCCTTCTTAGTGTGGCCGGCGCTCTGGAAGACGTTGCTTACCGCGGAGAGTATGCCGAAAAAGGGCAGTGAGACCGCGAAGTACTTCACGAACTTGACGCTCTCCGCTAAAACTTCTGGGTCCTTTATGAAGAAGCCGAATATCTGCGGCCTGAAAACGATGACTATGGCCGTTCCAGCGCTCAGGATCATGAAGTTGATGAGCATCGCTTTTTCGGCTATCTTCTTGGCCCTCTTGTACTTCTCTGCCCCAACGTTCTGACCTACCATCGTACCCATGGCCTGGCTTATGCCGTTGGCAAAGGCGAACATGAAGTTGATCAGCCTGTTGGCTATGCTGTACGTTGCGAAGGCTACAGTTCCGTAACCGTATATAATCCTTGTAAGCACAACGAAGCCTAGGGCATCCGTGGAGAAGCCGACACTTGACGGAATGCCTACCCTGAAGATACGCTTGTAGAAGTCCCAGTTTGGCTTCAGGTTCTCCAGCGTTAGGTGGATTCCAACCTTGTCCTTGAAGAGCAGGTAGCCGCCTATGAGCGAACCGATGCTGTTTGAGACCATCGTAGCTACAGCCGCTCCGACGACGCCCAGCTCCGGAAAGCCAAGCCAGCCGAAGATCAGAAACGGGTCTAGGACTATGTTAAGGAAGACCGTGAATGCGTTTATCTTCATCGGCGTCTTAGTGTCTCCTATAGCCCTCAGGAGGAAGTTGAAAGCGAAGAGCGTAAAGGAGAATGGTATCCCGATGAAGACTATCCTCGTGTAGCTCAGGGCATAGTCATAAACCTCAGGCGTGACGTTCATAAAATCCATCGCCAGAGGCGCTATCAGAACACCGACGACAGCTACAATTGCGGAGAATATCATCATGAGGGAGTAAAGTGAGCCGGCCGCCCTGTTTGCTTCGTCGTACCTCTTGGCTCCCACGTACTGGCTCACGAAGGCGAAGCCTGCTATTGCAAAGCCCATCCCTATACTCATAAAGAACCACACGAGGGGCCACGCGGTCCCCGGTGCAGAGAGCTCTTCCCTGCCGAGCTTGCCGAGCCAGAAGGTGTCCGTGAGATTGTAAAGAACCTGCACTAAGTTGTTGATTATGAGCGGGGAAGCTAACTTGATGAGGGTCTTCTCCACGTGTCCCTCGACGATTTGCTGCCTCATCGCATCTATTTTGTCCCTTCTGTCGCCGTCCATGCCAATCAAATGAATGTCGAAACGCTAATATAAAAGCCTTGCCGTGGATAAAGAATCCATTTCTGTTTTTCGGAAAACCGGAGAATGCGTTAAGTCACAGGAGATAGAAATCAAAGGAGATAGAAAAGAAGGAAGCGCGGAGCGCTGCTCGAAGAGGTTCACTCGAAGAGCCTCTTCCTGGCGGCCTCGAGCATGAGCTTCTGCTCTTCCCTGGCGACGGTCTTCCTGACGAGCTCGACGGCGTCCGGGTTGGCGCTGACGCTGTCGATGCCCATCCTGACGAGGAGCTTGACCATCTTCGGGTCGCTGCCGGCCTGGCCGCAGATGCTGGTCTCGACGCCGTACTTCTTGCAGACCTTGATGACGTTCTCGATGAGCTTGAGAACGGCCGGGTGCTTCTCGTCGTAGAGCTTGAAGACGCGCTCGTTGTCCCTGTCGATGGCGAGGGTGTACTGGGTGAGGTCGTTGGTACCGAAGCTGACAAAGTCGATGCCCTCCTTGATGAGGTCCTCGATGATGAGGGCGCTGGCCGGGGTCTCGATCATGACACCCCACTCGACGTCCTTGTGCGGAATGAGGCCGACCTCCATGGCTATCTCCTTGGCCTTCCTTATCTGCTCTGGGTGGCTGACGAGCGGGAGCATGACACCGATGTTGTCGTAGCCCTCGTCAACGAGCCTCTTGATGGCCTTGAACTCGGCCTTAAGGAGCTCCGGCTGGTCGAGACCGCGCCTGATGCCTCTCCAGCCAAGCATCGGGTTCCTCTCTTCTGGCTCGTCCTCGCCACCTGGGAGCTCGCGGAACTCGTTGGTCGGGGCGTCAAGGGTCCTGTACCAGACCCTCCTCGGGTAGAAGGCCTCAACGACCTTCCTGATGCCCTCGACGAGCTTCTCAACGAGCTCTTCCTCCTTGCCCTCCTTGATGAACTTGATCGGGTGGGCACCGATGCCGAGGATCATGTGCTCGGCCCTGAGGAGGCCAACTCCGTCGGCGCCGGTGGCGGCGGCCCTCTCGGCGACCTCAGGCATCGAGACGTTGACCTTGACCTCGGTGGCGGTGATGAGCGGAGCACCGGCGACAACTACCTGACCGCCAGCGGCCTTCTCCTCTTCGCCCTTAACGAGGCTCTTGACTATGCCCTCGTAGACGACACCCCTGGTACCGTCGACGGTAACGAGCATGCCGTCCTTGAGGACCTTGGTAGCATCCTTGGTACCGACAACGGCTGGAATACCGAGCTCCCTGCTGACGATGGCAGCGTGGCAGGTTCTTCCGCCCTCGTCGGTGACAATAGCGCTGGCCCTCTTCATGGCCGGAACCATGTCCGGGTTGGTCATGGTGGTGACGAGGACATCGCCCTCTTTGACCTTGTCTATGTCACTCGCGTCGAAGATGACGACAACCTTACCAGCACCGATACCGGGTGAGGCTCCAAGACCCTTGAGAAGAACCTTCATCTCCTCGGTCATCTCGGCCTCCTCCGTCTTGACTTCCTCCTTAAGGGTCGTAATCGGCCTGGACTGGACGATGTAGAGCTTGCCGTCGTCCTTGTCGTAGGCCCACTCGATGTCCTGTGGCCAGCCGTAGTGCTCCTCGATCCTGGCACCAATCTTGGCGACCTCGAGTATCTGTTCGTCGGTGAGGACCTGCTTCTCGACGTACTCTGGGCCGAGGTACTCGGCGGTCTTAACGGTGACGGTTCCCTTGCCGGTCTCGGGGTTCCTGACTATCATTATCTCCTTCTTGGCGATGTACTTCTCCTTGATCTTCCAGGTGCCCTTCTCAACGATGTACTCGTCCGGAGAAACGGCACCGCTGACGACGGCCTCACCGAGGCCCCAGGCGGCGTTGATCATGATCTCGCTCCTGTCGTTGGTGACCGGGTTGGCGGTGAACATGACACCGCTGGTCTCGCTGTTGACCATCTTCTGGACGACGGCGCTGAGGTAGACCTTGCTGTGGTCAAAGCCCTGCTTGGCCCTGTAGAAGGTGGCCCTAGCTGTCCAGAGGCTGGCCCAGCAGCGCTTGACCTTCTCGAGAACGTCGTCCTCGCCATAGACGTCGAGGTAGGTCTCCTGCTGGCCGGCGAAGGAAGCCTCAGGAAGGTCCTCAGCGGTGGCAGAAGAGCGGACGGCAACGTAAACGGCGTCCTTGTTGAAGCGCTGGCTGAGCTTCTTGTAGGCGTCAACGATCTCCTTGGCTATCTCTTCTGGCATCTCCATGGAGATGATCTTCTCCCTTATCTTAGCGGTGTTCTCCTGGAGCTGCTTGGAGTCATCAACGTTGGTCTGGGCGATGATGTCCATAATCCACTCCTGAAGGGTTCTACCGTCCTCAACGCGGACGTTCTCAACGAAGTACTTGTAGGCCTCAGCAGTAACACAGAATCCGGGCGGAACCGGAATGCCGGCGTTGGTAAGTTCGCCGAGGTTTGCACCCTTGCCACCAACAAGGGCAACATCTTTCTTTCCGAGCTCCTCAAACCACTTTATAAACTTGTATTCACTCATCCAAATCCCCTCCACAGTGGTTTACTGCAGTTGCTTACTGCGGGTGATATATCGAGAGTTCATATTTAAAATTAACTATCCAGAGGTGTTCTCTGGCGTACAGGAATGAAAGAGATATTCAATGTGTCCATTGGTAAAATAAGGCTCCCCTAATTCTTCATTTTATGTTGGGATTTCTCACTCATATCGCTTGAAGTGGTTGGGCATGAGGATGAAAATATGACAAAAATGAAAATACAAGCCTCACTCGAACTTTACGAGGGGATGAAGGCTCAGCAGTTCATTTATCATGTCCAGGGCTTTATCCTGGCCGTAGGCGTAGCCGAAGTGACGGTACATGGTTAATATTGTGTCCAGTGGGTGGACTTCTCTGTTGGGATCAAAGGTGTTGAAGATGAACTGTATCGTCTTGTTTTCATCCTCGGTGAATCCAGCGACGTGGTATATATAGGCCATTTGAGCGTAGGTGGCGCGCGAGTAGGCGTACTCAAACTTCTCAGCCTTTAGCTTTCCGCTCTCTTCCTGCTGATCCCTCAGCCACTCCGCGGCCTTCTTTATCGACTCGAGCACCGTCTCATTGCCCGTCAGCTGGTAGTACCTGGCGAGGCCTGAGGCTATCGCCACGGTCGTTCCCACGTTATCGTTCCAGCTGCCTCCCCTCTTCTGCTCTTTAAGTATTTCCTCAAGCACATTTTTCTCAGTGGTCTCGTTGAGTATTCCCAGCTCCTTGTAGAGAGGAAGTAGCATGGCGTTGACGACAAGTGACCCCTTCTCGTCCTTCGGCGTCGTCATGAAGTAGTCTTCCATCTCCCGGCTCTCGAGGAGCTCAATTGACTTCTCTTTACCATCGAAATTGATGTCCTTCAGGGGTTCAAGGGTGTATGCCGTGTAGAGCGTGAAATCATTCGGCGGAACGCCCCACGGGAAGGCTCCGTTGTCCATCTGCTTGTAAGAGAGCCATTGGAGGAGCCAGTCGGTGCGTTCCTTGAATGCCTCATCTCCCGTCTTCTCGTAGAGCCTCGTGTAGAGCTTTACCATCCAAGCGTTGAGGTTGAAGTAGGCCTTGTAGCGGTCATCGAAGTCTGCGTAGTTGTAGCCGGTCCAGAACTTCTCCAGGAAGCTTATGAGGGGCTCATAGGTTCCGGTGTAGTTCAGCGGGAAGGGATCCACCGGCTTCAGTTCAGGCTCCGGAATGAAGCGGTATATCTGGGCGTTGCCGTTGCAGAACTCGAGCTTGAAGTGGGTATCGTAGGGGGCGTATTCCATGAGGCCGTACTTGATGAGGCCGTAGCTCAGTCTTGTCTTGTCCACGAAGATGTAGCTCACGTTGTATTTCTTCATGAGGAAATAGACGCGCTCCCTCTGATTGGAGCTGAACATTACAACGTGGTCGTTGTACGCCTGACTCGCTTCCATTGCCGTTGGCGCCTCACCAAAGAAGCCCTGATAGACTTTTTTCCAGATGACAACGTCCTTCCTGTGGGTGTTGCCTATGATGAGGTATCCCATGTCCCACCAGACGAGTATGGTGGCGTTCTCAGGAGTGTTGTCGATAACCCACTGATAGGCCTCCTTGTCGCTAATGGTCGGTGGGTTGATGTACTTGAAGGCACCGTAGGTTCCTTGGGCGAAGGGAACGAAGAGCATCAACATGATAACTGCTGTCGCGAAGCTCTTCTTTGCTGTGACCTTTCTGATCCAGCCCGCTCCGAATCCTTTGACATCCTCAAAGGATTTTCTAAGGAGTAAAGTCATCCTTGGGAATACTTCGTCCATCAGGAACTCGGTGGCCATAGCAGCGAGAGGTATCGTTGCGTAGGGGTCACGGAAGCGGAAGGAGATACCGCCGGCGAACATAAATGCCCAGGCCCAGAGGGCAAAGCCCCGCCTTATGGGATCTTTTTCGAGGTAGTATCTCGTTCCGAGAGCGCCAAATACGAGCTGGATGATCCCTATCCACTTGAAGTAGCCCAAGAAGCTGACTTCCGTCTTCTGCAGCCTCAGGAAGAAGTCCGCAACGAGGGAGTTAATGAACTCGACCTGGAGGTATGCTATGTACGCCAGAACTAGCAGGGCGAGGAAGTAGTGGAGGTTCCTCTTTACCGTTGGCCACAGGTAGGAGAAAACTATCAGTGCGGCTGCCATCATGAAGAATATCCATCCCCTGTGGGTGAGCATGTACACCCCAAGCAGAACGCCGAGGACTATCAGATACTTGAGACGCCTGGTCTTCAGGAACTTTATCAGGAACAGCAGGCTGAAGGAGAACATTGCCAGTCCGAGGTTCTCAGGTATGTAAAGCCCAGTCCTGTATATGAAGTTCGGAGCGAAAGCTAAAAGCGCCGTCGCAAGGAGTGCGCGCTTTCTATCTTCCATGAGCTCTTTAAAGGCGAGATAGAAGCCAAACACAGCTATGGTGCCGTAGATGGGCGGGAGTATGAAGAATATGTAATCCGAGGGGAACAGCTTATACACTGCTGCTCCGATGATGTGGAAGAGCGGTGGGTAGCTGTAGGCCCTTAGACCGAGAAGGGAGGGAATATCTTTTGATATCGCACTTAATCCCTGCTCGGCGAGCCTCAGTGTTATGTCTCTGTGAAGGTACTCGTCGTAGGTCGCCAGCAGAAGAGTTCTGTGGGGTATCAGCCTGATGATAAAAGACGCGACGAGGAGCAGTGGAAGGTAACGCTTTTCAGCCCTGGTTTTCATCTCACCGGCACCCCTCAAACCTTTTAAGCTCTCCCTTTAACATTAGTTGGTGGTAAAGTGAGGGGGTTAAAAATCTTTAGCCTCGCCTTTTTCAGTTATCTCCTCATCTCCCTCTATTCCAACTACTTTGACGGCGAGTTGAGGGAGCTGATTTATGCTAAGGGCCTTTCTCCCTCGATGCTACTGTTAGGCGTGGTTTATGCTCTGGCGTTCTTTGCAGTATTTGCTCTCGGATATTCAACCAGATTCAAGATAAATCCTTGGTTCTACACTCTGGGTATATTCGTGCTCTCATTCCTTGAATCTCCCCTCGGCCCGCTGTTGGCCATCTTGCTCATCGTGGCTTATTGTCTCCGTATCAATGTGTACAACAGATTTGCAGTTCATGCTTTGGTTATTGCCCTTCTTATCCCGGTTGGTCTTTATCTGGCCGTGGGTGTTCCTCTATTTGAGAAACACCTGAGGTATGAGCTAGTTGGACCGCTTGTCTTTTCTGCGTTTTTGGGGGCCCTCGGCATTGTGTACACAGACACTAGCACCAAAGTGAAGACTCTACTATTCCTGATCTTTACCTTCATATTCTTCCTCGGAACGTTCCGCTCCCTTATAGTGCTGATGTATCTCGCCTACGTCTTTGACCTGTACTCTCGTGGGATTTTCAGAGTTGATGCCAAAACTCTGGGAAGTGGTCTCCTCTTAGGCCTTTTGGTGATATGGCTCAGCGGCAGCATCGAAGCAATTCTGATTAGGATTGGTTTTACTTTTTTAGTGTTTCACAACTTGGTTCGTCTTTCCCTTCCGACTGGCATCTTCCATGGGAGTCTGCTGTTCAGCAACAATCCGAGGCATATGATTGCCGGGCTCTTTGGGGCGAGCGGCAACTACACGTACTTCTTTTTCGGACAGGCAATTGCCGATTTTGGATTTTTTGGACTTCTGGAGGCTTTTTTGTTAGGTTTCCTCCTGAGGGAGAGTGAGAAAAACACAAAAAGTTTTGCATTTGTGCTTGCCATTATGGTATATGCCCTCGATCCTGGAATCGACGCTTTCCTGCTGATATTCCTTCTGGGGGCACTGCTGTTTCTAAAGGAGTAACCGGTGCTGTTCCTATCCGAGTCAAGGTGGATTCTAAGAAGAGTGTGAGAGTCACATCGCTCTGTATCAGATTCACTTTCTGTTCTACTGAGATTGATGAACTGGCATTCTAATGCCCAAAAAGAGTCACTACTGGTGTTACATGGTTAGTAGAGGCGTTAGGGTTACTCCATAGAACGAAATCTTTATATCCATGGGCTCTTCACAGTATAGATGAGCATTACGATTAGGAGGTGTCAGGATGAATAAGAAGGCTCTGAGCCTTTTAGTCGTGGTAGTGATGCTACTCTCGGCAATTCCAATGGCGCTATCAACAGTGCCAGTCTCAGCTGCGCCTGTAATGGGCTCAACCTCTACCATTCAAACGAGCGACACTCCCTCACAAAGGGAATGGATCAGCGGTTCAACCATAGAAGAACAGATACAGAAGATCATCAAGACCAGTGACAAGACCGTCAGGCTCATAGTTGCACCTGACAGAGAGCATGCCATGGACGTTTACAACGCCCTAAAGAAGCTGGGTGAAATCGACCCTATAAGCAAGCCTCAGTACCAATTCATCGTCGTTACTATGCCTGTTTCTAAAGTTGAGGAGCTTGCTGATATTCCGGGAATCCTCTACGTCTGGAAGGACGCTATCGTCAAGCTTGAGGAGCCAGTTCTGCCAGAAGTGGGTAGTGGGGAACCCTCCAAAGACGTTCCCGAGCTGCCTAACATGTTCATGAGCGTCTTCACTATCAAGGCCTACGATGCCTGGATTAACTACGGCGTATTCGGTGACAACGTTACAGTTGCCGTTCTCGATACCGGAGTTGACGTTGGACACCCGTTCCTTCAGATGACCCTCGACGGAAGAAGGAAGATAATTGACGTATATGATGCGAGCGATGAGGGAATTGCTGACATCTATTACAACACTAGTGTTGTCACCAATGGCACCATAGCGGTCAACCAGAACGTTACACTTGACTGGGGTGTTTACTACCTCTACTATGACCACCCTGAGGAATTCACCAACTACACAATGGGCACTTACTACGTCGGCAACATAACCGGTGACATGTACTATATCGGACTCCTCCCGGAGAGGTACTTTGACTTGAACTTTGATGGTGATAAGGACGACGTTTACCCAGTTCTCATCGTTGACAACAACGGCACTTACACCGCATACATGGACACCAACATGAACAATAACTTTACTGATGACACTGGAGTTGGCCTCTATAATGAGACTGGTGAATACTTCACCTTTAACACCAGCCTCGTTAACGTTGCGTTTGCCGAGTTCGAGGCGCCGTACTACGCAATGTTCATGTGGGACGCTCACGGTCACGGAACTCACGTCAGCGGTACCGTTGCAGGTGTCGGCCTGCCCACTGATCCAGTGTTCTACGGCGTTTACGGTGTAGCTCCCAACGCCCAGCTCATGGAAGTCAAGGTACTTCCTGGTGAGTATGGATTCGGAAGAACAAGCTGGATTATCAACGGAATGATATATGCTACCCTAAACGGTGCGGATGTTATAAGCATGTCCCTTGGAAGCTCTCCGGAGTACAACGACGGTCTCGAGAACCCCGAAATATTCTACGTTAACCTGCTTAGCGATTGGTTTGGAGTCGTATTCTCAATAGCGGCTGGAAACGACGGTCCAACGACCAACACCGTCGGCTCGCCTGGTGACTCTGACCTTGCCATCACTGTCGGCAACTACTGGAGCAGCGAAAGGTGGGAGTTCTGGTACGGTGTCGAGGGGGTTGCCAATGGGCCTGCAATGAGCTCCAGCAGGGGCCCGAGGATGGATGGCCTCCTTGATCCTGATGTTATGGCCCCAGGAACACTGATATTCTCCAGTCTCCCAATGTGGTACACTATCGTTTACAACTACTCCTACGGATACTATGGAATATGGAGCGGTACCTCGATGGCCACCCCGCACGTCAGCGGTGCAGTTGCACTTATGATCAGCTATGCAAAGCAGCACGGTCTTAACTATGACCCGGTCATGATAAAGCGCGCCCTTGAGATGAGCGCTGCTCCCACCAATCAGACAATGATTGATCAGGGATTCGGTCTCATACAGGTCGACAAAGCCATACAGACTCTTGAAGAGCTCAGCCAGGAGCCAACTACCTACATCTATGCTGGAACCACCTTCACGAGCTTCAAGAATCCAATAGGTCAGGAGTTAATACCGCTTTCACCAGCCATGATAGAGTTCAATGGCTACTTCCAGGCAATGTTTGAACTCCCGTACCTCTACCGCGGCGTCTACATAAGGGATGAGTACCCAGGAAGCGTTCCGGTATACTTCTACCCGATGGACTACATACCTGGCTGGGGTCTCTGGTACACCTCTGCGGAAAAGACCTACAAGATAAGCACGAACGTTGATTGGATTATCCCGAACACCACTGAGGTCATCGCAGGAAACGCCACTATCGGACAGTTCTCCATAAACATTGACTACTCCAAGCTCCAGAAGAGCGGCACCTACGTTGGTCTCATCTACATAGACGACCCGGACACCAGCTACATTGACGGTTATGTGGCGGTTACCGTTGACATCCCAATGAACCCGAACGGAGAGACCAGCGTTAAGCTTTCGGACGTCGAAAGCCCCGGTGAGGCCAAGCACTACTTCGTTGATGTCCCACGTGGAACCAAGATGCTTGAGGTTACACTTCGTGTTCCCGCCGATGAGAACGGCAATCCAATGGGTAGAACCACCCTTATAATCGCAAAGCCCACTGGCAGTGTTGTTGCTGGCTATGTGCCAGGTTACTACTACGTCGGTGCTAACCCTGCAGGAAACATCTTTGAGTACACATGGTACATACCTGATCCGGAAGAGGGAACTTGGGAAATAACCGCTTACAGCAGTACCTTCACCAAGTACTATAGCGGATATGACACCTCTACCTATGAGATTGAAGTCAAGATTAGTTCTATCTCAATAACCCCCGAAATCATCCAGAAAGACATCCCTTCACCGAACAACGTCAGCGTTAGTGCAGTCGTTGAGAACAACTACATGACCCTCAACGCCAGCGTCGTCGGCTATGGTGTTGGCAGGCTGGACGAGGCATACGCCATGATCAGGGAAGTCAACCAGAGCGACTGGGATATCATAGGTGCAGTGGGGATTACCAGCTCTGACTATTACATCAAGTTCGGAATCACCCAGCCAGAAGACCCGAACGCTGACCTCGATCTGTATGTGTTCTACTTCCCGACCTACGAGGACCTCGTGAACTTCACGAACTACACCCTCTACTGGGAGCAGATAGGCCCAACCTCCGACGAGGTATTTGAGAGGTTTATGCCAGAGCCGGGCTATTACCTCATCGCGGTTTACGGCTACGACACAGTTGGCTACAACCCAATCCAGTACGTCTTCTACTACCAGATACTCGGCGATAACGGCAACGTCAGCGTTGATAGTACTCCGTTTACATTCACAGATGGCACCAGCAAGACCATAAAGGCCACTGTTGAGCTAAACAACTATGGAACTTACCTTGGAGTTATGGGTCTCGTCGATTCCGACACTGGCGAGGCTCTCACCTACGCGCCTATGATATTCCAGGTGGGCAGTCCTGAGATGTTTGTGGCAGTCTATTCAGAGGCCACACTTGGCAAGCAGTCAGTGCTTAAGATCAAGCTCCTTGACCTTGCGACCATGCAGCTGATAAACGCTCCAGCCAAGGTCATCGTGAACGGCAGGGAGTACTACACTGACAACGGTGAAGTGGATGTCTACTTCGTCCCACTTAAGTTTGAGGAGACCTTCAATATCCACGTCATCAGTGACTACTACATGGACTACTCCGGAACATTCACGGTCAAAGTGAAGGAGCTCGCTGGCAGCGAAGTTTACTATGCAACTCAGATAGAACCATACATCGCCACGGGACTTGGTAGCGTAACCAAGGTTTCGGACAGCGGCACGATGATAGAAATTACCGCTGAAGGTTCCAGCGGTACGACTGGATACCTTCTCGTGACCCTTCCGGTCGACACCCAGTACGTCAAAGTCAGTGGCGACCATGTGCTCAGCTACTACACTCTCGAGGGCACCAACGCGGTATACGTCATTACCAAGGTCCAGTACGCCTCCCCGGTTACAGTCACCATCGAGTACAGAACCGCCCGCTACATCATCAGCACTTGGAACTACGTCTGGTACATGCTCTACTGGAGGTACGACCAGAAGTTCGGTCCGCTCTACCAGAAGGCCGTTGAACTCGGTGTTGACAACGAGACCCTCCAGGAGGCCCTATACTACAAGGAGCTCGCCGACGAGTACTACGAGGAGGGCAAGAAGTACATGAACCCGTACAGAGAGAACCTTGCCGTTGCGGCACTTCCGTACGTCAGGAAGGCCTACCTCAACATCCTCAAGGCCTACAGGATACTCGAGGAGGCCGTTAACGAGATAGAAGGTTCCGAGGGCTGATGCCCTCTTTTCTTCTCTCTTGATTTTTCTACCCAATGCTTTTAAACCACCGGATGTTTCTCTTCTCGGTGACGTTCATGATATACATCAAGGTCTATCGCGTTCAGGGAGAAGTTCTGTTGGCAGCATGCGACGAGGAGCTTCTTGGAAAGACCTTCAGAGAAGGAGAGCTCAAATTAGAAGTGAAGGAACGCTTTTACAAAGGAGAATTAGTTGAGGAAGATGCCCTGGAAAGCCTTCTCGAGGAAGCCACGATAGCTAACCTCACGGGCGAAAGATGCGTTAGAAAGGCTATAGAGCTGGGCTATGTGGACGAGGATAGAGTCCTGAGGATCCAGGGAATTCCACATGCACAAATGGCCAAGATGTTCCTCTGAGGAAATCAGAGATTTTTTAAACCTCCCTTCTCACTTCTTCTCCGGTGAGAACTATGAGCGAGAGGTTCTGCTACAGATGTGGAATAAGCGAGAGCGAGGGTGGGCCGCTGGTGGATGGTCTCTGCCAGGTGTGCTTCCGTAAAGAGAACCCTGTCCTGCTTATCGAAAGAGAGATAAACACCGAGCTCTGTCAAAACTGTGGGAGCTACAAGAAGCGGGGAGTGTGGGTTGACCCAAGCACCTACGAGCTTGAGGAGCTTATTTTTGAAGTTGCTGAGGGTGCTCTTCTTGAGGAGCTCGGGGATTCCCTCGATGAACGCGTGAGGAGCTTTGAGGTAGTTTCAATGGAAGAACTTGAGGAAATAAACGATCTCCCGGTTGGAGCGGCAGTAGTAGCCTTCCAGCCAGTGGACTGGCACATCGAGTACTTCCCTGCCATAATAACCTATGAAGTTCGTGTTAAGGCCAGAATCCACGAGCTCCAGCGTGAGCTCCACGACGAAGTCAAGTACGTGACGGTCTACGTCCGCCAGACGGTGTGTCCCCGCTGTCAGAAGTTCCTCGGCGGTTACTTTGAGGCTATCCTTCAGGTCAGGGCGGAAGATAGACCTCTAACTGAAGAGGAACGTAAAGCGATAGGCAAGCTCGTGGAGGAGAAGGTTGACGAGATAATGCGCAAGGACAGAATGGGCTTCATCCAAGATACCATAGAGAAGGAAGAGGGCTTGGACTTCTACATGGGTTCGACATCAAGTGCCAGAAAGCTTGCCCAAGCAATAAAGGAACGCTTCGGCGGAACCATAAGTGAGGCCTATGAACTCGTGGGCATGGACAGGCAGACGAGCAAGGAAGTCTATCGCACGAGCGTGAGCGTTAGAATCCCGAAGTTCCAGAAAGGAGACATAGTCGAAGACAAGCGCGGCAATGTCTATGAAGTTGAACGGGTTGATGGAAAGGGCATGAGCCTCAGGAACCTTTCGACCAACGAAAGCGAGCACAGGGACTGGAAGACCGTGAAGAGGGAGGGCATAGATTGGGCGGAGTACGAGGAGAACGAGGCCATGGTGACAAGCATAACTCCGAACGAGGTCCAGCTCATGGACATGGAGACCTACGAGACCTATGAGCTTGAAAAGCCCAGGATAGAGCTTAGAGAGGGCGAGGTCTACAGGATGGTCGAGGTGAAGGGTAGAAAGTACTTCCTGCGGAGAAGGGAATGACTCGCTTTTGTCCCACCAACTTTTTTAACCGAAGGTTTTGAACCTCTTTTGGTGATGCTCATGAGAAAGACAGTCGTTATCATAGGTGGTGGAGCAGCTGGAATGAGCGCTGCATCTCGCATCAAGCGCCTGAAGCCGGAATGGGACGTTAAGGTCTTTGAAGCAACAGAATGGGTCAGCCACGCTCCCTGCGGAGTTCCATACGTGGTAGAAGGAATCTCGCCGAAGGAGAAGCTCATGCATTATCCGCCGGAGGTCTTCATCAAGAAGCGCGGCATAGACCTCCACATGAAGGCGGAGGTAATAGAGGTCGAACAGGGTTCCGTAAGGGTTCGCGAGGGGGACGGGGAACACACCTACGAGTGGGACTACCTCGTCTTCGCCAATGGCGCCTCTCCTCAGGTTCCGCCCATAGAGGGAACCGAGCTTAAGGGGGTTTTCACCGCGGACCTCCCTCCGGATGCCGTCGCCATAAAGGAGTACTTTGAGAAGAACGACGTTAAAAACGTCGTCGTCATCGGAACAGGTTACATAGCCCTCGAGATGGCCGAGGCATTTGTCGCCCAGGGCAAGAACGTAACGCTCATCGGCAGGAGCGAGAGAATTCTCCGGAAGACCTTCGACAAGGAGATTACCGACATTGTAGAGGAGAAGCTCAAAGCTCACCTCAACCTCCGCCTGCAGGAGCTGACGATGAGGATAGAAGGTGACGGAAGGGTCGAAAAGGTAGTCACCGACGCCGCTGAGTATCCTGCTGACCTTGTTATAATCGCGACGGGCATAAAACCCAACACCGAACTAGCCAGACAGCTCGGAGTTAGAATAGGCGAAACTGGGGCAATCTGGACGAACGAGAAAATGCAGACAAGTGTTGAGAACGTCTATGCAGCTGGAGATGTAGCCGAGACTCGGCATATCATAACCGGCAGGCGTGTGTGGATTCCGCTGGCTCCGCCCGGCAATAAGATGGGGTACGTGGCTGGGAGCAACATCGCCGGCAAGGAAATAACCTTCCCGGGTGTCCTTGGTACCAGCATAACCAAGTTCCTTGACCTTGAGATAGGTAAGACTGGCCTAACTGAAGCTGAGGCGGTAAAAGAGGGCTACGACGTTAGAACCGCCTTCATAAAGGCGAAGACGAGGCCGCACTACTATCCTGGAGCTAAGGAGATCTATCTCAAGGGCGTCGTTGACAACGAGACCAACAGGCTGCTCGGCGTTCAGGCCGTCGGTGGGGAGATACTGCCAAGGATTGATGCTGCAGCGGCCATGATTCAGGCGGGATTCACCACGAAGGATGTTTTCTTCACGGATCTGGCCTACGCTCCACCGTTCGCCCCGGTCTGGGACCCGCTGATCGTTCTCGCAAGAGTTCTTAAGTTCTGAAGCTCTTTTTTACAGCTCTTTTACCTCCTCAGTAGCAGTACGCTCCCACCCAAAAGGGCCACCCCAAGGCCAAAGGTCATGCCAAAGCCGAAGGCCGAGACGACATATCCGCCGAGGGCACTCCCGGCTATGTAACCAGCAGAGCTCACGACGTTGTAGGTCCCCATGGCGCTTCCATTTTCCTTTTCACCAGCCTTTTCACTAACTATGGCCGTGGATGAGACGCCTATGAAGGTCCAGGAGTAGCCAGCCAGAGCGTATGAGACGAACGCCAGGGGGAGCAGTGCTGGAGAGATCAGCGCGCCGACGGTGATTGCTACGAACGCCCCCGTCCTGAGAAGGAGGCCTTTTCTGAGCGTTCCTTCCTTGTTTTCACCCATGCTCATCCCGACGCGAGTGTAGTTGAGGGCTGCTATGGTGGAGTTGACGATCAGGGCAAGGTAAATGATTTCTCTGGTGAAGCCGTTCTCCGTAAGGAGCACGGGGACCTGCGGGAAATACAGTCCTGCCGCTATCCAGAAGAGCAGAAACGATATGTAGAACCTTTTCAGACCGTTTGGAAGGCTTAAGTTGGTGTGGAGGATGAAACTCGGGAAGTAGCGAGCCTTCTCGATGACGTAGTTGCCGAATGCTCTTATGGCTTTTCTGTTGACGTATATCGGAACCTCGCGTATCATCCTCTGGGCCATGAACACCGATGGCAGACCGAGGAGGGCGAATGCTACGAACAGCTGGGGAATCGTGAGAAACCTTGACAGGCCGAAGCCGAGAACTAGACCGAGCACCCAGCCCCAGCCGCTTATCTCGTTAAACTTCCCTATGCCGTAGTCCCAGCTGTGCTTTCTGACGCTCCTTAAAACCAGGGCTATCGGCACGGAAAGCGTCGATGCAAGGAAGAATGCGTAGGCAGTGTTTATAGCGATGAGCTGAGCCGGTGTTTTGACGAATGCCATAAGCGTTAGGAAAACTGGCACGCTCGCGAAGCCGAGCAGTATGAAGGGTTTCCTCCTTAGAGTCTTATCACTGAGCTTTCCCCAGAAAAGGGCGCCGAGCATCGATGCCAAGCTCGCCAGTGCGAAAGTAAGACCGACGGTTGAGGCGTTCCCGCCAAGCTCAAGGAGATACAGGCTGACCAAGGCGGAACTTCCACCCGTGGCTACCTTGAATGGCACGAAGGAGTAAAACCACCGCGGCATCTTGGGAACGTAGCGGTAGCGGTTCGAGACCATTGCGTTTCTAACCGCAACCGAAACTCTCTGACTCATTTTCTCACCTTGAGGCCTTCGGGAGTCGCTTTCGGTTTAAAAAGATTTGTGACACGGAGAAGACTATAATGTTCAGAATTGTTCATTGAATATGTGTAGAAGAAACGACAAAAGAAGAAAACTCCATCAAGCTCAACGACGTACTTCTTGCTCTCGTCGGAGAATCCCTGAAGCAGCCAAGCTTCAGCTGGAGTATTGCATTTTCGATGTTCACAACCTTCATCGAGGCTATGTGTGTTACCCCTGTGCCCTTAAAGAACTCGGGAAGAACCTGGCCTGTTGGACCGGTCAAGAGAAGATTCTGGCGTTTTTAGCCCTGTCAAGTAGCATGTCGATGGTTCCGTTCAGGATGCAGGTTGCACTTGCCATTACTGCATCGACCTCCGGCAAAAGCCAGTACTCCCGCGAGTCACTCAGTTTTTCGTTTACGGACAATTGTACCAAAAAGCTTAAATTCTCTTTCATATGTAAGTTTTTGATGTATGGAACGGAAACTCATCGCGGCATTCATCCTTTGCATCCTGTTCACTGCCCTTCCCTTCGTGGTTAAATGGGAAGAGAAAAGGCTTTCCAGCACCACCTCAGTTCTTCCGTCTAATTCCTCTGTAATCGCGTCAAACGGCGTCATATACGCTGGATCTGCAGTTTCTCATGAGGGTTCCGATTTGCTCTGTGTGGTTCCAGCTGAGGCCTACGTTCCTGAGCCTGGGACGGAGGTTATCCTCAATGTTACCGTGAAGTTCAAACACGCCCAGCCCTGTCCGTACTCTGATTGGGAGATAGTTACGGAGAATCCCGAAAACGTTGAGGTCATCAACGAGACTGAGACGGAGCTCCTTGACCCATACACAGCTTTCAAGCAGTACACCGTCAGAGTTCTCGGCAACGGCACCCTTGACGTCGTGTTTAAATACGGCAGTGGCTGTCCCTACGGTACTGAGGAGAGGGTAACCATCGGGTTCTACATCGGACAGCCCCCCGAGGATATCAATCTCACCGTGACGAATCCCGAGGAAGTGCTCAACGTCACGACTTTGAACATCACAGGCGTCGTTGAGGAGGTCAACTTGAGTGACCGCTATTTTGTCGTGGAGGGGCAGACGATAGTGGTGAGGGGCAAGTGGACGGGGCCGGATGGGGCTGAATACAACTGGAAGGACATGCTTCTCCTTCTCCACGTTGGAGAGAGGGTTGAAGTCCTCGCAAGTTATGAAGATAATGAACTGAAGGCGGACGTTATCATAATAAACGGTCAGAGGTTTGTGAGGGGGTAGTGCCATGAGCTATAAGCTGAGGATGTGGGTTTCACTCACCCTTTTTGCTCTATGGTTAATTACAGGAATAACAGGAATAATTCTGCTGGTTGCTCCACTGGCAGCTCAATTCGGGTTAAACCTGCCGGTTAGTCTGGCCGATACCCTCCACACATACATCGGCTTCGCCTTCTTCGGGCTGTCGTTCGTCCACATAGCCCTTAACTGGTCTGCGATGAAGGCCTACTTCAGGAAGCTCCGTTCGTGAGCAAAGTTTATACGCTTTTAGGCTAACCTAATTCTGGTGGTGCCATGATAGCCTTTGGTCCAGTTCCATCGAGAAGGTTAGGAAAAAGCTTGGGTGTCAACAACATTCCCGACAAGGTCTGCTCCTACGCCTGCGTTTACTGTCAGATAGGAAGAACACTGAGGATGGAGGTCGAGAGGAGGGCTTTTTACGAACCGGAATTCATCTTCGAGGAAGTTCGGAAAAAGGTAGAAGCCGCTGAGGAGCTGGGGGAGAGAATAGACTACATAACTTTTGTTCCAGACGGCGAGCCAACTCTCGATGCAAACCTGGGAAAAGAAATCGAACTTTTGAAGGAGCTTGGCATCCCTTTGGCGATACTCACGAACTCCTCGCTGATATGGCGTGATGATGTCAGGGAGGAACTCCTGAGCTTCGACTTCGTCTCGTTGAAGCTCGATGCGGTGAGCGAAAGCCTCTGGCGCAGAATAGACAGGCCTCACAAGAGCCTGAGCCTTGAGAAAATCTTGGACGGAATGCTCGAATTTGCAGCGGACTTCACCGGAAAGCTTGTAATCGAGAGCATGCTGGTCAACGTGGATTACGGCGATGAGTTCAAGAGAATCGCCGAGTTCTTGGAGGAGCTGGACCCAGACAAAGCTTACATAGCCATCCCCACGAGGCCCCCCGCGGAATCCTGGGTAAAGCCGCCAAGCGAGGAAACGATAAACGATGCTTTTCAGGCCTTTGCTGGTGTCCTGGGGGAGAATAGGGTGGAGTACCTCATAGGCTATGAAGGCAACGCTTTCGCTTTCTCGGGCAACGTTGAGGAGGACATACTGAGCATCACCGCTGTTCATCCTATGCGTGAGGAGGCCGTTAGGGAGCTCCTGAGGAAAGCCCATGCTGACTGGAGCGTCGTTGAGAAGCTTTTGAGGAGGGGTCTGCTGATAGAGCTGGACTATAACGGGGAGAAGTTCTACATGAGAGCTCTGGAAAGCAGGAGAAAACCTTAATTACCTGCTCGAGCGAGTCTATTTGGGAGAGCCATGTGCGAGTATACCTACGAAAGCGGTAAAAAGTGCAGGTTGAAGTCCCTTGAAGGCTCTAAGTACTGCGCCCTCCATATCCCCTACGACGAGGGCGAACGCCTGTTCGGGGAGGATATAAAGCGCATCAAAGAGGAAGCCTTTCTCAAGAGGTTGAAGGAGGGTCAGACATACTTTGAGGGTGTCTACCTGTATGAAGTTAAAATAAGTGAGTTCAGGGCTGAAAAACCGATAGTCTTCAAAAACTCGCGGATTAAGACAATTCTATTCGACGATGTTACAGTTCCGGGAATTACTTTCTACAACTCCTACGCAGGCAGAATAGTCGTCTTTGAGAGTAAGGTCGGAACGCTCCTTGTCCATGGTTCCAATGTCTTTGGCCTCAATATTCTCCGCGTGAGGTTCTCGAACTCGATATACGTCAGGAACTCGAGCGTCCGGTATCTCATGATTAACTCGACAGAGTACGTTGGAAAGGCCGAGAAGAGTGAGGAGGAATACGGTGAGAGAAAGACGGCAACGGGCAGGATAGAGCTTAGCAATCTGGATAACGTTCGCAGAATAGGTGTGAACGTCAGGTATCCACTTATGAAGCGCATTCTCGAGGAGCACGGCATAACACCCTCTGGCTCGTCGGAGAGGAGTGTGAAAGCAACGGTACTCGCCTTCAGGGACGTCAGGTTTGACCAATCCGCGCGCTTTAAGAGGCAGGTTAGACTGAGCGTGAGGCACTTCCATGGCCAGCTCGTCCTTGAAAACCTCAATGTCTTTGGTCACGCTGAAATTCTTGGCGGCAGGATAAAGTCCCCTGAGTTCGTTCACGTCATCGTGATGGGTAACTTCATTTTCAGAAGGGTTGGCTTCTACGGCGATGCCACCTGGAACGTGACGGTTCTGCCCCACCTTCCCCTCGAGCTAAACGTTCAGGGCTTCGTTGTCGTTGAGGACTGCCGCTTCAACAACCCGAGGATGGCGGAGATATTCTACAGGATAGCGAGAACTAGCTGGGAGCGGAACGGTGATCTAGAGCGTGCCGATGAGTATTATTACAAAGAAATGGTTTCCAGAAGGCAGTCCCGCCTCACAGCGAGGGTGAGGGGAATTAAGAAGGTCCTGCTGAAGCTGGAGGCGACCTTTGAATGGCTCTTCGCCGATTTGACATGCAAGTACGGAATGGACTGGAAGAGGCCGATACTGTTATGGCTCGCGGCCGTTAACGTCTTCTTCCCGCTCCTCTTCTTCTTAACCCAGAGCGTGGAAGGCATTTCAGGTAACATGGGATTTCTCGACTACGAGTACTTCAGCGTTGTGACCGCCACCACTCTTGGCTATGGCGACTACCACCCCGTGGGAGTGGGCAGGGTTATAGCGTCCGTTGAGGCGCTGTTCGGAATGTTCATGTGGGCAGTGTTCCTTACCGTCTTTGCCAGGAAATACATGAGGTGAGTCCATGAAGGTCGGGCTGATCATCAACCCCATAGCGGGCATGGGAGGCAGGGTTGCCCTGAAGGGCACCGACGGAGTCGTTGAGGAAGCGATTAAGCGCGGTGCGAGACCGGTAACTTCTGATCTGGTCAGGCTCTTCCTGGAAGAGCTTTCCCACTATGAAGAAGCCCGCTCGATAGAGTTCCTTACCGGACCAAATGGTCTCGGTGAGGATGTTTTGAGGGAGTTCAACTTCCCTTTTGAGGTGATACAACACAGGGAAATAAGCCCTCGTGAAATCCTCGGAGTTAAGATACCGGATACAAGTTCGGAAGACACGCGGGAGCTCGCCAGGCGCATGCTCGGGAAGGTTGAGCTCATAATCTTCGCTGGCGGAGATGGAACGGCAAGGGACGTTCACTCGGCCGTCGATGAGAAGGTTCCGATTCTGGGAATTCCTACCGGTGTCAAGATGTACTCGGGAGTTTTTGCAACCTCCCCGGAGGATGCCGCAAGGGTTCTGGTGGAGTGGCTCAGGGGGCGGGCAAAGCTCGTGGAGAGGGGGGTTAAGGACATAGATGAGAATGCCTACCGCCACGATGAGGTTAAAGCAAGGCTCTATGGAAAAGCCCTCGTCCCCTACGTCGAGACCCTTGTCCAGGGGAGCAAGGAAGCGACCCCACTCGACGAGGAGGAAGAGCTTGAAGCTATAGCCGAGGCATTGGCCGAGGAAATCCTTGAAAGCGATGGGATTTACTTCCTCGGTGCTGGCTCGACGGTAAAGAGAATAAAGGAGAAGCTCGGTATAGAGGGAACCCTTCTTGGTGTCGACGTAGTCCAGGTGAAGGACGGAGAGGCTGAGCTTTTAGTTAAAGATGCCACCGAGAAAGACCTTCTGGAGTTTGCTGACAGAAATCCCAGGATAGTTGTCACTGTGATCGGGGGTCTTGGATTCCTCTTTGGCAGGGGCAACCAGCAGTTTTCTCCAGAAGTCCTGAGGCGCATTCCAAAGGAGAACATAATCGTCGTTGCGACGCCTTCAAAGATTGAAAACGGTACCATCAGGGTATATACCGGTGATAAGAAGGTCGATGAGAAGCTCAGGGGTTATATCAGGGTTCGTGTAAGCCCCTGGATGGAGCGGATGGTGAGGGTTATTTAGATAGGTCTCTCAGGCATAGAACAATAAACATAGGGAAAGGGCATTAGGTCTTCAGACCATTTACCAGCTCCTCCATGACTCCGAGGAAAGTTTCGACCTCTTCGAGGCTGTTGTAGACATGGAATGAAGCCCTCACCGTCCCGTTTATTCCAAGCTTTTTCATCACCGGCAAAGCACAGTGGTGGCCGGAGCGGACCATTATGTTGTGGTCGTCGAGTATAGCAGCGACGTCGTGGGGGTGAAGTCCAGGCACATTGAAGCTTACGACTCCTGCATGCTTCTTCAGGTCCTTCGGTCCATACCACGGGACCCCGAGCTCGTCGAGGCCTTCGGTGGTTCTCTTAACAAGCTTGTGCTCCTGTCTCTCGATTCTGCCCAGCCCAATCCTCTCGATGTAGCGGATTCCTGCTGCGAGGCCTATCGCACCACCTATGTTCGGCGTTCCGGCCTCGAAGCGCTCTGGCGGCTCTGTGAGCTTATAGCCGTCTAGACTAACGTCCTCAATAGTCCCACCGCCTATGAGGGGCGGCTCGAAGGTATCAAAGAACTCTTCCCTGATGTATAGCACGCCTATTCCAGTCGGCCCCATGGGCCCCTTGTGGCCGGAGAAAGCCAAAAAGTCCGCGTGGAGCTTCTTAACGTTAACCTCCATATGGCCGGCGCTCTGGGCGGCATCGACTACGAATATCGCGCCTTCATCCTTGGCCATCTTTCCGAGCTCCTCCACCTCGTGGATTACTCCCAGCGCGTTCGAGACGTGCTGAACAGCGACAAGCTTCGCTCCCTTTATCTTCTTTTCCGCATCGCTTAAATCAAGGTTGCCCTCGTCGTCGCCCTCTATGAACTCCAGCTTAAGGCCGAGTTTCTCGGCCAGGCGCTGCCAGGGAAGCAGATCGGAGTGGTGCTCGTAGGGAGTGGTTACGATTTTGTCGCCCTTCTTGAAGATGTGCTCCAGACCGAGGGCGGCTAGGTTTAAACTCTCGCTCGTGTTCTTTGTGAAGGCTATTTCTTCGAACTTGGCCCCGATGAAGTCCGCAACGATCTTTCTGGACTCCTCGTACTTGTGCGTCGCCATCTGGGAGAGCCTGTGGACGCCCCTGTGAACGTTGGCGCGGTACTTCAGGTAGTACTCGTCCATGGCCTCAACCACTGGCTTCGGCGTGAGTGAAGTGGCTGTGTTGTCGAAGTAAATCACCTCGCTCGTCAGGGGTATGTCCTTCCTAACATCCTCCGGAATCCTCATGAAATCACCTCCAGTATTCCGGCGCAGTCGTATATGGTTCTAGCCATCTCCTCACCTTTCTTCGAATCCTCGAGGAGTTTGATGATTATCTTGCCGCTTGGATAGACGCTGACCTCATAGCCTTCCATCTCGAGGATTAGCATCATCCCTGGAATGAGCTTTTTGATTACGTAGCCCTTTTCCTTCAGGCACTGGGCCGTCCCGGTAAGGTCAACTTTGATCTTTCTGTCCCAGGAATATGCCCCAATCACGATACCCTTCATTGTAACGCAGGGTTTGGCGATTATCATGCTCCCACCGATTGAGAACTCGGAGGGAGACGATTTATAACTTTCCTAAACCCAAGGTTAAGGACAAAAATGGGAAAATCAGCAAACCCTCGGAACGGGGTCTCCCGCAGGCGGCTCAAGGAATCTCTTTCCGCCTATGCCGGTCTCAACTAAGACCTTTCCGCGGTAGTCCTCTATAACCTCACCAATTATCGCCGCGTTCTTTCCTTTCTCCGTCTTTCTCATAGCCTCTAGTGCTTCCTCAGCGTGCTCTTTCGGAACTATCATCACGACCTTACCCTCGTTTGCTACATCGAATGGGCTTATGCCGAGCATCTCACTTGCCGCTCTGACTTCGGGCTTTATCGGCACGTCGGCTTCCCTTATCAGTATCCCAACGTTTGCCTTCCTGGCCATCTCGTTGAGGGCGTTGCTTAAACCACCCCTCGTGGGGTCCTTCATGGCGTGGATGTTCTCCCAACCGATGGCCTTTGCAACTGCCTCAACGACCTCCCAGATTGGGGCCACGTCGCTCTTAAGCTCGGTCTCGAAGCTTATCCCTTCGCGATGGCTCATCAGTGCTATTCCGTGGTCGCCTATCGTCCCGCTGATGAGGACGGCGTCGCCGACCTTCGCCCCAGCGTCGCTTATAGGTCTCTCTGCGATTCCTATGCCTGCCGTTATGACGAACATGCCTATCTCATCCTCGACGACCTTCGTGTCGCCTGTGACTATTGGAACGGGCACTTCACTGGCGGTTTTGTCCATCGAGCGGAGGATTTTTTTCAGGTCTTCCCCGTCGAAGCCCTCCCCGATTATCATTGAGTTCGCCAGCGCGAGGGGCTTTGCGCCCATAACGGCTAAATCGTTCACCGTTCCGCTAACTGCCAGGCGTCCTATGTCTCCCCCCGGAAAGAAGAGGGGCTTCACGGTGTGGCCGTCGATGGTGAAAACGATGTGTTTATCCCCGAAGGGTATTGTGGCCCCGTCGTCGAGGGCATCCAAGCCGATTCCACCCGCAGATTTCAGGCTGAGGTTCTTCAGTATGACGTCTCTCAGGAGCTCCTCCATTATTTCTCCACCGGCTCCGTGTTCGAGCTTGATTTTCATGCTTATCCCTCCATTTTCATCTTGATGGTGAGCACCTTTAACTTTTTCACAGCATCAGGTCTTCCTTCGTTAGATATCCCTCCAGGTAAAGTCCACCGAAGAAGGCTTGGCCGACGTTTATCCCGTTGTCGCCCCTCGGCACCTCGTAAGTCGAGTAGAATCTCAAACCATTAGCCTCCACTATCTTCCTCACCGTCTTCACGATAAGCTCGTTGAACGCAACACCACCGCTGATTCCAACGTTCTTGACGCCGAACTCCTTAGCTTTCTCCACTGCTATCTCCGCGAAAGCCCTTCCAAGGGCCAGGTGGACTGAATAGGCCACGTCCGCAGGAGAGGCATTGATCTCAAGTGCCTGCTGGAAGAGCTCCTCCACCTTTATCAGCTCGCCCTCCACAGGAACGCTGAAGCCGAGGTCGTTCTTGCCGCGCATGGCGAAGCTCTCAAGCTTCATTGCCGGCTCGCCTTCGTAGTGCCTTCTGTAGGCCACATTGAGCAGAACGGAGAAGGCATCGAGCACTCTACCCGTAGATGAGGCGTAGCTCGTGTTTACTTCCTTCGCCAACTGGGTGAGGACGACGTTGAACTCGACTTTTCCGTAGCGGAGGCTTTCGATGGCCTTTGGACAGCACTTCTCTATTACCTCTTCCAGCTCCTCTATGCCGTATACCTTGCTTAAAATTCCCATCAGAGCCCTCAGTGGGTAGTAGCTCGCCAAATCACCGCCGGGAAGCGGATAGTAATCGATGTGTGCCAGCCTTTCAACATCCTCGTAGGAGAGGTAGATCACCTCGCCGCCCCACGTGTGCCCGTCCGTTCCGTATCCGACTCCATCGACCGCTATGCCGACTATTTCGTCAAGGTTGTGCTCCGCCATGACCGAGGCTATGTGGGCGTAGTGGTGCTGGACCTGCAGGAACTCGACGCCGAGTTCGTTGGCCATTTCCATGGCGAGCTTGGTGGTGTTGTAGCTTGGATGGAGATCGGCCACGATTAAATCGAAGTCCCTAACCCTGAGAATCCTCTTGAAGTGCTCCACCGCCTCGCGCATGAACTCAAGGACTTCCACTTTCGACGTATTTCCTATGTACTGACTCGGATAAACCTTACCGTTTTTGGCCACTCCGAAGGCGTTCATGAGCTCTGCACCGACCGCCAATCCTCTGTAGTCAAAGGGAATCTCTATTGGAAGCGGGACGAAGCCGCGGGAGCGCCTTATAACCGCCCTCCTCCCATTGACGAACCTGACAACGCTGTCGTCGGCCCTGTTGAGTATCTTCCTGTTGTGGAGGAGGAAGTAGTCGGCAACGTCCTTCAGCTCCTCGAAGGCCTTCTCGTTGTCCTTGACCATTGGCATGCCCGGATAGTTGGCAGAGGTCATGACGTAAACCGGAGTCTTGGAGTAGTGGAAGAGGATGTAGTGGGTGCCGGCGTAGGGGAGCATCACACCGATGGTGTGCAAGCCGGGAGCTAGGTTTTCCGGAAGCGGGAAGGGCTCCTTCTTGCGGAGCGTCATGATGGGTCTTCTGTAGCTCTTCAGTTCCTCCAGCTCCTCCGGGGATATGAAGGCAAACTCCTCTATAGTTTCCACGTCCTTCGCCATTATTGCGAAGGGCTTTTGTGGCCTGTGGGTTCTCTTCCTTAGCTCGGCAACCACATCTTCCCTCGTCGCGTCGCAGGCTAGGTGGATTCCGCCGATTCCCTTGATGGCCACGATGTAGCCCCTATCTATTAGCTCCGCGGCCTTCTTCAGGGGGTCACCTATGAGCTCCTCACCGTCGTTGGTGTATAACCGGTAGCTCGGCCCGCAGACCGGACAGCAGACGGGCTCGGCGTGGTAGCGCCTGTTGAGAGGATCTTTGTACTCGCTCTCGCAGAAGTCGCACATCGGGAACTCTCTCATTGTTGTGTTCACGCGGTCATAGGGTAAATCCTCGATGATTGTGAACCTCGGTCCGCAGTTGGTGCAGACAATGAAGGGGTACATGTAGCGCTTGTTGGTTGGGTCGAAGAGCTCCCTTAGACAATCCTCGCATATGGCTATGTCAGGCGGGATTATCGAGTCTCCCCCGCTCCCTCCTTGGGAGCTCTTTTCGATGTAGAAGCGGTCAAAGCCCTGAATCGGGATCTCCTTCTTTTTAATCTTCTCGATCCTGGCCAGAGGGGGGAGCTTCTCCCTCAGATCTCGCAGAAACGCGTCTATATCCTTCTCATGACCCTCAACGACTATCTCAACACCTGCATCGCCGAGATTCTTGACGTAACCCCTTAAACCGTGCTCGTGAGCTATCCTGTAAACGAACGGCCGGAATCCGACGGCCTGAACGATGCCTTGAACGTGAAGTCTGTAGGCCTTCATTCCTCTCACCGCTTCCTTCTTGGTTTTTGCAGCCTTTATAGGTTTCTAAAACCAAAAGTTAAAAACTTGAGAGGAGTTTTGAACCTTTGGTGTCAGAACAAAGCCCCATATTTGTAGAAGATGCTGCATGTTCCCTCGTAGGACACCATGCATGGGCCTATTGGATGCCTTGGTGTGCATGTCTTGCCGAAGTGCGGGCACTGCGGTGGAAGTGCCAAGCCGCGCAGTATTGCCCCGCAGAGGCAGCCTTTCTCTAGGTCTGGGAGCTTGGGAACCTCTGGGTTGTAGTAGGTTCTTATCTCGAACTCTTTCCACTCGTCCTTTAGCTCAAGTCCGCTCTTGGGAATAACCCCTAAGGCACGCCATTTCGCGTCTTTTACCTCAAAGAATTTCTCGATGAGAGCCTGAGCGGTGACGTTGCCCTCGTACTTGACGACCCTTGTGTACTCGTTGATTATCTCAACTCTGCCTTCCTTGACCATCCTTATCAGGAGCAGGATCGCGAGGAGCATGTCAACCGGCTCGAAGCCGGCAACAACCTGGGGAACACCGTACTCGGTGGTTATGTATTCCCAGCCTTTCACTCCTATTATTGTGGAGACGTGGCCTGGGTCTATTAATCCGTGGAACCTCGTGCCCTGCTTCACCAGAGCCTCAACTGCTGGGGGCGTTAAGCGGTGAACGGAGTAGATTTTGAAGTTTTCAAATCCTTCTTCAACGACTGCGTTGAGCATTCCAGCGGCTGGTGCAGTAGTGGTTTCAAAGCCAGGGCTGAAGTGAACCACTGTTCTGTCGGGGTTTTCCTTGGCGAGCTTGTAGGCGTCAAAGATGGAATATACCACCCTGACGTCGTAGCCTTCGCTCTTCAGGTCGGCGAAGCTTCCTCTTGGCGTTGGTATCTTGTACATGTCGCCAAAGGTCGTGAGAATGATTCTTTCGCCCTCCTCATAGGCCTGGCGCATTATCTCCTGCATCTTGACTATGTCTTCGACCGGCGTTATGCAGACGGGACAGCCGGGGCCGCTGACGATTTTGACATTCTCCGGAAGCAGTGATCTGATTCCGCTTCTCGTTACTGTGTCCTCGTGGGTTCCGCAGACGTGCATGAAACGAACCTCTTCAAGGCCCTTTGCCTCTTCGTGGATTTCCCTGACTATCTTCTGGGCGAGTTCCCTGTCCCTGAACTTTTCGAGCATTTCAATACCTCCGCGGGAGTTCTTCGCCCTGGGTTATTCTAAAGACTTCGTCCCATGCTTCGAGTATCTCCTTAGCGCGCTCCTCGTCCAGCTTCTCTATTGCGAAGCCCGTATGCACAATCACGTAATCGCCAACTTCGACATCAGGAAGCAGGTCAAGGCGCGCTTCCCTCTTTACGCCTCCGAAATCAACAATCGCAACGTTTCCGTTGATCTCAACGACCTTAGCTGGAACTGCCAGACACATCTCTCTCACCTGTTTTAGGTTTGCCTGGAGCTTTTTAAATGTTGCATAAAAAAGAATTTCATATAATCTCAACTACAGGGATAAACTCTCCAGCCTTTCTCGCGAATTATTTGAATTGCCGCAACTTTTTTATATAACGCCAATGACCTCCCAGTCAGTATAATGCGGGGAGTGCTGGGAATGGACACCAGAGAACGGATATTGAAAGCTGCAAAGGAACTCTTTGCCGAGAAGGGCTACGATAAGACTACCGTTGATGAAATCGTCGAGAGGGCGGGGGTTGCTAAGGGTACTTTCTACAACTACTTTAAGAGTAAAGAAGAGCTGATAAAAATCGTTGCTCTCCAGTCCCTGCCGTACTCAGCAATAAGGGAGGAGCTCGAGAAGGAGTACGAGAGCCTTACGGAGTTTCTTCACAGTATTGCGAAGGCGTACATAGTATATTACTGCGACCCTATCTTGCGGTCCCTCTTCTTCTACACGCTGGCGGTGAGGAGCAAAATAAAAGAGGTTGAGGAAATCCACAGAACATTCTGCACAGAGGCGATTTCCAAGGGTGCCAAGAAGATATCACAGCTCGCAAACGTGGATGAAAAAACTGCCATGGTGGTTTTTAAGGCGTTTTATGGTGCCCTCTTTTCGAGATTGGTTTTTGCTGAATATTCGTGCACCCCGGATGTGGATTACGTTTCGGAACTCATTAAGTTAATAGAGAAAAGTTTGAAAAACTAGGGTGTTGTTGTGAATAATTTTTTGCATAATCCATTTTTTTCTTGAGCATCTTTGTGCATTTGAGTGCTGTTGTCTGGGGTTGGTAAACGTAATCACTAAACAAATCCGTTTTCATATGGGAAATCTGTTTAACTTAAGGATGCTCTTTTGTGTTCATCTCGTTATTGTGGTTCAAAGTGCAGCTCCATATACGCGAATTGTTACTCATTTTAGCATTCTCATACTGATCTGAATAATATGATTTTGGTAGATAACAAAATCTGTACTTTTTGTTACTAATTGACCAAATGGTCATGGATTTGCACTAAAAAATCAACTATGTGCACAACACAAAGTTAAGGAAAATTATTTAAATGATTCATTACTCACTGCGTTCGAGTAAACTGACCAGTCAGTCATAGCCGACTTGGGTGGTGCATATGGCAGAGAAGTTGGTGCCAGTGGTCTGCCCGTGGTGTTCCGTTGGTTGTAGGTTCTACATAGTAAATGTGAATGGATACCCCAAGAAAATTGAGTTTGACTACGAACATGACACCAGGAACCACGGCAAGCTCTGTCCCAAAGGTGTTTCCTCATTCCAGTATCTCAGGCACCCAGACAGGCTTAAGAAGCCTCTCAAGAGAGTCGGAGAGAGAGGCGAGGGCAAGTTCGTCGAGATAAGCTGGGAAGAGGCAATTAGAGAAATCGCCCAGAGGCTCAAGGAGATCAAGGAAAAGTACGGCCCGGAAGCTCTCGCTTTTCTCGGAAGTGAAAGATGTTCCATAGAAGAGAACTACGTCCTCCAGAAGCTAGCTAGAGCTTTGGGAACGAACAACATCGAGTATGTATGTAGGATGTGCCAGTCAACAGCTGTTGCAGGTAAAGGAATGGTTCTCGGACATCCTGGCCTGACGAACCCATTCGAGGACATCCTTAAGGCTAAGGTCATCGTCCTCTGGGGATACAATCCAGCCGCAACTAATCCGGTTTTCTTCGGCCAGTACATTGAGAAAGCAATCCTTGACAACGGTGCCAAGCTCATCGTGATTGACCCGAGAAAAACGAAAACAGCCAAGTACGCGGACATGCACCTGCAGCCATATCCTGGAACCGACCTTGCCATTGCCTTGGCTATGCTCAACGTCATAATCACCCAGGAGCTCTACGATAAGGACTTCGTGGCAGAGCGTGCAGAAGGCTTTGAGGAGCTCGCCAAGACCGTCGAAAAGTACACTCCAGAGTGGGCCGAGAAAGTCAGCGGCGTTCCGGCCGAGCTCATAAGGAAAGCTGCAATCACCTTTGCAACGGCCGGAACTGCCGCCTTGCTGACGAACGAGGGTGTGAACCAGCACGCCAACGGAACGAGGACAGTTATGGCCCTCACTGAGATGATGGTTCTCTGCGGCTACTTCGGAAAGGAGGGCGTTATGTCCGGAGCGATACCAGGTGCTCACAACGGTATGGGTGCTGGACTCATGGGTGTTGAGCCAGAATCACTGCCAGGAAAGTTCCCGCTCCACGCTGAGGAGCACAGGAGGAGAATTGAGGAAGTGTGGGGCTTCAAGATTCCGGAGAAGCCTGGAATCACTTACGTTGAGATGATTGATGCAATCCTCGAGGGCAAGCTCAAGGCCCTCTACGTCATGGGAACTAACCCCGCTAAGGCCCTTCCGAACCTTAAGAAGGTCGAGGAGGCCTTTAAGAACATCGAGTTCCTCGTCGTCCAGGACATATTCCTCAGTGAGACCGCGAAGTACGCCGACATAGTCCTTCCAGCCGCTGCATGGTTCGAGAAAGATGGAACCGCCATAAGCTTCGAGAGGAGGGTCCAGAGGAGCTTTAAGGCTGCTGATGCACCAGGAGAGGCCAAGCCGGACTGGGAGATTATCGTAATGCTCGCGAAAGAACTCGGCCTTGGAGAGTACTTCAACTATTCCGACGTAGACGACATCCTGAGAGAGATAAACAGAACGATTCCACCCCTTGCTGGCGCAACACCCGAGAGGCTAAAGAAGAACCTCAAAGGCTGTATGGTGCCCTGCCCAGACGAAAACACTGAGGTTCCGAGACTCTTTGTCCAGGGCTTCCTCACGCCAAACGGAAAGGCCCAGCTCATACCTGTGGAGTATAAAGAACCTGGAGAAGTCCCCGATGAGGAGTATCCCTTCTGGCTCACTAACTACAGGCTCGTTGGCCACTTCCACACCGGAACCATGAGCCACAGGAGCAAGAGCCTGAGCAAGAGGTGGCCGGAGGAGTACATTGAGATCAACGAGAACGACGCGAAGAGGCTCGGCATAAAGGACGGCGACCTCGTGAGGGTCGAGACCAGGAGGACAGCGCTCGTCTTCAAGGCTAAGGTCACACCGCACATCAGGGAGGGCGTCGTTGCCGCGCCGTGGCACTGGGACTTCAACTACCTGACTACGGACGTCCTCGACGAATACGCCAAGATGCCCGAGCTGAAGACGGCCGCATGTAGGATCTCCAAGGTTGAGGGGTGATTTAAATGAGCAAGAAGATATTTATCGATTTCAAGCGCTGCATCGCCTGTAAGGCCTGTGAAGTCGCCTGTGAAATGGAGCACGGGGAGGCGAGGATTAGGGTTTTTGAGTTCCCTGACTTGACCAGCGTCGCCTTCAATTGCCGCCACTGTGAAAAGGCTCCATGTATGGAAGTGTGTCCAGTTAACGCGCTCTCCAAGGACGATGATGGCGCAGTCGTTCTCGACCCCCTCAAGTGTATCGGCTGTCTCATGTGTGCAGTTGCATGTCCATTCGGCATTCCGAAGATAGACGAGTACAACAAGATAATGGACAAGTGCGACCTCTGTGCCCACAGGAGAGCCGAAGGAAAGCTTCCAGCTTGTGTCTCAGCGTGCCCAACTGAGGCCCTCAAGTACGGCGACATAAACGATGTCCTCTGGGCCAGAGAAGGAAAGATAGTCGCCGAGCTTAAGGACATCGGCGACAGGACCAACGTCCTCGAGGCCTACCTCATCAGATGAAAGGAGGTGCCGGGATGAACGCCTCTCCCTTCATCATATCTTTTTTGATCCCCCTGCTCCTCGGTCCACTCCTGTTCAAATTAGACGGTAGAAAGGCCGATGTATTCATGCTCATCGCCGTTGTGTCTTCCTTCCTGGCTAATCTGGTTGGAGTCCTTGAATACCTAAAGGTCGGTGGCGCTCATCACATCGTTTACCTCGAAACTTCTTCCCTCGGTGAGGTCTACGGCGTTATAATCGACCCGATGAGCGTTTTGGTCGGTTTTGTAGTGAGCTTGGCTGGCGTGCTGTTCCTTCTCTACGCGGTTGACTACATGAGCGAGAGGAACAAGCAGCACCCAGTCTACTCTGATAAGGGCAGGTTCTACGCCTGGATGGTCATCTTCGTTGGGGCTACGCTGGCGTTCATATACTCCTCCACGACGCTTCAGCTGCTCATATTCTTCGAGATAATGGGACTCGCCTGCTGGGGTGTCGTTGGGTATTATAAGAGTCCGAAAGCCGAGAGGGCTGCGTACAAGGCCCTGCTCGTGCCGAACTTCGGTGCCATGGTGGGCCTCTATACCACCGTTGGCATTGGCATCCTCAAGCTCCATGATTTGAGCATCTATGCGCTCCAGAACCTGAATGATGAGCTCAAGCTTCTCGTGTTCCTTGGCGTAATGGTTGCGGCCTTTACCAAGAGCGCCCAGTTCCCGCTCTATTCATGGCTTCCGGACGCGATGGCCGCTCCTACCCCAGCGAGTGCCTTCCTCCACGGTGCAGCGATGGTTGAGATGGGTGTCTATCTGCTCGCCAGGGTTACCCAGTTCATGCAGCCGATTCCAGAGACAGCTTTCTACGTTATGCTCGTCTTTGTCTCGCTGACCCTGCTCATAGCAATTCTCTACTACCCGCTCCAGAAGGACGCCAAGAGACTCCTTGCTTACTCCACCATAGCAGAGGCCGGAGTGATGTACGTCGGCGTGCTCTATGCCGTGCTCGGCTCGGCTTACGGCCTCCAGGCGGCCATGTTCCAGCTGGCCAACCATGCTTTCGTCAAGGGTCTTGCCTTCCTCACCGCGGGAACCTTCAGCTACGCCTTTGGAACGCTCGACATGGAGAAGATTAAGGGCCTCGGAAAGCTCGTTCCGGTCGTTGGTGCAAGCTGGTTCTTAGCCCTTCTCGGCCTGGCTGGAGTTCCTCCGCTCGGCCTGTTCTTCAGCAAGGCGTACCTCTTCATGAACGCGTCTTCAATAACTAGCTGGGTTGGCTGGATTCCGCTCTTCCTAGTGCTGGCCGATGCCACGGTTTTCCTTGCGGTATCGCTCGGGTGGATTAAGAGGATGGTGTTCAGCGAGCCCCTCCAGGAGAGTGCAGAAGTTTCTCCTCTGATGCGCTTTGTCCTCGTAGTCCTAATAGTCCTGTCCATCGTTGCGCCGTTCCTGAGCGTGAAGCTCGTGACTCAGATAGGGTTCATGGGGTGATGCGGGATGATGGAAATTCCGATCGCGCTCTACTCACTCTCAGCGATTTCCGGCCTGGTTGGGGACTTTAAGCGGAGCATTAAGATTTCGAGCGTCCTCTCAGCCATGGCATCCTTATCCCTCCTGGGCATAGCTGCTGATGCCCTATCCCGGGGGCTTCCCGTTCAGGAGAGCTTTTTGGGCATTCCCCTAATCATAGACAGCCTCTCCCTCCCGTTCCTGTTCATCATCGCCCTGCTCAGCCTCGTGGTTTCAGTGTACTCCATCTCTTATATGGAAGTCCACAGAGATATCGGAAGACCACTGGCGTACACCCTCCTCTACGGCACGTTCGTGCTGTCGATTGTATTCGTGGCTCTGACGTCAAACCTGCTCTGGTTCGTCTTCTTCTGGGAGCTGATGACTCTAACTTCCTTCGTCTTCGTGAGCTGGAGGCAGCAGGACGCTGGAATTAAATACCTCCTTACCATGCAGCTCGCCAACACGGTGCCCCTCTTCGTGGCCCTCGGCATAATTTACTCCGCCACTGGAAGCTTCAGCGTTGATTACGCCACGCTTAAGGAGGTTGCATCGTCCATTTCTCCGGCCCAGCTCAAGCTGCTCTACGCGATGTTCCTCGTAACTTTCCTTGCGAAATCTGGAAGCGTGCCCTTCCAGTTCTGGGTGCCCGATGCCTACGAGGCAGCTCCCAGCAATATAGCCTCGCTGATGGCCGGCGTCATGGAGAAGATGGCGGTTTACGGTCTGATAAGGCTCCTCTGCAACGCCCTGCCATGCAGTGAGAGCGTTGGCTACGTTCTCGTCATCGTCGGCATACTCACCATGACCTTCGGAACCCTCTATGCCCTCAGAGAGACCCACGCGAAGAGACTCCTGGCGTACTCAAGCGTTGGACAAATGGGCTACATCTGGTTCGCGGTGGGCATGGGTATGGTCTTCCTAACGAGGGGCATGGAGAGCCTGGCCTATCTGGCCTTCCTCGCCGGAGTCTTCCACTCCTTCAACCACACCCTCTTCAAGGGGCTGCTCTTCCTCATCTCGGGCAACTTCGAGTACTCCGCCGGAACGGCTGACCTCAACGAGCTTGGTGGCTTGAGGAGGGCAATGCCGTACTCGTCGCTCTTCACCGTCATAGGTGCGCTTTCCCTCGCTGGAGTGCCCCTCTTCAGCGGCTTCCTCTCGAAGTGGATGATTTACCAGGCCGGCTACTACTCTGGAATCGGCCTCTTTGTCTTTGGCTCCGTAATGGCGGTGTTCATGAGTGCGGTGACTCTTGCGTACTCGCTCAAGCTCTACACCTCTGCCTTTGGAGGTGAACCGAACGAGAGGACTGAGAACGCCAGGGAAGTCCCGTCGGGCATGCTCCTCGGTGAGGGAATCATTGCCTTAACTTCACTTGCCGTTGGAGTACTTCCGGCTATCGCTTACCCGATATTAACGATTTCATTGAATGGCGGCGACGTCACCGTTACAATGGGCTCGATATCCACTGACTTTGAGTACTTCTCACCAATAGCCCTGCTCCTTGCAGTTTCGTTCATTGCGGTTGCTTCATACTTCGTTTTCAGGCCAAAGACCGCCGATGTCAAACCTTGGAACACTGGAGCGCTCTTCCTGCCGGGGGAGAGGTATGGAGCGAAGGCCAGGGACTATTACAGGCAGTACTTTACCGAGATGGAGGGCATCTACAAGCTTGGAAGTGCCGCTGGCAAGGTCGGAAGGGTCCTTCTCTCTGCTCTGATGTCCGTCTACCTCGTTCTCGCCAGGGGCCTCGTCTACACCGGCAGGGAGAAGAAGCGCTCCTTCACCCTTGACGAGCTTCGCCACCGCACCGTCAGGTACCTGGACGAGGCATTCTTCGCGCCGATGATGGATCTAGTCAAAAACATCGCCGTGCTGGCAGCGGGCATCTCAGTGTCCATGGACGAGCTCTTCCTGGCTTCAATGCTGACCACGGTGATAATACTCGCACTCCTCGTGTTGTGAGGTGATGGTGATGGACTACGTAAGCATTATCGCCGCTCCAATCGTCCTCTTCCTCCTTCCACCGTTCCTTGACGGAATAGGGAGAAGAATAAAAGCGAGGATTCAGTACAGGAGAGGACCTCCTATAATGCAGACGTTCTACGACCTCGAAAAGCTTCTCAAGCTGTCGTCAGTGCTCCCCACTGACAGCCCAATCTTCAGGCTGGCCCCGTACATAGCCCTCGCATCTGCCATTGCCGGCGGCCTAATGCTTCCCTTCGGAAACGAGCCGGTGTTAGCTTTTGGAAAGAGCCTCATAGTGTTCTTCTACGTCATGGCAATGGTCAGCGTAGTGATGGTACTTGCTGCTTTCTCCGTCCAGAACGCGTTCTCGCACATAGGCGGACATAGGGAGGTCATGCTGATACTCTCGATTGAGCCAGTGCTGGCCGTCGTCTTCGGTGTCCTGGCATTCAAGCTTGGAACGCTCAACGTCGCTGAGATGCCCTTCAGCGCTGGCCTCTCGCTTTCCGTTGCCCTCGCTTACATCCTGCTGGCTTACGCGGTCTACGTTGAGGGCGGCTTCGTTCCATTTGACATAGCTGAGGCGGAGACCGAAGTAATCGGAGGCCCGCTCACCGAGTACAGCGGAAGGCTCCTCGGAGTCTTCAAGTACGCCCTGCTCGTCAAGAGGGTTGTCCTGCTCTGGTTGCTGGCGTCTATGATTGTGATTCCCGCCATGAGGTCTCTCGGTATAACAAGCTCAGTGGCACTGCTCGTCGCCCAGCTGGTCGTTACATTTCTGCTTTATTCGCTTGCCGTGGCCGTTGAGGCTGCAAACGCCCGCCTGAGGATCGACCAGGCGGTTTCCCTTAACAAGAAGGTCTTCCTGATGTCCCTTGCTGTCCTGATAATAGCGCTGGTGGGGTGGTGAATTATGGAGTGCAGCGTGTGTGCAGGTGGATGCAGATCAGCTGAAGTTGAGGACGTCCTTGAGGATGGTCATCTAAAGGAATTCGTGGAGAAGTTTAGGAGGGCAATCTTCGAGTGCAAGAAGCTGACGGGGAACCAGTACCTGTTTGTCGTTGATAGGGAGGCACTTCCGGAGATGGTCCTCCACTGGCACAACCATCCCGAGCTGAAAGAAACCCACTTCTCGATGGGAATAGGAACCGATGAGAGGAGCATCGCCGGAAAGTTCGCCTACGCTCCGGTGATAAACGTTGCCGTTGAGCCTGGAAACGGGGAGAGGAACTACTGGGTTATTCTGAAGGCCTACCTCGACGAGGACAACCCGGAGTTCCCCTCCATAGCTGCGGAGCTTCCAGCAGCCCTCTGGGCGGAGAGGGAAGTCTACGACCTGCTTGGCTTCAACCCCAAAGGCCACCCCGACCTGAGGAGGCTCGTCCTGCCGGAAGACTGGCCGGAAGGGGTTTACCCGCTCAGGAAGGACCATGACTACAAGGCCTCGCCGATGGACACTCCAAAGTGTTACTACAAGCCCGGGCCGCCCGACACAATGACAGTTCCGATTGGTCCGTACCACTTGGCACTCGACGAGCCGGCCCACTTCAGGATATTCGTCAAGGGAGAAACGGTGGTTGACGTTGACTACCGCGGCTTTTACTCCCACAGGGGAATCGAGAAGATAGGAGAAGGAAGGCTGACCTACAACCAGGTGCTCTTCATAGCCGAGAGAATCTGCGGAATCTGTGGCTTCCAGCACTCGACGAGCTACGCTCAGGCGGTTGAAAACATAGCCGGCGTTGAAATCCCTGAGAGGGCCATGTACATAAGGACGATAATGCTTGAGATAGAGAGGATTCACTCCCACATGCTCTGGGCTGGTGTTGCGGCTCACCTGACTGGCTTTGACACTGGCTTCATGCACGCTTGGCGCGTCAGGGAGCCCGTCATGTGGCTCGCAGAGAGGCTCACAGGAAACAGGAAGACCTACGGAATCAACATCGTCGGAGGAGTTAGGAGGGACTTCCTCGACTACCGCAAGGAGATGATAATGGAGAAGATCAGGGAGCTCAGGAAGCAGGTCGAGGAGTTCATCGAGATAGCGACCGGTACGGCAACCTTTGTCAAGAGGGCCGAGGGGGTTGGAATTCTGCCCTACAAAGTTGCCAAGGCATATTCTGTTCTCGGTCCGAACGGCAGGGCCAGCGGAAGGAACATTGACGTTAGGAGAGACCAGCCCTTCGCGGCCTACAAGGATCTGGACTTCAAGGTGCCGGTTTACAAGGAGGGCGACGTCTTGGCAAGGTTCCTCATCAGGATGGACGAGGTGCTCGAGAGCATATGGATAATTGAGCAGGCCATTGACCAAATGCCGGGAGGAGACGTCTTCGTGCCGATAGGGGAGCTTCCGGAGTATGAAGAGGCCCTCGGCTACAGTGAAGCTCCAAGGGGAGAGGTCATCCACTACGTCATGACCGACAGGAAGAACAAGGTCTATCGCTGGAAGGTCAGGGCGCCGACTTACAACAACTTGCCCGCCGTTCCAGAGATGCTCAAGGGCTACAGCGTCGCCGATGCTCCGCTCAT
>NZ_SNUJ01000005.1 GCF_012027395.1 Thermococcus sp. LS1
ATGAGCGGAGCATCGGCGACGCTGTAGCCCTTGAGCATCTCTGGAACGGCGGGCAAGTTGTTGTAAGTCGGCGCCCTGACCTTCCAGCGATAGACCTTGTTCTTCCTGTCGGTCATGACGTAGTGGACAAGCTCGCCGCGATGGGCCTCGGTGAAGCCAAGTGCTTCTTCGTACTCCGGCAACTTGCCAATGGGAGTGAATATTTCCCCACCCGGCATCTGGTCGATGAGCTGCTCCACAATCCAGATGCTCTCGAAGAGCTCGTCCATCCTGACGAGAACTCTTGCTAAGACATCGCCTTCCTTATAAACCGGTACCTTGAAGTCCACCTCGTTGTAAGCCATCGCTGTCTTGGTCGCTTGGTCAAGTCTGGTGTCTATTTTTCTCCCGCTGGCACGAGCCGTTGGACCGAGGACCGAATATACCTTGGCGACCTTATAGGACAATATTCCAACGCCTTCCACTCTTTTGATAAACGTGTTAGTGTTCAGGGATATATCTATGAACTTTTTCACCTCCTCACGTATCTGCCTGACGACCTTAGGCACTTCCTCCTTGCGATAGTCGAGCAGATCTCTCCTTACGCCGCCGACGATGTTCATTCCATATTGCTTTCTATTGCCAGTCAAACGCTCCATGAGCCACATAACAGGTTCTCTGATGCGCCATGAATGCATAAATCCAGTATCATAGCCAACGAGGTGAGCAGCAATTCCGGCCCACAGAAGATGATTATGAATTCTCTCAAGCTCGAGGAGTAGAGTTCTTATGTACCTAGCTCTGTCTGGTATTTCAACGTCAGCCAAGCGCTCAATCGCCATAGCATAAGATACTGAGTGCTGGTAGCCGCAGATGCCACAGACTCTCTCGGCAAGGAAGAGCACCTGATTGTAGGTCAGCCTTCCCTCTCCTATCTTCTCGATTCCCCTGTGGGAGTAGAAACCCCGATAATCAACGTCAACTATTTCCTCACCCTTCACGAAAAGCCTGAAGTGAGCAGGCTCTTCAATACCCATGTGGACGGGACCCATCGGGACAAGGCAAGTTCCCTCGGGACCATCCTTGAACTCTGTATTCGGCTCAGTTATGGGCGAGTAGCGATAATCCATGTCCTTCCTGAGCGGGTAAACACCCTCCGGCCAGTCCTCCGGCAGGACGAGTCTCCTTGGATCGGGATGGCCTATTGGTTTGAAACCGAGAAGATCCTTTACTTCCCTCTCTATCCACAGTGCTGCCGGAAGCTTCGCAGCGACGCCTGAGAAGCTCGGATCGTCCTCGGGTATATATGTCTTCAGGAAGACGTAGTAGTTCCTGTCCATGTTGAAAGGTTCAACCTGGACGTTCAGGAGGGGCATGTAAATGAACTTTCCATTAAGAGGTCTTTCATCGGTTCCGATAGCAGTAGAAAAGTGTGTCTCCTTGAACTTCGGATGGTTATGCCACCAGAGCACGGCCTCTGGAAGGACTTCCATATCTATCACGAACTGATACTGGCCGTAGCTCATCCTCTTACATTCGCGTATATGTTCCTTAAAGGTCTCATAAAACTCGCTGAGACCTTCCCTCTCGGAGAGTATCTCATCGACGTTAGCTTCCTTGCAGTGGCCCCTCTCACGGACCCTGTACTCAAACTCAAAGTGAGCTTCCAAATCTTTAGTCTTAACCATTTTACCACCCCATAAACGCTATTGCGAGTATTATCATACCTGCGAAGAACATTCTAACGTTCATCTTGACCACATGATCAATCCTGAGCCTTGCGTTAGTTGCCTCAAGCACCGCTATTATTGGGTAGAACGCTATTGTTAGCAGGAACTGCAGTGCTAGCACGAGAGCTCCTTTTTCGGGTGTGTCTATCTGCCCAAGCCATGGGAGGATTAGCAGGCTGACAAAGAACCACAACAGGGTGAAGCGTTTGATGTAGATTGCATAGTAGAACACTCCGAGGAGCCTTCCGCTATACTCCCCAAGTGGCCCACCTATGACTTCTTGCTCAGCCTCGGCTATATTGAAGGGTACGAACCCACTCTCAACATAGAGCGCGTAGGCGAGGAGTATATAGGTTAGTAACACCGACGGAGTAAGGTGAAGATTTGCTATTATGCCAGAGATGCTGAGCGAGCCCGCATTATAGGCGAGGACTCCGTAGAGTACAGCTATTAACGGCTCAACAGTTAGGGCTATCTGCATTTCCCTGGCTGAACCAAGATGACTGAAAGCGTTCTGGACGGTCAAGCCTGCAAGGATGAGGAATATACTGACCATCATCATAACATAGAAGAACACTACTAGATTGAAGCCGAAGTCCACCAGCACGACATTGCCGTAGGGGAGGAGAAGGGCAGCGGAGATTGCAGAGACAAGGGCAAGATATGGTGCCCACGTGAACAGGGCGCTGGATGTTGGTCTAACCGATGGAAGTGCGAAAAGCTTCTGGAGGTCATACCAGGTCTGACTGAGCGGAGGCCCTCTCCTGTACTGGAGCCTAGCCTTGACCCTTCTCGCAATACCGTCAAGATATGGTGGCAGAAAGAGCAGAATGAGAATACCAACAAGGCCGAACCCAAGTTTGATTATGTCTATTTTCATCTTCCCCACCTCATAGTACCATTAGGATACCGATTATCGCTCCCACAACTATCAGGGCGAGCACCACGAAAGTTCCGAGCCTAAGTCCTGGGAGAATGTCCCTGACTATTCTGAGGAGCCTTATAAGCGGCTTGAATGTCTCCTCATCAATGTAGAGCAACTGTTCCTTTCTAAGGTCTGATAAGCTCTCAACATCCGTGTACGGTGTGTCAACAATCTTAACGAAGTAGCTCGCCACCCATATGTAGGCTCTGACAATATAGTGAATTATCTCCTCTCCGAGGCTGTAAAACCAGTCACCGAAGCGGTAGAAAGAGCCTATCTTCTCCTCATACTTGAGATAGTAGCCCTCTGCGGTTATCCTATACTCATCGGTATCGAGTTCCGTTGAACCACAATCCCAAGGCTTTGCTGTCTTGCCATACTCTGGTTTGAAGCTCAGGTACAGCCCGAGAGCAAGGACGCCGAAGAGCACCACGAAGAGCACTGGCGAGAATAACACCGAGCCAAAGCCTATCTTGTAGATGTTGTCCGTAAGTGGAGCGCTAAAGGGTTCGTTGAGTATCGGAGTTACAAGCTTCGGAAAGATACCTATAACGAGTGTAAGTCCGGCCAAAATCCACTGGCCGGCGAGCATTCCCACTGGAACCTCCTTTACAGTCGCATACTTTTTCATCTCACCACCAAACTGGGCACCGTAGAACTTTACGAAAGAGGCAAGCGTTGCAGCGCTTATGAACGCGGCGAGCACTGCACCAACAGCAAGAATGAAGCTCTTTGACTGGTAGCCTGCCACATATATAAGCCATTTACTTATGAATCCATTGAAGGGTGGGATTCCGGCTATCGCAAGTGATGAGAAGAGCGCAGCAAGAGCGGTCCACTTCATGTACTTTCCAAGGCCACCAAGCTCATTTAGGTTAAAGGTTCCGGTTCTATATTCAACTGCTCCAGCCGAGAGGAAGAGCGAGGACTTAAAGATTGCGTGATTGAATGCGTGGAAGACACCAGCAAATGCTCCAAGAGCACCAACTTGGGCGAGGGTACCGCCCTTTGGTATCAGAGCCATTCCTATGCCGATTCCAAGCCAAATGTAACCCATCTGACCAATGCTGTGGTAGGCAAGAAGTCGCTTTGCGTTAGTCTCCCTGAGGGCGTAGAGCGTTCCAACGGTAAGGGTAATGGCTCCGAGAACTGCAATCAGTAAGCCAAGGGTTGAACTGTCTCCTATGAGCCTCCAGATAAGAGCTATCAGCCCATAAATGGCGACCTTCTCCATGGCTCCGGCTATAATAGCTGAAACACTGCTCGGTGCTGCCCTGTAGGTCTCAGCGACCCAGAAGTGGAACGGAACTATCCCCGCCTTGGTCATGAACGCCAGCAGAAAGAGACCATAGAGGACTATCTTCGTGCTTTCTGGGGCAGTTGCAAGAGCAACGTGAATATTTCCAAAGGTGAGCTTCTCAAAGCTCCCCACAAGGGAGTAGGTGGTACCGAGGGCGAGGAAGAGAGGTATTGTATCGAAGAAATGCATTGTGATGTAGTACTTGACACTCACTCCAACATCCCTTGCCTTTTCACTGGAGAATACCAGTATAAACGAACTAAGAGTCATAAGCTCCCAACCTATGACAAAATACTCCATGCCGTCTACGGTGACGATTAGAACCATCGAGGCGAGAAAAGTATTGTATGCTATCGCGTAGACCCATCCTTTGCCTTTGTTTTCAAAGATGTCCATGTAGCTTATCGCATAGAGGGAAGTTGCAATTCCAACGAGACCTATGATCAGCAGAAAGATATTCGAGAGGCCCGTTATGTTAAGGGAGACCCCAAATAGATCGACTCTCTGGGGGCCGTTGGTGTACACCTTGTAGGTCTCCCCAAGTACTGCGAGAGAGCCGATGAACGCCATGAAGCTTGAGGCCTTGACGGCAGTTTTATAGTCTGTCACGAACCCAAAAAGGCCGCCAATTATGAAGGCAATAATTGCATATTTGAGAAACATTTCACATCACCCTATGAATCCTATCTTCATAACAACATCTAGTGTAATCCATGGACTTACCATGCCTATGATTACCAGTGTTATCATTACTACCTTCATGAGCGTTGATTCGTGAATTTCGCTGACTGGTTGTGGCGCACCGAAGAAAATTTCCTTGAACCAAAGGAGCACAACCACAAGGAATATCGCCGCATCAAAGAGAACAACGCCAGGGAAGAGCCATGATGCAATACCCTGGGCATGTCTAGTACTCATGATTGTGAATGCCTTGCTAAAGAACAGACCAAGGGGCAGGATACCTGCAAGGCCAAGGAAGCTGAGAAACCAGGCAACACTTGCCCATGGGAGGCTATGCCTTGTTCCCCTGATCTTCTCGAGGTCTGTCGTTCCAAAAGCGTAGGCAAAGGTTCCGATGCTCATGAATGCAAGGGCCTTAACGAGAGTGTGATTGACAACCTGATAAAGCGCTATCTGCAGACCAACTTTGTGGCCGAGAAGTGCATATGCGAGGGTTATGTAAGCAACGCCTATCTGTGCTATCGTAGAATAGGCTAAGAGTCTCTTGCCATCCTTCTGGAGCGGATAGTAGATCATCATGAGCAGTATCAGGACAACGGTGAGTGAGCCTAAAAGCCAGAACTCGTTCCTGCCAGGGTTCATGTACTGGATGACCCTGAAAAGCATGAAGCTCCCAAGAGGAACTATTGATGCAGAGTGAATGTAAGCAGATGCCGGAACCGGACCGATCGTTGTATCTGGCAACCAAGAATAGAAGAACAACTGTGAACTCATCGCCAGCGCGGCAAATATTATGATTGTGAAGGTTGTGTCCTTGGTAAACTGATTAATGCCCTCCATCTTAGCAAACTCCTGATTTTCACTAAGGAGTGCAATGGCAACGAGAAGAAGTACAACCGCAAGGTTGAGTACAAGGAACGCCTTGATGGCATTACTCTTTGCATTTCCGTAAAAATTCACAAGGTGGAGAAGAGCTATTGCCATGAGCTCAAGGAAGACGAGGAACTGAACGAGGTTTGTGCTGTAGATAAATGTCATTGTTGAACCCATAAGTAGTCCGAGAAAAGCATAGAACTTCCCTTTTCCACTTTCAAGGGGGAACTGTCTGTTTGATGGACCCATGTAGTCTGCTGCATAGAGAACGAGTAAAAATCCTGTTAGAATCGAGATAAACCCCATCATAACAGAGGCAACGTCAACGTTGAGGCCAAAGATCTCTCCAAGGTTTTCCACGCGGACATAAAAGTAGTGGTAGACATTCTCTGCCCCAGTCTGGAAAAAAGCATAGAGGCCGTAGCTGTTTATGAGCAGAGCAAGAGCAATTATTATTGCCGCAGAAGTGTCTGCAGTTCTACCTTCCATCTTGTAGAGCAAAAGTAGCATGAAGGGCAACAACACCGATGCAAGGAATATTTCGCCGTTCACACTTCATCACCCAATTGTTTTAAACCTGTGGTTTTCATTGAAAAAGAAAAATACACTGATCTCCTCCTGCCCTAAAGAACGAGGGTTGTGGAAAATGAAGATCAGAGCACGAGGAGAGCATTTTCTCCCTTTCCCCTCTTCGCTGAGCTCTTCAGGTTCGCAACTATTTTTCCTTCTCTGGCCCAGAGGACATCGTTTATGTCGCCGTACTTGAGGGCCTCAGTTGGACACGCTGAGACACAGGCAGGGAGAAGACCTTTTGCCCTTCTCCCAGCACAGAGCGCACACTTGTCCATAATCTTGTTAGCTTCATCTAGCTTTGGAACACCAAATGGACATGCAACTGCACACATGAGACAGCCGATACACTTGAGGGGGTCGAGAACGACTGCGCCATCATCGTCCTTGGAGAGCGCGTTAACTGGACACACTTCCATACATGGAGCCTTTTCACAGTGGCGGCAATTGAAGGCGACGCTGGTCAAGTCAGGGAACTCAAAAACCCTAATTTTTGCTTCGCCATTGATTACTTCACATGCTACTTCACAGGCTTTGCAGGCAATGCAGCGCTTGAAATCGATAAATATCTTCTTGCTCATTTAAATCACCCCTCAACCTTGGAGATCCTACATGCGGCCGTCTTCAGCTCGGGCATCTCAACGTACTTATCAAGCACATCTGCAGTCAAGTAGTTAAAGTCCCAGTGCCAGGGCATTGCTATTACCCCCTCCCTGATATTTGGAGTAACCTCTGCTCTGGCAGTTAGTGAGCCCCTCCTCGTCTCCACATTTACTAAATCCCCTGTTTTGATGCCCAACTTCGCCGCATCACTCACATTTATCATAACGAAAGGCTCTGGCCACCTCTTTTCGAGGCTCTTACTCCTGAAACTCCTGACTCCAGTACGGAACTGCCCAACCAACGTGAAGTTAGTAAGCCAGAATGGATACTCCTCGTCAGGCACTTCTCCAGGAGGCTCATAATCCACTGGAATTAAATGAGCTTTCCCATCTGGAGTCATGAACCCATCAAGGAACAGCCTCGTAGTCTCTGTCTTTTCATCGGGGCACGGGAAGATGCAGCCTTCAATATTCTCTTTAAGCCTCTCCGGAGTGGCTCCTGCGAGTATGGGAACTGTCCGATTTATTTCCCGCAGTATATCATCTACACTCGAATAGTTAAAGTACTCTCCAAGCCCCAATGCCCTAGCAACTTCAACTATTATCTGCCAATCTGGCTTGGCGTCTCCAGGAGGGTCTGCAGCTTTAAAACTTCTCTGGACTCTTCTTTCAAAACTCATTATTGTGCCTTCTTGCTCATACCATGCTGCAGCGGGGAGAACAATGTCCGCATACTGAGCAGTCTCGTTTGGGAAAACATCCTGAACCACAATAAACTCCGCTTTTTTCAGAGCTTCCCTGACAAATGCCGAGTTTGGAGCACCTTTTGCAGGGTTAACCCCCACTATGTATAACGCTTTAACCTTTCCTTCGTTGATGGCCTCTATTATCCTGAAGTATGTGAGCCCCGGTTTTCTCGGTATTTTGAAGCCCCAGATTTCTTCGATCCTCTTTACTTCTTCTTCATCTTCCACTGAGACTCTTCCTGGCAGCATATCACAATCAACGCCCATCATTGAGACTCCCATAGCGTTGTATGCACCGGGTATTGCCCCAGACATCACTCCCTCCTTTCCAACGTACCCGCAGATAACAATGAGGGCTGCCAGTGCCATGTGAAGTAAAGTACCATTAGCATGCTGGGTTGAACCCATCTGCTGCAGTAATGCTCCCTTTCCCGCAGTTGCGAATGTTATTGCAGCTTTTTCAATTAATTCTGCCGGAACACCGCTGATCTTTTCTGCCCACTGTGGGGTGTACTGCTCAACTTTCTTTGCCAGCTCTTCAAAACCTTCAACTCTCTCAGCGATGAAGTCCTTGTCGTACAATTCATTTTTTATTATCACATTGAGCATTGCCAAAGCAACTGCCAAATCAGTTCCGGGATATGGCTGAAGGTGGATGTCGGCGAACTTAGCAGTTTCGGTCTTCCTTGGGTCAACAACAATTAACTTGGCTCCATTGTCCAGAACGGCCCTTTCAACATACTGCCCAAAGAACACTGGACTTGTTGCTGCGGGGTTATAACCCCAAATCAAGATTGCTTTTGTTTTCGTTATGTCCTCAAACGGGTTTGTCAGAAATGGATTTCCGAGTATCTTCTGCTTGGCAAAGAACACTGTAGACTGACAGAATCTTCCGGGGTGCTCCACATTGTTCGTTCCCAGTGCTCTGGCCAGCTTTTGCAGAACATAATTTGCCTCCACTGATATCCTTTCAGTCCCCAAAAAAGCCAGTGCCTCCGGACCATATTTTTCTTTTATTTCTTTTAGTTTTTGAGCAATTTCTTTAATCGCTTCTTCCCAGCTGATCTCAACGAACTTTCCCTCTCCCCTTTCACCAGCCCTCTTAAGAGGCTTCCTGAGCCTGTCTGGATGTCTAAGATACTGGAACGAAGCAACACCCTTTGGACAGAGCTTCCCCTTGTTGGGTATACCCGGGTGGTCGTAATCGAACTCGATTTTCTTGGGGTATCCATTGTCGTTTACTATATACAGCCTACATCCAACAGAACACCAAGCACAGACTACAGGCACAAGTTTTTCTGCCATTGTCTAAATCACCCCTTAATGACTAACTAGTCACTATAAGTTAGAACTTCTATTTAAACATTCTCGCAACTTTTAGTGTTAAACTTTAATGTATCTAATATATAAATTAGAAACGTTTAAAATGTCCATATTCTTTTACTGACGTATATGTAACTAGATGTCTGGGGTGACATCCATGGAGAGTGATAAACTGAAGGTCGTTTTCCATCTGGATCTTGATGATACACCAACACTGATGCTGGCGTTAAAATTCATAAACAATCTTTTCAAGGACGTTGGACAAGAAAATGCTGAAGTTGCAGTTCTTGCCAATGCATTTGCTGTAAAACTCTTTGTCAAGGATTCCAACACGAAGTTCAAGGAGCAACTTGAAAATCTGCATAACTGGGGGGTTAAATTTTATGTCTGCAACAATGCACTAAATACACACTGCATTGACAAGTCCGCTATATTTGAATTCTGTGAAATAGTTCCGGCAGGAATAACAAAACTAATAGAACTTCAAAAGGAAGGCTACGCATATGTTAAGACATGATGTTTTGTTGTTAATTTTTATCTCTATCCCGTGAGGCTCGTTGTCTACGGACTTCATCATTGAACAATAAGAGCTTTTCCCTTTGTTTGTTTACCTAGTTGTAGTACTCGCAATCTCTTTAAAGAAATATAAAACTCCCTGTGGTCAATACACTTTGATATAAGTATATTCGCACTGACAGAATAGTATATAACTCTCTTTGAACTCATTATATAGAAAATAAAAAATAAATGAATTCATATTTTCAGAATTCCCTTGTTTAGAGCACGGGGTGAGTATGAGGAGTTTCCATACCAGAACCGAATTAATTTTAGAGGAAGCTAATAGTGGCTTAAATATTAATCATTAGATTAGATTTAAAGAGAATAACATGGACACCAAGGGGATAATCAAGTGTAAGTCATCGAGAACTCCAAATTAGAGAGCTTTCACTATACCCTTCCCGTAGTCCTCGGGACGGTGTGGGCGTTCATAGCAATCAACACCATCTTCGCAAGCTTTGTGATACCGCTCTTCAAAAAGAACTTGCCTTTCAGGAGAGTCTAACAAAGCTTGGCTCACTCGGTTCGGCGTCCTCTTCGGAATGCTCTCTGGGGTGTGGCTTTTCAGCTACTCCTCCGGCAGGATTGGAAGGGAGATTATCACGTACCGGCCCTTGAAGGTTAGAACTAGGGAGAGCAGGAACACCCCCATAAGCCATTTATTCCTTATCCACTCCAAGCAGCGATTTGAACAGCAGGTAAGCCCACGGGGCGAATAGTAGGCTGAAGAAAACGTCGCTGAACCAGTGGTAGTGTAGGAAAAGCCCCGTGAGGGCGATTCCAACGGCGTACGTCCAGGCTAATGGAGCATACTTTTCCAGCGATCTGAGGTGTAGGCAGATATTATCAAGGCCCTAAAAGTGTGGCCGGAAGGGAAAGCATACTTTCCAATCCCCAAGGAATCTCGGCCGGGGCTCAGCAAAGATGATCTTGAGGCCCCCTATAGCAATCAGGCCTATCCCGGAGGCGAGTATGAAAGCGGCGCTTCTCTTTGAAATCGAGCCTCTACCCATCGGTCGAGGTAAATGACAAGAATTGCGAAGGGTATCAAGAAGAAGTTTCCACCGAGAGCTGTTAGGAGGTTCATCAGTTGGTGTATCGATGAGAGAAAGAGTCAAGTTTACCCACTTGCCTGCCCCCATCAACAGGCTCCCACTACCTGCAAGAGGAAGACTGCGACGACTCCAGTCGTGAAGATCAGGAAGTTTCTCCTAAAGTTAGCCTACCCCATGGCACTTTAGGAAGGAGGGACCGGTAAAAAAGCTTTCCTCGAAAGTCTCCTCAGGTTAAATAACCCCGGAGGCATAGAGTGCATGATAGGCCTTGAGCAGCGCCTGCTGGACTTTTTTCGGTCCGAAGGTTCTAACGGCCCTTCCAAGGCCCTCGTTGTATATCCTGCGCAGTATGAAGTCAGTTTCGCGGCTTAGGTTGACCTTCTCCTGATTTTCAAGGTAGAGTCTCGCTATCTCCTCCGGTTCCCGGTAATTGAGGCCCTTGAGCCACTTGAGGGGTATTCCGTCCTCGAAGCGCTTGATGACTTCAAAGCCTATTATCGTAACCTCGTCATCACCGTAGAGCCCCCCGTAGATTTTGCTCAGCTCCCTGACGAGTTCCCTGACGTCGGAAAAGCCGTCGAGCCTAGCATCTTCGTTGGTGAGCTCCTTAACTTTCTTTTTCTCGACGCGGGTTATCCTGACCTTGGCTATGGCGGTGTCGCTTGGCGTGATGACTAGGTAAATCTCGCTTCCAGGCTTGGCCTCGTAGTCCCCATACCTTATCGTCGTGACCTTGTCTCCCCTGAGGATCCTTGATTTGTAGGCGCTGTCAATCAGCATGAACTTCCTTATCTGCACGCTCTTTCCCTTCAAGGTTCAGCCCCCTGACTATCTCCGGAACCTCCTCCAATGACTTAATCGTGAAGTCCGCGTACTCCAGATAGTCCAGCTCGCGGTTGGCGTACTTCCCATATTTAAACCATACTGTCTTCATGCCAACCTGCTTCGCCCCGTAAATGTCCGAGTACAGCCTGTCGCCAACCATCAGCGCCTCGTGAGGCTCGACGTTGAACTTCCGCAGGGCCTTCTCAAATATCTTCCTGTGGGGCTTCTTGACGCCGAGATAGTCGGATATAAAGACCTCATCAAAGTATTCATCGAGCTCGAGGCGGAGTATCTTCTCCCACTGCTTTATGGGGTCGCCGTCGGTGATCACCCCGAGGCCAAAGCCATCTTTCTTGAGCTCGAGGAGGACTTTTCTAGCGCCCTTGACGCTTTTGAGGTAGGCGAACTTGGTGTTGTGATACGCTATAACCCCCGCGGCTATCCACTTGGGATTGTTCGGCAGGTCAAGCCTCCTCAGAAGGTAGTCGAAATGTCTCCCAAAGTTGCTTCCGTACTCGGTTATGAGCTCGAGGAGCTCATGATAAGCGGTTTCGAAATCAACGGGAAGCCCGTGGCGTACCATATTCTCTATAGCGTTTTTCCTAGCCATCTCAGCGAGTTTGCTCGTGTCAACGAGCGTGTCGTCGAGGTCAAAGAACACGACCCTTATCATCTCGCCACCCACCATCCCTACGCTTTTCCCCTATTTAATCCTTCCCGAGGTTAAGGAACGGGCCTTTCCTCTCACTCACCTGTCTCCTAGCCCACTTCATGGCCTGAAAGTACTCATCCTCCTCCATAAGCTCGTTGAGCAAATCTTCGAGCTTCCAGGTAAGGGACGTTTCCGTCGTGGTGGCAAATATTACCCTCCCGAGATTGAGGGAGCGAACTGCTTTTATTACCCCCTTCAGCGTCTCGTTGTCAACGTCATGCATTATCACAAACTTTCTGAGATGCCAGTAGCTCGAACCGCTCAGCTTTTCGGCTTTATCAACTATCTCTCCAACGACACAGTCCCGGCAGTACTCGGGAACCTCAAAGACGTCCAGGCCGCTGAGGGCCTCCATTACCTTTCCGGCCTCATCCTCATTAAAGCCAATGAGGAGAACCTTTCCACCCATCATACCAGCCCCTTAATCCTTTCCATCAACTTTTCCATTGCCTCACCCGCCGGACAGCGCAGGAAGACGTCAGCTATGGGCGTAATCCCACTCTCCTCGGGATTTACCTCAATGACTTTGCCCCCTGTTTCCTTGACTATCTGGGGGATGTACGCTGCGGGATAGACAACACCGCTGGTACCAATCACGAGAACCAGGTCTGCCTTCTCCGCGAGCTTAAAGGCCTCGTCCAGAGATTTCCTCGGCAGCGGCTCGCCAAACCACACCACGTCAGGCCTCAGAAGCGAACCGCAGTTTGGGCACTTTGGCAGGTCTTTCTGGGCCAGGAACTCTTCCAGGCGACCGCTCTCCTTGAGGTTTTCCTTATAGCTACAGGAGGTACACCTAACGCGGAAGATGTTGCCGTGGAGCTCGATGAGGTTTTTTGTGCCGGCCTCACGGTGGAGGTCGTCAACGTTCTGGGTTATCACAGCCTTCAAAATGCCCATCTCCTCGAGCTCAGCCAGAGCGTAGTGGGCCCTGTTGGGTCTGGCCTTCATTATGAGCCTCATTCTCCACTTGTAGAAGCTCCAGACGAGGTGAGGATCCTTCCTAAAGGCTTCTGGCGTCGCCAGCTCCTCCGGCCTGTGCTTCTTCCAGAGACCGTTGAAGCCCCTGAAGGTTGGAACACCGCTCTCCGCGCTTATTCCAGCCCCGGTAAAGGCTATGGCAAACCTAGAGCGGGCGAGCAGTTTTGCGGCTTCCTCTATCATGATTACACATACTCGGCTATCCTTAAAAATCATGCCCGACCCTGAGTTCTTTTCCCATCGATGCCGAATAATCTTTGAAGTAGGTTTCACATTTCCGTGCGAGCCTTTAAATTGTATCCATGAGTACATTTTACCGAGGTGAGAGAGATGCCTGTCACTGATGGAACCCCCAGGAGAAAGGTCACCACCTCACACGGGAGGTATTATGCGGAGAGACTAGCTGCAGAGAGACGTAAAAAGGTCACCCTCATCCAGAACCTGAGGAGAAGAAAGGCCACAGTAGCTTTGAGAACCTCCACGATAAAGGTCGAAAAGGCACGCATCACAAAGAACGAGGCCCTGGCAATACTCGTGGGAACACAGATAGGGGCAGGGGTGCTTGGACTTCCCTATGCAGCCTCAAAAGTCGGCCTGATCCCAGCACTGGGCGTTCTCTTCGGAGTGATGCTTCTGATGCTGGCGACGGCATTCATAGTGCTGAAGTTCTCCGCCGAGATGGGCGGGGCGCAGATGAGCACCATAGCCAACAGAACCCTCGGAAAGGCAGGAGGCTGGCTCATGTACATCAGCATATTCATAATGAGCTTCGGCGCGCTCCTCGCTTACATAGCGGGAATGGGCAGCGTCTTTTCCAGCCTTTTTGGTATAAGCGACACGCTCGGAGCGCTCATATTCTGGGTTCTGGCATCGCTCGTAGTTTACCATGGACTCGAAGCCAGCGGAAAGACCGAGCTCATAATGAGCTACATAATGCTCGCCCTCTTCATCGGCGTTACCCTGATGCTCACTCCCCACGCAGAGCTCGAAAACGGCCTCTACACCGACCTCTCGGGAATACTCAGCATAACAGGCGTTGCCATCTTCGCCCTCGGCTGCCACACCATAATCCCCGACGTCTACAAGGGACTCGGAAGCTACGAAGAGACCAAAAAGGTCATTGTCCTAGCGTTCCTCATTCCAACGGCCATTTACGCTGTCTTTATGGCAGCATTCCTTCTCGCCTTTGGAAAGAGCACCCCGGAAATCGCCACTCAGGGGCTCGAGCTGCTCTACGGCCACGTTGGCAAGCTCATAGGCAACTTAATTCCATTGCTGGCCATAACCACGAGCTACATAGGCATCGCCCTGGCTCAGCAGAGCAACAACGCCGAGTTCGTGAAACTCAAGAAGCCGATAGCCTGGGGGCTGACGGTCATACCGCCAGCGGCACTCTACTTTGCAGGGGTCAAGAACTTCGCCGATGTGCTGGCCTTCGCCGGCGACACCGGTGATTTCCTGGCGTTCATAGTGCTGCCGATTCTCATTTACCTTGCCAGCAAGCTCAGGAAGTAACCCTTTGCTTTTTTCTATCCTTTTTCGAAAGGACTCCTGAGTGTCAGCCGGGAGGGAAAAGAAAGCACATGAATCAGCCTTCAATTCTGCGGTAAGATTTATATTCTCCCCGCTCAAATCCTCATCGAGGTGTTTCCCATGGAGAACGGCTACAAAACCTACAGGGACAAGGTTATTGAGTATCTGGAGGCCCACGAGAAGTGGAGGAGCTCAACCATAAACCTGATTGCGAGTGAGAACGTAACCTCCCCGAGCGTCAACCGCGCCGTTTCTAGCGGCTTCATGCACAAGTACGCCGAGGGCTGGCCCAGGCAGAGGTATTATCAGGGCTGTAAGTACGTTGATGAGGTCGAGCTCATCGGTGTTGACCTCTTCTGCAAGCTCTTTGGAAGCGACTTTGCTGACCTCAGACCTATATCCGGAACCAACGCCAACCAGGCAGTTTTCTTCGGTCTCACCCAGCCGGGAGACAAGGCTATCGTTCTGCACACTTCCCACGGTGGCCACATAAGCCACATGCCCTTCGGAGCCGCTGGAATGAGGGGCCTTGAAGTCCACACCTGGCCCTTTGACAACGAGGAGTTCAACATCGACGTTGACAAGGCCGCTCAGCTCATTCGTGAGCTCGAGCCAAGAATAGTCGTCTTCGGTGGTTCGCTCTTCCCGTTCCCACACCCGGTCAAGGAGCTCGCTCCGGTGGCTAAGGAAGTCGGTGCTTACGTCATGTACGACGCAGCCCACGTGCTCGGTCTCATTGCCGGAAAGCAGTTCCAGGACCCACTCAGGGAGGGCGTTGACGTCATGACCGCCTCGACCCACAAGACCTTCCCGGGACCGCAGGGCGGTATAATCCTCTACAAGAACTTCGGTGATGACGTCGCCAAGCTCCAGTGGGCCATCTTCCCGGGTGTCCTCAGCAACCACCACCTCCACCACATGGCCGGTAAGGTCATCACCGCCGCCGAGATGCTCGAGTTCGGTGAGAAGTACGCGGCCCAGATTGTCAAGAACGCCGAGGCCCTCGCCGAGGAGGGCTTCAAGGTCATCGGCGAGGACAAGGGCTACACCGAGAGCCACCAGGTCATAGTTGACGTCAGCGACCTGCACGAGGCCGCTGGCGGTTGGGCTGCGCCGCTCCTCGAGGAGGCAGGCATAATCCTCAACAAGAACCTCCTGCCGTGGGACCCGCTCGAGAAGGTCAACACCCCGAGCGGCCTCAGGATAGGCGTCCAGGAGATGACCAGAGTTGGAATGCTCGAGGACAACATGAAGGACATAGCGGTCTTCATGAGGCGCGTCCTCATCGACAAGGAGGATCCGAAGAAGGTCGAGAAGGAAGTTGCCGAGTACAGGAAGGAGTACCAGAAGGTCTACTACTCCTTCGACCACGGCCTCCCAATGAAGGAGTGAGATTTCCTTCTTTTTTCAATTTCACAAGTTAGTAATCAAGATTTCTCCAGGGTAGTTTTGAGGGTTCTCCACTGAATCTGCCGTTCTGCTGAATTATATTCAAAGTCAGCGTTTTTTCGTCGGATTTCATCCCAGAAAAAGTTATAAACTCACTTTTCCAGTAAATTAAAGCGATGTCTGGCCTTCGTTCCCCATTCATTCGTAGAATAGGCCAGGCATCGCGAACCTTACGTAATCCGCTTTAAATAAGTGGCTCAAATAAGGGCTAAAATCAGACGAGTAAAGCCACAGAGTTCAAACTGGACCTTGACTTTGAATAAGTCCTGTTTCCTTCCCGCATCTGTTAAAATAAAGAAGTTCAAATAACTCAACCGATCACTTCAATCTCTTTTGAAGCTTTGACAACCGTTAAGAACCTGGAAGTTGACACTTCTCCGGTGGTTCACATGAAAAAGGCAGTCCCTGTACTACTGGTACTCCTGATAATCCCAGTGGTCCATTTCATGGTTTCCTCCCCCTCAGGAGGTGACAACGGCGGAACGGACGGAACTCCAGACGTTCCAGACGTCGTTCTGAAACTTGACAAGACGAGCTATGCCCCGGATGAGACTATGGTTCTAACAGTGGTCAACAACGCTAACTCGGAGGCAACAACTGGCTATGCATTCCAGCTTTACAGACTTGAGAATGGCAACTGGAAGGAGGTAAATCTTGACATGGCCTTCATAGAGATAGGCATCATCATTGAGCAGGGCAAGAACTGGGAGCAGAAGATAGACCTGTCTAAGCTCAACCTCGAGCCTGGACATTACAAAATAGTCAAGAGCGTCTTCGTGGGCAACGTGACGGTAAAGCCCGAGGCCGAGTTCGACATCACCGGCTGGGGGTGGCAGAGTTGAGAAAGGGTCCCCTTGTCTCTCTCCTTATCCTTCTTCTCTGGGGTGCTACCGGTCCACACTTCATGATCAGCCTCGATAAGAAGCTTACGCTCAGGAAGAACGGCCCGAGCTGACTGTAAGGAACATCGGACTTATGCCAATTGAACTTGGCCGGGGATACCTCCTCTACCGCTGGGAGAACGGTAGCTGGGTTCGAGTTAGGACTGGGCTGATTTTTACAGATGACCTCATAGTCCTCACACCTTTCCGCTCATGGAAGCAGCGGATAACCCTGAAATACCTGCCTGAAAACGAATCCATAGGGGACCCCCGTTTCTATCCTAACCTCCCTCCCGGGAGATACAAGGTCGTCAAGGAGATCTGCGGCTGGCCGCGGGGATGCGTGAACGCGAGCATGGAGTTTGAGATAGCGGACTGAATTCTTGGCAAAACTTTTTATCCCCCAATCACATACCTCACCCCCGGCTGTAGGGGTGAGAGAAGATGAAGTTCTGTCCAGAGTGCGGTAACCTTATGCTCCCGGATAGGAAGAGAAAGGTCTGGGTCTGCAGAAAGTGCGGTTATGAAGAGCCCTTCGACGAGGAGAAGGACAGGGAGAAGACAAGAATAACCCAGAAGGTCGAACACAAACCCGACGAGGGAATAATAGTCGTTGAGCAGGATCTGGCAACCCTTCCAAAGGTCAAGATAACCTGTCCGAAGTGCGGCAACGACGAGGCCTACTGGTGGGAGCTCCAGACGAGGGCCGGCGACGAGCCGAGCACGATATTCTACAAGTGCACCAAGTGTGGCCACGTATGGAGGTCCTACGAGTGAACGAGGAGGAGAAGTTCGAAGTTTTAAAGCGCCTTGCTGAAAAGGCTCTTAAGGAGCTTGAGGAGGCATATAAAAGACTGCCCGATACAGACAACGGAAAAGCTTATTTATTCCGGGGAAAAGAAAGGGTTAGGCTGATGCTCAATATACTGGAGGAGGGGTAAAGATGCCGTTCGAAATAGTTTTTGATGGTGCCAAAGATTTCGCCGATCTTATAGCCACCGCAAGCAACCTGATTGACGAGGCGGCTTTCAAGATAACTGAGGAAGGAATAAGCATGCGCGCCATGGACCCGAGCAGGGTCGTTCTCATCGACCTCAACCTCCCGGAGAGCATATTCTCCAAGTATGAGGTCGAGGAAGAGGAGACGATTGGAATCAACATGGACCACTTCAAGAAGATACTCAAGCGCGGCAAGAACAAGGACACCCTCATCCTCAGGAAGGGCGACGAGAACTTCCTCGAGGTCACCTTCGAGGGAACCGCCAAGAGAACCTTCAAGCTGCCACTCATCGAGGTCGAGGAACTCGAGCTCGACCTTCCAGAACTTCCGTTCACAGCAAAGGTCGTTGTTCTCGGAGAGGTTCTCAAGGAGGCCGTTAAGGACGCCTCCCTCGTCAGCGACGCCCTCAAGTTCATAGCAAGGGAGAACGAGTTCATCATGAAGGCAGAGGGCGAGACCAACGAGGTCGAGATAAAGCTCACCCTTGAGGACGAGGGTCTGCTCGACCTCGAGGTTGAGGAGGAAACCAAGAGCGCCTACGGAATCAGCTACCTCGCCGACATGATAAAAGGTATCGGAAAGGCCGACGAGGTCATCATAAGGTTCGGCAACGAGATGCCCCTCCAGATGGAGTACCCGATAAGGGACGAGGGTAAGCTGATATTCCTCCTCGCTCCGCGCGTCGAGGACTGATTTCTTTTCCTTCTCCATTTAGGCTGGTGAGAGCGTGGACATCGTTAAGCTCAGGGAACTGCTGGAGGGGGAGCTTTCATCCCCTGACCTCACAGAGCTCGACGAAGAGTTCTACAGGGAATTCGACAGTCTGATAAAAGCCCTTAAACTCAGCGCTGAGAGCTCCCGCGAGAGGGGTGAGGACATCGAGGAGCGCCTTTACCTCGCCCAACTCAATATCGCCGAGAAGTTAATGCGCGAAATAATCAAAATCAGGCTCCATAAAATCGTAGATCTGGCCGTTGAAGGAATACCTCAAGAGATGACAGCCGAGGAGAAGAGGATTTTCACTATTCTGAGGGCATTCATCGAGCGTGAGGAGATTCCGGTTGAGGTTCCGGCCGAAGCCGTTGAGGTTCCCGAGAGCATCCCCACTGCAGAGCCACCAAGGAAAACCATTCCCAGGGAGGCGTACATAATCAAGATCGACCTCCCCAAAATCCTCGACGCCGAGCTGAAAGGATACGGGCCGTTTAAAGCGGGCGATCTGGTGACGCTCCCCCGGGAGATAGCCAAGGTTCTCATCGAGAGGGAAGCTGCAGAAAAAATCAAGATATCCCCGTGATGGTTATGCCGTTCTCCGCCTGCATGCGGGACTGCTACGACACCTGCTCGATGATAAGTGAGGTTAAGAATGGGCGCCTAGTTGTCAAAGGAAACTCCAGGCATCCAATAACGGAGGGGTTCCTTTGTCCAAAGGGCGCGCTTCTGCCCAAGTGGTTCCACGCGGAGGACAGGCTTAAGGTTCCGCTCATTAGAGCGGGCGAGAGAGGAAGTAGAAAATTCCGAGAGGCGAGCTGGGCGGAGGCCATCAACCTCGTCGCCCAAAAACTGATGGAGACGATAGATGAGTACGGAAGCGAGAGCGTCCTCGTCTACCAGTACGCGGGGGATAGGGGCACTGTGAACTATGCCTTCCCGCTTAGGCTCTTCCACTACCTGAACACCGCAATGCTTGATTACGGAATTTGCGACCGGGCTGGCCAGGAGGCTTTGAGGGACATCTATGGAACGGCAGTTGGAATGGATCCCGAGGAGCTAAAAAGGCAGAAGCTCATCGTGTACTGGGGCATCAACGCCTTCTGGACCAACCTTCACGGCTTTATGCTGGCCAAAAAGCACAACCTTGAAATCTGGACCGTTGACGTCGTCAGAACCGAGACGGCAAAGAGAAGCGACAAGTTCTTCCAGATAATGCCCGATACCGATGTCCTCCTCGCTCTGGCCGTTGCGAAGCTCATCATAGAGAATGAGCTCTATGATAAGGACTTCGTCCGCGAGAACGTTTATGGTTTTAAAGAATTCAAGAATTATGTAATTAAACTGGGCCTTGACTTCGTGGAGCGCGAAACGGGTTTGAGCTATGAAGAAATTGAGGAGTTTGCCTTCGACTTCGCCGAGAAAAAAGGTGTTATACATATCGGATACGGCTTCCAGAGGTCTTTGAGTGGCGGAGAGGCAGTGAGGGCCATCTCAATTCTCCCGGCCCTGGTCGGTCATCACTTCGGCTTCATCTACGACATGAAAACGATAGACAAGAGCTATGCCGAAGGGGCTTTCCTGCGAACGAAGCCTGCAAAGAGAATCCCGCAGATGAAGCTTGCCGAATACATCGAGAAGGGCGAGATAAAGTTCCTCTACGTTTACAACTCCAACCCGCTGGCGAGTTTGCCGAATCAGAACAGGCTCAGGAGAGCTCTGGTAGAAAACGATGTCTTTATCGTTACCCACGACATCTTCCTGACTGACACGGCCCTATTCTCTGACGTCGTCCTGCCGGCGAACACCTTCTTTGAGAGGCTCGACATAGTTGACTCCTACTATCACCGCCACGTAGCTCTAAACGAGCCAGTTGCAGAACTTTACGGAAAATCCAACAGCGAGGTAACGAGGCTTTTGGCCAAAGCCCTTGGCATCGAGAACCCTCACCTCTACGAGAGCGACGAGGAGGTAATACGGAAGGTTCTGGAAATCAACGACCTAAGCTGGGAGGAGCTGAAAGCCAAGGGCTTCGTAAAGGTTCTAGAAAAGCCGAGGAAGTGGGAGACACCGAGTGGCAAAATCGAGTTCTACTCTCAGAGGGCCACTGAGCGCGGTCTATCACCGTTTCCGGAATACAAGCCCCCACAGGGCAACTACCCACTCCGCCTGCTCAGTCCAACGCACAGGATGACGATAACGAGCCAGTACCACAACACCTACGGGATAATAGACCCGAGCCTCTACATGAACCCAGATGATGCTGAGGAGAGGGGAATCTGCGACGGAGACACCGTAGAGGTTTTCAACGACAATGGGAGGATCAAAACGACCGTGAAACTTAGTGATGATGTTCCTAAAGGCGTCGTCCTACTCTACAAGGCCTTCTGGCCCTCTTTGCTTGGCTGGAACGTGAACTTTTTGACAAGCGATAAAACCGTCGAAAAATATGGCAACGGGTCTGCCTATCATTCAACTTGGATTGATGTGAGAAAAGTCTGAGGTAAGATTATGCCTAGAATTTCCCCTTTCTGACAAGTTTCCTCAACACTTTAATCACAAAATGGCAGTAAAATGAGTGTATTTTTTGCACGAACAACCCAGAGCTTATTAAGTTGATTGGATATTAGTCAAATTTGGTGCCGTTAGCAGAACCAAAAGGTTTATATATTCGAACCTAAGAGGTTTATAGTGAAGACGACACACAAAAATGGAGAGGTGATGAAAGATGGTCGTCATAGGAGAAAAGTTCCCAGAGGTTGAGGTTAAGACCACCCACGGAGTGATAAAGCTCCCGGAGTACTTTGCTGAGAAGGGCAAGTGGTTCATACTCTTCAGTCACCCGGCTGACTTCACCCCGGTCTGTACCACAGAGTTCTACGCCATGCAGAAGAGGGTCGAGGAGTTCAGGAAGCTTGGCGTCGAGCCCATCGGACTGAGCGTTGACCAGGTCTTCAGCCACATCAAGTGGATGGAGTGGATTAAGGATAACCTCGGCGTCGAGATCGACTTCCCCGTCATAGCCGATGACCGCGGTGAGCTCGCCGACAAGCTCGGCATGATCCCGAGCGGCTCCACTATTACTGCTAGGGCAGTCTTCGTCGTCGACGACAAGGGCGTCATTAGGGCGATAGTTTACTACCCGGCCGAGGTCGGCAGGGACTGGGATGAGATACTCAGGCTCGTAAAGGCCCTCAAGACCAGCGACGAGCACGGTGTTGCTCTGCCGCACAAGTGGCCGAACAACGAGCTCATCGGTGACAAGGTCATCATCCCGCCGGCTGCCACCATCGAAGAGAAGAAGAAGCGCGAAGAAGCCAAGGCCAAGGGCGAGATCGAGTGCTACGACTGGTGGTTCTGCTACAAGAAGCTCGAGTGAGGCTTTTAGCTTCACCTCTTTTCTATCCTTCCCTGAAAGATCTGGTAACTTTCTGGTTCCCCTGCTCATGCCAATACTTCCTATGCTGCAAAGGACTAAGGTAATGATGAAATGTCAAAGTGTTTCATTTGCTTAACTCTTTTGGAAGTTTCCTATAAAATTCAAAAATAAAAGCGGCAAAAAAGTTTAAAAACATGAAGAAAACTACAGAAAGGGGAGCGATTATGGAAAGTTCATTGGAGGTTTTTATGAAAAAAGCAGAAATCGAAGAAAAGGTGAGGGAGGTTCTAAAGCAGATTACCAAAATGCCCCTAAGGGACGTTCTGAGTTATGTTGTTAAAGGCGAAGAAGACTCAACAAGCCTTTACACTTTTCTCTATGAAAATATTCCCAGCGATTATTACAAAAAGAGATTTAAGGAGTTTATTGAGACAGAAAAATCCCATGAGCAAAAAGTAATAGAGATTTTTAAAACATTATATTCCGGCGAAGAGCCAAAAGATGTTCCCTTTGAGAGTTGGACTGCAATATTCAAAGAAAGGGAGTTCAAGCTAAAAACAGCGAGAGAGTATCTTGATATTCTCGAAATCGCCATAGAATATGAGAAATTGGCGGAAGAAGTATATCTATATTTGGAAAAGAACATAGGAATTCCAGAATATAAACAGATATTCCTAGAGCTCGCAAATGATGAACGCGATCACTATAATTTTGTGTTAAAGGAGTACGAGTTCTATAGGAAGATAAAGGCTGAACAAGAATTTCAAGAGCTCATCAAAGAGCTTATGAGAGATAAAAAAGAAAAGGGGTAATCATTTTGCTGAGGGATGACAACCGTGCCTTGGTGGGATTATTTCCCTCCCTTCTTTAGCTGTCTATGTAAGCTTCTCCCAGTATGTACCCGAAGGATAAGAACGTGAAGTATGTTCATTTTATATCATACCTGACTGAATGGAGCAGATTAATGAGAAGCAAAGTCAAAGAACCCTTCTCCTGAACAGCCAGACCAGAGTCCCCAGCCACATCAGATGGACCACCAGCCCCGGCCAGAAATCCCCGTAGTCGTTGAAAGGAATCCCCTCGAAGAGCCTGTAGACCCAGTAGGTCGGAAGAAAGGCCGTGAACTTGCTCCAATCAGTTGATATGTTCCTGGCGATCACGATGAACTTTATGGCCGGCGGGAGGATGAGCAGCCAGCCGGCGACTTTTGAAACTGTCAAAGCCTGCATCCTAGTCTCCGAGAAGTCAGTTATCAACAGCGCGTAGGTCCACACTTCAATTATGAAAAGTGCCATGAGCGCCAGGAGGCCTTTCCACGGAATCGGTATGTCAAGAATTTTCGGCGCTAGGCCCGTAAGGATAACCGTTACAGCAGATGCCCAGAGGAGTCTGTAAGTTAAGAAGGCCTCACTCGATATCGGAATCACCTGAAGGGCCGCTATAGTTTTCTCTTCCTTTTCGTTGGCCATCATGAAGCCGGGAATCATGCCGAAGATGAGGGGAATGAAGATGATGCAAAAGATTGCTGCAGGCAGATAGAGAGCCCCCAGCCGGTCCTTGAAGTAGCGGACGACGAAAAGGAGGATTAGGGTAATGACGATGCTATAAACGAGCATCGGGTCCCTTTTCAGCATCTTCCAGTCAATCCTGTAAATGGCGAGGAACTTCTTCACAAAACTCATCTCAATCCCTCCACGGCGTATTTGTAAAAGCGGATTTTAGCGAGGTTGTATGCTACGATGCCCCAGATTACAAGGGCAATGCCCGACCACATCAGTGTTTCCCTCGCTATCTCCTCGAAGCCCGCGTGGAAGAAGTAGAGTCCCGGATAGCTCGGTATAACGTAGAGCACCTTCCCCCATGGGCTGCTTATGAGCCCGTGGTATGCCGCAAAGGGTAGGAAAGAAAGCACCATGACGGCCAGCAGGGGCACGAAGTAGTCGTCCAGATCCCTGTATTTTGCAGCTATCGCTATGCCGAGGAGGGTGTAGACCACCGAGACCAGCAGAGTTCCGATGAGCACGTAGGCGATTTGGACGTTGAAGCCAGCGCCGACGACCACTATCACTAGCGCCCCGATAAGAGCTAGTAAAGCCATGATGATCGTTTTGGAGAGGTAATAGTCGCGCCACTCCATCGGCGTCACGGAGAGCGCTCCAATAGTGCCGTCCTTCTTGTCGGAGAATATCGAGGTTCCAATGAACATAAAGCCGAGCAGACCTGGCTCGATAAATATGAAAAGCGGTGCCATCGTCGGGACGTACTGCTCCGGGAAGGCCCTCAGCATAACGCCGTAAGCTAGGGCCGCGAGGAAGTATATGGGGCAGGTGTAGTTTCTCATGCCCACCTTGAACTCGACCTTCATCAGCTGGGCAAAGCTCATACGAGCCTCCTCCCCGTCACCTTTAGGAATATCTCCTCGAGCGTAGGCTCCTCCGTGTTTATCCTTCTTACCTCGTGGTTCCGGAGGATTTCGAGGAACTCCTCGTTCTGACCCAAACCTTCTAGTGGGAATTCCTTAACCTCAACGTTGCCACTGGTGGCATATTCAACTTTCACAACCCTCTTACCCATCTTGACCTTGAGCTCCTTCGGGCTGTCCACGAGCCTCACAGCACCGTCCACTATGAATGCCACCCTGTCGCAGAGCTCGTCCGCCACGTACATGTTGTGTGTCGTTAGAAAAATCGTCTTTCCGTTCTCCTTCATCTCAAGGAGCATGTCCTTAATCTTCCTTGCGCTTCCAGGGTCGAGACCCTCTAAAGGCTCATCGAGGAAGAGTATCTCCGGATCAGGGAGGAAGGCCCTCGCTAGGTCAAGCTTCTTCTTCATACCCTTGGAAAGGTTTCCAACCAACTGATCTGCTTCCTTGCCAAGACCCACCATCTTGAGCACATCCATGGGGTCAAGGTGCTTCTTGTAGAAGGAGGCAAAGAACTCAAGGTTTTCAAGGGCCGTGAGCTTCGAGTAAATTGCAGGAAACTCAAAGGAGACGCCTATTTTCTGATAGTAGTCCTTGCTCCACTCTCTCAAGTCTTTTCCAAAGACTCTAACCTCGCCTTCGTAGTCCTTGATTATCTTGACCAAGATTTTAACTGTTGTCGTTTTTCCTGCCCCGTTGGGACCCAAAAAGCCGTAGATTTCCCCTTCCTCAACGGAGAAGCTCAAGTTTTCAACGCCCCTTACTTCACCGTAGTATTTCCTAACGTTTTCGACCTCGATAACAGGCATGCTCCCACCGGAGTGATTACGGTGGAAAACTACTTAACCTTGACCCCGCCCCATATGCGGGCGTGATGCGCTCTTTCATTAAAAAGAAAATGTGAGCTCCGAATTTTACCCCTCCCTTCTGGGCTTTTCACCTATAACCATTATCTCAATGTCGTCGAAATCCACCTTCCTCTTTCCCCACCTTCCAGCAGTGCCTCCCCAGATGCCTTTTACTTCAAACCCAACCATTTTGAACATTAAGTAAAGCTCTGTGGGGACGTAGACACGCTCTCTAATCGGGAATTTTGTGCCATCGGGTGCCTCGATTTCTTCAAAGAACGTCATGGTGTTTGGGTCGAAAGTTCCTTTGGCTATGTCCTCGTTTGATGCTCCTTTAATTCCTGAAAGGGCACTTAGGACAGTCAAAATAAATTTTCCGCCAGGCTTTAGGGATTCATAAATGTTCTTGAGTATTGCTAAGTCATGCTCTATTGGGTCGTCACTTGAACCGATTAGTGAAAAGGCACCTTCGCAGAGGCATATGGCAGCGTCAAATTCCTCCTCACGCTTAAACTTCGTGGCGTCTGCTTTTATGAACTCCACTTCAACACCTTCCTTTTGAGCTCGTTTTCTTGCCTCTTCAAGCATTCTCTGGGATATGTCAATTCCTGTAACCTTGTAGCCTCTTTTTGCGAGCTCTATTGAGTGCCTCCCGACACCGCAGCCAACGTCCAGTATCTTGGCTCCTTCTGGCAGCTGAAACTCATTTAATAAAAACTCCACTTCCTTTTTTGTGTGTTTAGTAAACGGCTCTTCCAAGTAGTGACTCGCCTCTTTATCAAAAAACTCTTCCCATTCGTTCTTTTTCATTGTCATCACATCCGAATTGTTCTCCGATAGTTAAAAAGGCTTGAAGGAACTTAAACCTGATGTCCGCTAACTTGTTCTGGTGGCTCTGACATCTTCAATCCAACAGATCTGCTAACTCCAGAATGAAACCTCCGAAACGTTCGTTCATCGGGTTTCTAAAATAGAGCTTATCCAAATCTAGGTCGGTGGTGGTCGTGAAGAATCTCGACCTTTATTCGTTTCATACGCAATCAAAGGGAACAAGATAAAAAGCAAAGCCCAGAAACTTCAGGAGTCAGAATCCAGAAGCATCATTAGCTTCTCTTCGACCTCCTTCTTCCTCACCAGGTTCTGCCTCGTGATTTCATTTCCTTCTTTGAGATAAATCAGCGTAGGTACGTTCATGACGTCGAACTTCTCCGCAAGTGGAAGATGCTTCTCCACGTCAACCTCCCAGAACTCCACTTCCTTATACTCCTCGCTCAGCTCGTGCATAAACGGTTCAATCATCCTGCATGGTGGACAGCCAGGAGAAGAAAACCAAAGGAGGGCATATTTGGCCCTTTTAACTTTTTCAAAGTCTCCATCAAACTCCCTGATCATCTTAACCACCTCAAATCTTAGCTTTTTTCAAAAGCAATGAGTTTGTAACGACACTTACGCTGCTCAATGACATAGCTCCAGCAGCCCATTCTGGTCTGAAGGTGATTCCAAAGAGAACATAGGCCAGTCCAGCGGCGAATGGTATTAGGATGGTGTTGTAGAACATCGCCCAGAAGATGTTCTGCTTAATCTTTGAGAGCGTCTTTTGGCTGAGCTTTATTGCCCTAACCACGTCTCTTAAGTCGTTTTTAATCAAGACGATGTCTCCGCTCTCCATTGCTATGTCGGTTCCAGAGCTTACTGCTATGCCTATGTCAGCTTGAGCCAAAGCGGGAGCGTCGTTTATTCCATCTCCGACAAAAATGACTACTTCTCCCTTCTCCTGAAGCTTCTTCACTTCATTTGCTTTATCCTGGGGCAAAACTTCTGCTAAAACGTAATCTATGTTAAGCTGTCTGGCTATCGCTTCTGCGGTTCTTCTATTGTCGCCGGTAATCATTCCAACTTTCTTGCCCATTTTGTGAAGCTCTTCTATCGCTTCTCTCGCACCTTCTTTGATTGTGTCCGCTATTCCAATGACTCCCACTATTTTTCCGTCAATTGCCACTATTATGGCCGTTTTAGCTTCATCTTCGAGCTTGAGGAGGGCTTTTTCAACATCTCCTTCTATTGAGTAACCATTCTCTTTGAACAGCTTTCTATTTCCTGCCAAGATTTCCTTTCCATCCACTACTGCTTTTACTCCCTTGCCGGTTATTGCCTCAAAGCTTTGGGGCTCTTTAACCTCCAATCCGAGCTCTTGAGCTTTCCTAACTATGGCTTCTCCTAGTGGATGCTCTGAGCGCTTTTCAGCTGAAGCTACTAAGCTCAAAAGCTCTTTCTCATCAATGCCAAAAGTCACTACATCCGTAACTTCAGGCGTCCCCCTTGTTAGCGTCCCCGTCTTATCGAAGAGAACTATTGTGGCTTTCCTCGCTATTTCCAGCACTTCACCGTTCTTAATTAAAATTCCCATTTCAGCACCTTTACCCATTCCAACTGTTAAAGCCGTTGGAGTTGCCAAGCCAAAGGCACATGGGCAGGCAATCACCAAAACGCTGAGCAGTGTTGTGAAGGCGAAGAGTAGGGGCTGGTCAGCTATGAAGTACCAGTATCCAAAGGAGATTAGTGCTATTGTTAAAACGGTTGGAATGAAGTATGTAACGACTTTGTCCGCTAATCTCTGAATCGGTGGTCTTGTATTTTGTGCTTCCTCAACGAGCCTAATTATTTGTGCCAGAACGGTGTCTCTTCCGACCCTCCTTGCCTCGATTTTAAGCACGGAGTTCTTGTTAATCGTTCCGCCGATAACCTCGTCGCCCTTCTTCTTTAAATTTGGAATTGGTTCTCCGGTGATCATCGATTCGTCAACGTAGCTTTCTCCCTCAATTACAATTCCATCGACCGGAATCCTCTCTCCAGGTTTGACTATGACAATATCGCCGACTTTAACTTCGCTTATTGGAACTTCAATCTCTTTTCCATCCCTAATTACGGTCGCCTTTTTAGCTTGAAGCCCCATGAGCTTTTTAATTGCCTCACTCGTTCTTCCTTTGGCCAAGGTTTCTAAGTAGCGTCCAAGCAGGAGGAAAGCCATTAGCAAAACGCTTGCCTCATAAAAGTTGAACTCCCTCGGAATAATTCCTATTGTAGCTAAAACGCTTGCAAAATAAGCAGAACCAATTCCCATGGAGTACATGACTTCCATGTTTAAGCTTTTGTGCTTCAATGAATTGAGAGCCTTTCCAAAGATATCCCTTCCAGCATAGATTATTGCCAGAGTTGCCAGCAGGAATTGAATGTAAATTAAGTTAGGAATTTCAATTCCAAACCTGTGAAGCTGCGCTGAGGCGAAGAGAGGTATTCCTATTCCCCAAGCAACTGCAAGTTTCTTCTTCATTTCCATTATGTGCTTCTCTCGAGCCTCTTTTTCTACGTCATAGCTTTCCTCACCTTCAACTCCCAAGAATTGGTAGCCAACCTCTTCAATTGCTCTCTTAATGTCTTCCATGCTTACTAAACTTGGATCATAGCTTACTTTGGCCTTCTCAGTTGCCAAATTGACCTGGGCATCTAAAACCCCAGGGAGCTCTTTAAGAGCTACTTCAATGGTTTTGACGCACATTGCACAGGTCATTCCACCGATTTTTATTATTGCGTCTCTCTTTTCCCTGACCACCTGATAGCCGAGCTCTTCAATCGTCTTTATAATTTGATTCAGGCTGACCCTTGACTCATCGAAGTCAACGTAAACATTTTCAGAGTTTAAATTGGCCCTGGCGTCTTTAACGCCATCAAGCTCTTTTAGAGCCGTTTCTATAGTTTTTACACACATTGCACACGTCATTCCATTAACCTTAAGCGTGAGCTTCATAACCACCACCGATATTTACTCAACAGCACACCTTAAGGGCATTATTTCTACCAAAGTGTAAACGCTAACCGAAGAATTTTTATATTTTGAAAACAAACAACTCGTGGGTGTTTATCATGACAAAGCTGGATGAACTGGATTTGAAGCTGATATACCTTCTCATGGACAACTCAAGATTAAGCATCTCCGAACTCGCGGAAAGACTCAGCGTCAGCAGGCCAACTGTTAAAACGAGGCTGGAAAAACTTGAGAAAGAAGGAATTATTCAGCGTTACACGATTAAACTCCACCCCGAACTCCAGAGGGCCCACAACGTCGTTGCTCTGATAATCAAAACTAACGAGCCAGAGAAGCTCCAAGAGTTTGAGGAAATCATCGAGATCAACCGCTTCACGAGTAAGAAGTACCTCATAAAAGTGGCTGTCGAAGACATGGAGGGGCTGAGAAACGTAATAGAAGGTGCCGGTTTTGAAGTGCTTGAGATAATGCCCATCCTAGAGAGTATCGAGAAAGAGCACCCTCCCAAGGTCAAGGTTCCATTCAAATGCGACTACTGCGGCAAGGAGATAGTCGGCGAGCCTATAGTTTACAAGTACCGCAACAGGGTTTATTTCTTCTGCTGCCCCACCTGCTTGAGAGAATTCAAGAGAACAAGGGAGAACATAGAGAAACTCAAGCTAAAAGAGCAGGAGGTAAAGCACGCTCACGAGCACTAAAACCACGCCCATTGCCAGATCCCCCCGGCCGCTCATCTTTGAAAGCTTATTGACTGCTCCACCAAGCTTGGCATATTTAGTCCCATAGTGAAAGCCCAAGGTCACCAGGACCAGAGGGAGAACGGATATCCCAATGAATATGCCCAAAAGTGCAACTCGAATACTAAAGGAGAACCCATCAGATAGCAGAGAAGTCACCAAGAGATACGAAGGTAGGACACACGAGAGGGAGAGGAAGGACATTGCACCTCCCACCAGGAAGGCACTCAGTGGAGATGTGGCTTTTTCAAGAATTTTGTTGCTCTTCTCTTTCATCGGGTTGCTCATAGATATATTTACGTAGCCGAGCGAAGAGAGTATTTTATACAGCCCCACAACAATTCCAAACGCCACTACAAAATACCTCAGGAACAAAAACCTCCCATGAAGATTCATCAAGGCAGAGGCTATGAGGCTGTATCCAAGAAGAACTCCCGCTGTAAAGGAAAACCCTACTTTGAGAACCCTCTTTTCATCAATCAGGGCAATCATTGAAAGGAGGAACACTATCATCAAGAAGATGGAGGGCCTCAGTGCATTCAGAATTCCAAGTGCTATCACCGAAAGTGTCGTTAGACCGGTAAACTCTGTGAACTCAGTAATGGGCTCAGCGAGAGCACTTTTAGCCAGCAGACTGAATAAGAGCAGAACAAAAACTTTCTTCATCACTATCACCTAGTTAGTGCTTCATTGAAGGGCTGCCTAAACGAACGATCATTACAGTTGAGCCGTCTTTCACTGTTATACTGACTTCCTCCCCTCTGGAAAGGCATGGTACCTCCATAGAATGTGTGTAGCGCACCTTCAAAACCTCCCCATCGGCATCAATTATCGCAGTACACGTGAGCTTTGTATAATCATTATTTGGTATGCACTCTGTATCCGCCAAAACCAGTGCTTTTTGGACATCAAAGGCTTTACCTTCCACTAGATAACCAGTAAAAACATCTCCCTCCTTAGGAGTTAACGAAAAATAATATGATAAGAACAGCAGAAACAGAAGCAAAACTCCAAAAAATAGGGACCTCCTCATAATATCAGCCCCCTAAAAAGCATAATGAATGAAAAAGAGTAAGGAATTCATTCATTCTCTCCCTCTTCTTCAATACCCATAGTTCTCTCGCAGTACTCGTGCATCTCCTTCCAGTCTTCTCCCATGTACTTCTCCATTATTGGCTCCATCTCTTCCTCCATTTCCTCATGCATTTCAGTAAAGTTCCCGCTCTCCATGTACTGCTCCATTTCCGCATACATGTCTTCGTCCATCATGCCCGGCCCATGGGCGACGCCCATCATTGGACCAAAGCCTCCCCAGAAGTTCCGGTCTTCACCCCAGCTGAACGGCCCTGAATGCGCTAGACCGTACGGGACCGCGATGAGAGCTCCAATTATGAATCCGATCAACACGGACTTCCACTCCATTTTGCATCACCTTTCTGTTGTTTTCATAGTACACTATGAGGGAAAGGCTAATAGGCTTATTATTTGCAATGTGAGAAATGATTTTGAGAGAATTTGCTGAAGTGTAAGAATAAACCAAATCAAAAGTTTTCATGACTACAATATGATGAAAATGGAGAAGACTGCCAAAAAATATGATAGATTTTCAAAAATTTACGACCTCTTCGAGAGCCCAATGGAAGCGAGGGCTTTCTCAAAGTACAGAAAGAAAGCCCTAAGTATGGCTGAAGGGAAAGTCCTCGAGATAGGAGTTGGGACTGGGAAGAATCTTCCATATTATCCTAAGGATGTTGAAGTAATTGGTATAGACTTCAGCAGAGGGATGCTCGAAAAAGCGGAGAGAAGGAGAAAAGAGCTCGGTTTAGAAAATGTCAAGCTCCTCCTGATGGACGCCCAAAATTTAGAGTTTGAAGACAACACTTTTGACACGGTTGTGAGTACTTTCGTGTTCTGTACAGTTCCAGACCCCATCAAAGGGTTAAAAGAAGCGTATAGAGTCCTAAAACCCGGAGGGAAGGCGATATTTCTAGAACACATGAAAAGTGAGTCAAAGCTTTTGAACATTCCACTCTACTTGATGGATCCGATAATGAAAGCCCTAGTGGGCACTTCGATGGTGAGAGAGACGCAAAAGAATATTGAAAAGGCTGGCTTCAAGATAGAAAAGGTTGAAAATCTCTTCTTCGACATCGTGAGGTTAATTGTTGCCACAAAATAGTTTAAAAGAGAGCCCTCAGCCCTCTAAGAGTTTTCTCTTCCTTCTTTCATATTCCTCGTCGTCTATTTCTCCCCTTGCATACTTCTCGTCAAGTATCTCAAGTGCACTCTTTTTTGATGTGCCTCCTGAGCTCTGCTCGATTATCCACTTAATGAACCACACTACCCCAACTATTATCAGTATCCAGAACAGGAGCATGAATATTGCCCCAAACCAGCCGAAGTAGCCAAATCCCATCATGTCGTGCCACCCCCATTCTCCTTCTCCAATATGAACTAAAAATCTTCCAGCGTTAATATTTTCAAACATCATTTCACTCGCCTCATATATCACTCATTGCAAAGAGTTATATTCCTTATTTTTGTTAAAATGTAAAAACGGTGCCCCATAATTTCAAAAAATTAAAGCAGTAAGGGGGGTTCAAACTTTCAAAAACTTCGCGTTTATCGCGACTATCACCGTGCTCAAGCTCATCAGCAAAGCCCCTACTGCTGGACTTAACAGTATTCCATAGTTGTAAAGCGCCCCTGCTGCCAAGGGAATTGCGAATGTGTTGTAGCCAGTTGCCCATGCCAAATTCTGCACCATCTTCCTATATGTTGCTCTTGCAAGGTGTATCGCTGTTATAACGTCTCTTGGATCATTTTTAACCAAGATTATATCGGCACTTTCTATTGCCACATCGGTTCCTGCTCCGATTGCTATACCCACATCCGCCTGGATTAGTGCTGGGGCATCGTTTATTCCGTCCCCAACCATTGAGACGATAAAGCCTTTTTCTTGAAGCTCCTTAACTTTCTCCGACTTCTGGTGGGGCAGAACTTCAGCAAAGTAGCCATCCAGGCCAAGCTCCTCAGCAACCCACTTTGCAACTTTAGCGTTGTCTCCTGTGAGCATGTAAGCTTTAATCCCCATCTCGTGGAGTTTCTTTATCGCCTCTCTCGACTCGGGCCTTATCTTATCGGCTAAAGCCAAGGCACCAATCAGCTTTCCACTGATGATTAAGAACACCACGGTCTTACCCTGATCTAGCACCTTGTTGACGCGCTCGTCCTCCCTCCACAGGTTGTTCTCTTTGAGGAATCCTGGACTGACCACGAAAACTTCTTTTCCGTTGATGACGCCTTGGACACCTTTGCCCGGTAGAACCTTTGATTCTCTAACCTCGTAAACCTCAAGGCCGAGCTCCTCCGCCTTCTCAACTATGCCTCGAGCTATCGGGTGGCTTGAGTGCGCCTCAAGTGCGGCCGCGTACCTAAGTATCTCCTCCTCGCTCAGCTCGTCAAGTGGGATTATATCAGTTACCTCGAACTTCCCTTCCGTCAGTGTTCCTGTCTTATCGAAGACGACGACCTGTACATCCTTTGCCCTCTCAAAGGCTTCCCTGTTCCTGATGAGGATACCCTTTTTCGCCGAGATTGATGTTGACACCGACACCACCAGCGGAACTGCCAGGCCGAGCGCGTGCGGGCAGGTTATGACCATCACTGTAACCATCCTCTCAAGGGCAAATACAAAGGGCTTCCCGAGGTAGAGCCAACTCCCGAGCGTTATAGTTCCCGCGGTTATTGCTATTAGCGTGAGGTAGAAAGCGGCCCTGTTCGCTAAATCTTGAGTCCTCGACCTCGTCTCTTGGGCCTGCTTTACAAGCTCAACCACCTGCATCAAGTAGGTCTCTTTTCCAGTCTTCTCAATCCTTACTTTAATTGAGCCTTCCAAGTTTATTGAACCACCAATAACAATGTCACCAGGCTTTTTATAGACAGGCTTTGACTCACCGGTGAGCATTGCCTCGTTTACGCTCGTCTCACCCTCAATTATGATGCCATCAGAGGGTATCTTCTCGCCGGGCTTGACTAAAACCACGTCTCCCTTCTTGAGCTCGCTCACTGGAACGTCTTTTATTCCTTCTGGGGTTATTAGGTGAGCATCAGTTGGCATTAGCTTTATAAGCTCCTCTAAAGCTCTCGAAGCACCGAGAACAGAGCGCATCTCTATGTAGTGCCCCAAAAGCATGATGTCGATAAGCGTCGCAAGCTCCCAGTAGAAGGTCTTTCCGGGCAGCCCAAAGGTTACTGCAGCGCTGTAGAAAAAGGCAACCGTGATTGCCAAAGCTATTAGCGTCATCATTCCGGGGGTTTTCTTCTTAAATTCATCTCTCATTCCCGTTAGGAATGGTTTTCCGCCATAGAAGTAAACCACTGACGATAGCGCAAAGAGAACGTATCTATCGCCCGTGAACGTGAATGTAAAACCAAGGAACTTTTGAATCAGCGGAGATAGGAGCAGTATCGGAATCGTAAGTATGGCAGAAACTATAAATCTCTTCTTAAAGTCCTCCATCATCATTCTATGGTGATCCGCATGCGAATGCTTGTGTTCTCCATGCTCAGGTTCATGAGCCGCGTGTTCGTGTTCTTCTGCATGTTCATGCATTTTGTGCTCTTCGTGTTTGTGCATTTCCATTTCTTCATGTTCCATATGTTCATGCTTTTCGCTTTCCTCATGTTGGTGCATCCTCATTTCTTTGTGTTCTTCATGGGTGTGCTCATTGTGCATCTTTTTTTCATCTTCCATATCAACCACCATCATTAATTTCTAACTAACAAAAGATATTTAACCATTTTTCATACAAAATGGAAAATCCAAGCCGGACAGGTGCACTAGAAATAAAGAGAAAAGTTTCCAAAGTTAGCACCCACTAATAAAAGCATTTTTGGAATTTGACATAACATTCCGATTGTTACATATACCTACTGTATATCACGCTTTATTCCAATAACGATCTCTCCCGGCAGCCCAAATAACCACACTCTCTCTTTGTGCTTTATCTCAAATCCGGCCTCTCTTATTGATTGCTCAACATAGATAGGTCTACAGTCAATATATTGGGGAAACTTTTCGTGGAGCCACTCATAAAGCCTCAGCAAAACATTCCCACCTTCTTTTGACATGCTGACAACTCCAAGCCTCCCACCAGGTTTTAGAACCCTTTTAATCTCATTAAGAACTTTCGGAATCTCCGGTGTGTCAAAGAGCTCCAGGGTGAAGCTCATGAAAACAGCATCAAACTTGTTATCCTCATAGGGCAATTTTGAGGCGTCTCCACAGTACAGCTCGACTCTATCTAAAAGCCCAGCTTTTTCAAATCTCCTTTTACTAACTTCCAGCATCCCAGAAGAAATGTCAATACCGTAAACTTTTCCCTCTTCACCTACTAACTCAGCCATTTTCTTCAAGCAGTGCCCTGTTCCAAAGCCAATCTCCAGAACTATTTCCCTTTTTTAATGTCCAACAGCTCCAATGCCCTGTCCCCATATTTTTCTCAAAAAATGCAAAACAATCGTAAAATCGGCTGATCTTATCGTAAGCCTTTTTTGCCTGAGCCTTGGTTCTATATACCCGTAATACCTTGCGATTTTTTGAATTCATTTTGTTCGCCTTTTGTAGTTTGTATTTTAAATTATTTATAACTTGTCTCACGCATTTGTGTTCATTTATTCCTTCTTTTGGGCATTCCAAAATACCTCGGAGTGCTCTCTTTATACCTCCTGTATTCCTCTCCGAATATACGCTCTAAATAGGGTTCTTCAAGCTTGACGTTATACAAGTGAATCCCAATAATGAGTGCTATCGTGAGCAAAAGCGCAAGCCCTGAGCGTCCCATAATGGATATTCCAATGAGAGCCAAGAACCATCCGATATACTGAGGGTTCCTGCTGTAGCGGTATATGCCTGTGGTTATGAGTTTTGAGGAATCCAAACCAGACATCCTCTTGAATGAGCGGAACTCCAGCATGCCGAGGAGCATTATGACAAGTCCTACAACAGCGAGCACAGAACCACCGATTAAGGCAGCGGTTGCGTTAATGGGCATCAGCCAGAACCCTCTTAACGAGGCCCAGAGCACCAGAATAGAGTGGAGTGTATCACCTATCCATATTGCAGCCGAAACGTGGAGAGGTAATATTTCTCCCTTTTCATAAGTCCTCTTTATTCCAAACCATGAGTAGAGAGATAGAAGGAGAAATAAAAGAACGCCAAGCGCATAGAGCATCTACATCACCTCAAAATTCTCATCGCATTAAACACCGCTATCAGGGCAACGCCAACGTCTGCAAAGACTGCCTCCCACATCGTAGCCTCCCCAAGGATTCCGAGGCTTATGAAGGCCAGCTTAACCCCAAGGGCGAAGATTATGTTCTCCCAAACTATCCTCTGGGTCTTTCTGGCTATCTTGATACCCTTCGGCAGCTTTGATGGCTTGTCGTCCATTATGACAATATCAGCGGTATCTATGGCCGCATCGCTTCCCAGAGCCCCCATTGCAACCCCTACATCAGCTCTCGCCAGCACTGGAGCGTCGTTTATGCCGTCTCCAACGAAGACTATCTTCTCATTCGGAGCTTTCTTTTTCTCAAGCTCCTCAATGACCTTAACCTTGTCCTCAGGCAGAAGTTCAGCATAGAACCCATCCACGCCGATCTGCCTTGCTATTTCCTCTGCAACGTCTCTGTTATCCCCCGTCACCATTATAACTTTCTTAACGCCCAGGCGCTTTAATTCTCTAATAGCTTTCGGAGCATCTTCCTTTATCTCGTCAGATATAGCCAGGTATCCTGCGTACTTTCCGTTAACGACCACATGAGCGACGGTCCCTTTTATATGGCATGTATCGTGCTCAACATCAAAGCGGTGCAGCAGCCTGTCGTTGCCCACCATCACCTCAACGCCGTTTATTTTTGCCCTAACACCGTGTCCCGCTATTTCCTCGTGTTCTTTTATTTGAGCTTCGTTGATTTCTTTCCCATAGGCCTCTTTTATCGCCTTTGCAATCGGGTGGTTCGAGTGTGCCTCTGCTAAAGCTGCGAACCTCAAAATATCCTCTTCACTGAAGCCATTTCTCGTCTCTATCCTCGTGACCTTGAAGACGCCCTTTGTCAGTGTACCCGTCTTGTCAAAAGCTACGATTGTGGCTTTGCTGAGGGCATCGAGGAAGTTCGAGCCCTTGACGAGTATGCCCTCCCTCGCTGCTCTTCCAATCCCTCCGAAGTAGCCGAGCGGTATTGAAAGCACTAAAGCGCAGGGGCATGAGATTACCAAGAGCACCAAAGCCCTGTAGAGCCACTTAGAAAAGGGCTCTCCAAAAGCTAATGGGGGAATTAAAGCAACGAGTGCAGCTAATCCCACAACTGCCGGTGTGTAGTAGTGAGCGAACTTTGTGATAAACTTCTCTGTTTTAGCTTTCCTTGCACTTGCATTTTCCACGAGCTCCAAAATCCTTGAAATAGTTGACTCTCTAAGCTCTTTCGTAACTTTGACCGTCAAAAGACCGCTTAAGTTCACCATTCCCGAGAGAATCTCATCTCCTTCCTTAATGGTCCTTGGCACGCTTTCACCGGTCAAAGCTGAAGTATCGACGCTCGAGCTTCCCCCAATAACAGCACCATCAACTGGAACCCTCTCACCGGGCTTGACAATTATAATGTCCCCTACCTTAAGCTCCTCTGGTTTGACTCTAACTATCTTATCACCGACTTTCAGGTTTGCATATTCGGCTTTTAATGATAACAAGGCCTTAATTGAGCGCCTCGACTTGTTGACAGCTATGTCTTGAAAGAACTCGCCAACGATGTAGAACAGCATAACCCCCACAGCTTCTGGATATTCCCGAATTGCAAATGCCCCCAGTGTGGCTATAGCTATGAGGGAGTTCTCATCAAAGACGTTTCCATGCACCGAGTTGATGAAAGCGTTCCTCAGCACTTTCCAGCCCACAAGAAGGTAGCTCACGACGAATATTCCAAGCACAAAGGCATTGTCGTAGTTGTAATAGTATCTAAGGAGCATTCCCACTGCGAAGAGCACGAGCGAAGGTATGATGAAGTAGAGCGTCTTCTGTGGGTCTTCGTCGTGGTCGTGGTGGTGTCCGTGGTCATTGTCGTGGTGATGCTCTTCCTTCTCAATTATCTTAACACCCGGCTCGACCTTTTTCACTATCTCTTTGGCCCTCTCCACGTCGCCCTCAATAACTAGCCCGATCGTCGTGAAGTTGACTAAGGCGAACTCGAAGCCTTCTTTTTTCAGCGCTTCCTCAATTTCATAGGTACAGCTGGCACAGTCAAGGCCTTCTAATTTGAGCTTCTTTGGCATGCTCACTCCTCCATGTGCTTAAGCGCAACCTTCAAAATCTCCCTTATGTGCTCGTCATCCAGGCGATAGAAGACGTTCTTTCCGTCCTTCCTGTATGTAACGATTTTTCTATCCTTCAAGATTCTAAGCTGGTGAGATATAGCTGAAACTGACAGGCCGGTAATGTTCGATAAATCGCACGTGCAGAGCTCATCCTCCAGCAGTGCGAAAAGTATCTTAAGCCTTGTGGAGTTGCCTAAAGCGTCAAAGAAATCGGAAATCTCAAGTATTGTTTCATCATCAGGCAGCTTTTTCTTGGCTTTAATGATTTTGTCCAAGTGCTCTTCATACACCTTACATACTTCTGCCATTTTTCATCACCTCTACATTTGAGCAATTGTGCAAATGTTATTATAAAGGTTTCTGAACAGACGTGAGTAGAGTCACTCCAAAGAGAGCAAATACACCCCAAAGAACATCAAAATGCCAAAAAATGCTTTAATTGCTGTAAAGCTCTCTCCAAGGATTAAAAAAGCAAAAAAGGCGCCAATTAATGAGGAAGTTGAAAAAATTGCTCCTGTTTTCATGGCTCCAATTTCTCTTAGAGCAAATAGAAACAGCACGATGGAGAAGCCTATGCTGAAAGCACCGACCGTTAGTATATACGGAAGGCTTTGAAGCGGAATGTAGAGGGGAATTCCAATTAGAGAAGCCAAAATTAATAGCGCACTCCCTCCAAACAGCCCCTTTAGTGAAGTTACCAAGAGCAAATCCCTCTTAACGCTTAGCAGCTTGCTCAAATTATTGTCTATCGCCCATGAAAGACCTGCCAAGATTATTAAAATGTTCCCAAGGATGCCTTTGCTCAGCTCTACCTCTCTAAAGTTTTCTGTCGAGATTACAACGGCTCCAATCAGGATTAAGAGGATTCCAAAAATACTTTCTCGTGAGACTTTCTCTTTAAAGATTAAGAGAGCGATTAAGACTGTGAACAATGTTTCAGTATTGAGTAGAAGGGATGCATTGACCGCTGTTGTTTTATTAAGCCCAAACATAAAGGATAGCGGTGCCAAAAAAGAGCCAAAGAGCACTATAAAAGCTAATAGCAGGAGGTCTCGCCTTGAGAAGTGTTCTTGGGTTTTAACTTTAAATTCAAGCCTTTTGAGAACTTTATCCTTGAGTGGTGTGAAACGGAGAAGCATTAGAACTATTCCAGCCGTTAGATAAATGCTTCCCGCTACAATCATCGGGTGAACATCCCTAAGAGCGATTTTATTTAGCGTTGAGCTTATTCCAAAGAGCAGTGCTGCTAAGAGAGCGCCCACATAGCCATAATGGTGAGTCATGTAGTAAATCTAAAATAAAGCCCTTATAAGTTTAGTTCACACGAAAAAGAGAAAGGTAATACAAAATTGCACCCTTTCAGCCAAAGTGTCACGCTAATGCGTGAAGAACTGCATACAAACCAGAGTCGGCAGAAAGAAAGAGCATTAATATTAAAAGCATGCCCCTTCATCAGCAGTATCCCTAAAAGGAAAAGTAAAGAAGATTAATGGCAGCAACAGCCGTGTCCTCTGCCATGTTTATGACCATGAGAATGCATGCCGTGCTCGTGCTTCATTTCCTCTTCCTTGACGTATTTTTCGGGATTTGCTTCAAATTGAGCTTTGCAGTGTGGAGAGCAGAAGTAGTAAGTCTTTCCACCGTACTCCACTTTGAACTCGGTTTCTTCACTAACTTCCATTCCGCAGACTGAGTCTATGGGCATTTCAAGCCACCTCCACATCATAGCCGAACTTCGCTACGGCGTTGATTAGGTCCTCGATCTTGAGCTTTGACTCATCGTACTCGACGACCGCGGTCTTGTTCTCGAGGCTAACCTCTGCTTTGGCGCCAATCTTCTCCAGGGCCCTCCTGATGGTCATCACACAGTGCCCACAGCTCATATTGCTGATCTTCAAAACAACTTTCGCCATTTCAATCACCGGTACTAACTAAGCGCGAAAGCTTATTGTCCTTATTCTTTACAAGGTGAAAAGAAAATAGAGAAAAAACTTCAAAAACTGAAAATCACAGGGAGTCAATTATTTTCTTGAGCTTCTCCTCCATTGGCTCCATAATCTCCACGACTTTCTTCCCGGCTACCTTCCAGGCGATGCTGGGCAGGGCGACTCCAAGATAGTTTCCGTCCTCCTTCCGGTAGCCAAAGCCAGTACAGGGTAGGAGGGCACCGATGTTTGGGTCAATCTTCACGAGCTCCTCCACCAGCTCGCTGTGGCAGATGAATAGCAGGTGGTAGTCCGCTATTATGCCGTCTTCACCTTCGGTTATCGCAACCGGAATCCTCTCGCCTATCAGAAGGAACCCCTCCTCCTCGAGCTTCTTCTTAAAGCGCTCCCACACGAAATCTAGATCCTCATCAAACCTCCTGACGTAGTAGAACTCCATCACCATCACCCCGTCTCCACCATTATGCACTTTATAAAACTGTACTCCACGCCTTGGCTCTCCAAAAACTCCCTAATCTCTTCGCTCTCAGCTCCGGGCTGGAACCACAGCCTTCTGAAACCGGCTTCAACGGCTTCCTTTGCCACCTGAATGCCAACATTAGGAGGGACAACAAAGACTACCACATCCACATCTTTCGGGAGCTCCCTAACGCTTCTGTAGCACTTTAATCCTTCAATCTCGTCGTAGTTGGGATTAACGGGCAGAACCTCAAAGCCCTTTCTCATTAAATCTCTCAGGATTATGTTGCCGTATTTGGCTGGATTCGGGCTTGCCCCCACCAGGGCGATCCGCTTAAAACTCCGCACGTCCATTTTCTTCACCTGACTTGAACTCAGATTCATGCTTTTTATGCATTGCTGGACAAAAATGAGTAAAAAGCTAAACGCTACTTTTGAGTCCTGCATCTTTAGGATTCAGCAAAGGCTCCTTCCCGTAGGCCCTGAGCACGAGGTACAGGGCGAGGATGAGGTAACCGAACTGCACTATTATCCTTCCCCACTCCATGCTCGTCGAGTACCCAAAGAGCACTGCAAAGAGGGAACCTATCGCTCCCTTGTGGTGCCACACACTGTCGCTTGGAATGCCGAGGTCGTACGCGGTTTCACTTGTGAATCCCAAATCCATTCCTTCCTCCTCAGCCCACTCTATGAGCTCATGGGTCCCGTAACCTGCCATGCCAGCAGCGACGAAGACAAGGAGTATCGAGCTGTAGTAGAAAAATGTCCTCAGGTTTATCTTCATGCCAACTCCGTAGATGAGGTAGGCGAGTATAAATGCACTGACTAAGCCCGTTATAAGGCCGAGGAGCGTGCCGCCGAAGTCCTGAGTCATGAAGGGCGTGAGGAACAGGACAGTCTCAAGTCCCTCCCTGAAGACAACTATGAACGTAAAGCCGATTAATGCAAGGGGACCTATTGTGTTGCTGATCCTGCTCTCTATCTCCGCCCTGATGTTTTTACCTTTAGTAGCCATCCAGTATACCATGCTCGTGAGGACTATCACAGCCAGGTAGGAAGCCAGGCCCTCAAAGAGCTCCTTCTCTTCTAGGCCCCCATAGAGCCCCAGTATCGCGGCTCCGAGGAGAATACTAGCCAGCAGGGAAAGTCCCACGCCGATCCAGACGTTTTTTATCTGTTCAGTCCGGTTGGTTCTCCTTAAATAGGCAACTATTATTGCGACTATTATGGCGGCCTCAAGGGCCTCTCTGAAGGTTATGAGGAAAGCGCCAGCGTTCATTACTCCACCTCCGAAATTTTTAGGCCAGTCTAAAATCTCTCGGATAACTTATGAAGTTTACCTTTGCCAAATTGAAGTTTTGGACGTAGGGGTGAAAACGCCCGCGTTCAGGAGGGAGATACTTCAACAGCAAAACCCAATGGTTTGGATATCGAACCTGAGTTTCAGACAATTCGCAATAATTGCCCGGGTATGGGCATACCCATGTCTGTCACCTGCTTAATGTGAGAAAGAAACGGCTCAAAATTTACAAAATGAAAAAGTAGAGTTAAATCTTTCCAACTAAATCGAGGCTGACCTCAAGGGTCTCCTTGCCGGGCTCCCAGCTGGCCGGACACACCTGTCCGGGGTGCTCCCTCACATACTTAGAGGCCCTGAGCCTTCTCAGTATCTCCTTCGCGCTCCTGCCTATGCTCAAATCGTGCATCTCCATGTGGACGACTTTTCCGTCAGGGTCTATGATAAAGGTCGCCCTCCAGGAGACGCCCTCGTCCTCGATATAGGTGCCAAACAAGCGGCATATCTTTCCGGCTGGATCGGCGAGCATTGGGTACTTTATCTTCTTGATCGCGGGGGAAGTATCGTGCCAGGCCTTGTGGACGTAGGCAGTGTCCGTTGAAACGCTCAGGATCTCGGCGCCTTCCTTCTTGAACTCCTCGTAGTATTCGGCAAGCTCCTCAAGCTCCGTCGGGCAGACGAAGGTGAAGTCAGCCGGATAAAACGCCAAAACAACCCACTTGCCCCTGTAGTCCGAAAGCTTAACCTTCTCTATTGCGTCCTTTTCCGGAAGGTAGGCATCTGCCTCAAAGTCCGGGACGATTTCTCCAACTTTCACCATCTTTCAAACACCTCGGAACTATGTTGGGAAACCTAACTTATATAGGTTTGCCTAACAAAGTGAAAAGTTCCAAAATCGAAAGTGTTACATTTTGAAGGACAAATTTAAATATCCCAAAAGCGAACTTCGTTCGGTGATAAGATGAAGGTTAAGATAGTTCTCGGAACGGCAAGGGAAGGTAGGAAAAGCGAGAAAGTTGCGAGGTACCTCGTGAAGAAGGCCCAAGAATTCGGCTGGGACGCTGAGCTGATAGACGTCCGCGATTACCTCCTCGCCTACACCCACCGCTGGAGGATCACACCGAAGATGAAAAAATACCGGGAGAAGATTCTCGAAGCGGATGCGCTCATCATAGTCGCACCCGAGTACAACGAGAGCTATCCCGGAGAGCTTAAGATACTCCTGGACACAATTTACGACGAGTACGAGGCTTTACCAGTTGGAATATGTACCGTCTCAAGCGTTACCGGCGGCGTTAGGCTGCTGATGGAGCTGAGAATCGCGTCGCTTAACTACCGCATGCTCCCAGTTGCGCAGGTTCTGTTCTACAACGTGGACGATATATTCGAGGGCGAAGAGCTAAAGGACGAGAAGTATGAGGAGAGGGTTGGAAGGCTCTTCGGGACTCTTGAAAAGTACGCGAAGGTCCTGAAGCCGATAAGGGACGAAGTAAGAGAAAAACCCAGAGAAAAGGAGCGGGGGAACTATGAGGTCGTAGTTGTATATCCACGGAGAGACCGCCTTAGATGGGTCGCCCAAGTCGCTGAGTGCGCTATGGAAGAAGGAAAACCACTGATTCCTGCTTATGCTCCACGCCGCGAAGAGCCAGTAGGTTAGGGCGCCGGCGATTCCTGAGTACTTAAGCAACTTCAACCTAAGTCCCCAGATAAGGAGTTTTGCCGCCCCCCATATAAGCGTATTTCATCTGAGCGTCAAAAAAGAGAATGTCAGAGCAGGCCCTCGATGAGCTCCGCTATGTTCCCCCGGGCCTTGCCCCTGAGGCGCTCCAGGTGGCTGCTCAAGGCCTCGCCGATGCCGTGGATGAAGAGGCTCAACGCCTCCTCCCTCTCAAGTCCGCGCGAGCGGAGGTAGAAGAGGGCATCCTCGTCGAACTGATGGACTGCTGCTGAGTGGGAAGCCTCTTCGATTTCTGATGTATCGACCTCGAGCATTGGCACACTCACGCCAAGAGATCCTTCATCCATTATCGTCATATGCGAGATTACCCTACTTGAAGAGTCCCTTGCACTCTCGAAGACCTTCGCAACACCCCTATGTACTGCCCAGCCTTTTTGATAAGAGAAGCCGTGCACTCTTGTCTCGCTTCTGCTCTTTTCGCCGTACTGGAGGACGTTAGTGAGGTAGTCAACGGCCGAGCTTATGCCCAGGGGCATTCCCCTCAGGATGAGCTCGCTCTCTCTACCTTCAAGCGAGTAATCTTCACGGTGGTGGCTCATGAGGCCACCTTTAATGAGGGTGAACACGTTGACTCTAGCTTTTTCGCCGAGTGATGCCCTCAGGAGGTAGTGGGACAGCGAAGAGTGCCTTCCGACGGTGAGGATTTCGAGGTCGGCGTTTCTCGCTTTAAGCTCGACCACTAAGGATTTTGTTCCTTCTTCGCTCAAATCGTAGATGATTATCGGTACCTTCACGCCCTCGGCCTCTATGCTGATGTGGTGGCTGATGAAGGCCTTCTTCGATAGGTGTGATACTATCACAAGCGGCTCGGGAAGGTCTTCGGTTATCCTCAGCCTGTAGGACTTCTTCAGCGCGTAGAAGTGGAAGCCAAGGATTCTTGACTCCTCCGGACTTGAGAGGCCAAGCGTCCCCTCAGTTAGCTCAACGCCGGCTGGAAGGTTAAAGCTCGCTTCACTCCCAGAGAGGAGGACGTGCGCCTTAATCTTCACTTCCCCGGCCTTTGCCTCCGTCGGAAGCCTAAGTGGTGAGTTCTCCTCAAAGAGCTTCCACTTCGTGTAGCCCTTTATCGTTGGACTGTCCCCGTACTTCTGGTACTCAAGCTTTTGCAGCTTTTCCAGGGTAATCCCGTTAGAGAGTCCTTTAGGACGCATCAGCCAACACCCCCCATCTCGCTGAACTCCAGCTCTATGACCTTCTTGAGCACCTCGACGTACTCGAAAGGCAGCCCCTCGAGGATTTCGCTAATGAAGCCAAGCACTATGAGGCTCTTCGCTTCTTCCTCACCTATTCCGCGCGAGTTCATGTAGAAGAGCTTGTCCTCGCCGAGCTTCCCGGTGGTGGCTTCGTGGATTATGCTCGCAGTCGGCTCGTCGTTCTGGTTGTGCGGATAGGTGTAGGCCTTACTCTTCTTGTCGAGGATGAGTGAATCACAGGAAACCGTAGCGGTCGAGTTCCTGGCGCCCTTAATGATCCTCACCAGACCGCGGTAGATGTTTATTCCGCCGTTGGCGCTTATGCTCTTCGAGACTATCTTGGAGCTGGTGTTGGGTGCGAGGTGCCACGTCTTTGCGCCGGTATCCTTCATGAAGGGCCCATTGCTGAGGGAGACGACGTATTGGGCAGTCCTCGCGCCCTCGCCCTTCAGGACGCTCGAGGGGTAGGTGTAGGTTATCCTGCTCCCTATGCTGCCCTCTATCCACTCGACGTAGGCGTTCTCCTCTATGATGGCGCGCTTGTTGTTGAAGTTAATGACGTTCCTGCTCCAGTTCTGTATCGTGGTGAACTTGACGGTCGCTCCTTTGTGGGCGTAAATCTCGACCATGCCGTCGTGGAAGGAGAAGCCCTTGTACATCGGAGCTGAGCAGCCTTCGATGAAGTGTATGTAACTTCCCTCGTCGGCAACCAGGAGAGTGTGCTCGAACTGTCCCTCCAAAGCCGAACCTATGACGAAGAAGGCCTCGACTGGGAAGGGGATTCTCACGCCCTTGGGCACGTAGACGAAGACTCCCCCGCTCCAGAGGGCATGGTGCAGAGCGGAGAACTTGTGCTCTCCAGCGGGGAAGACCCTGCCGAAGTACCGCTTCACGAGATCCGGATACTTCTGCACCGCCTCCTCCATCGGTATCATGATTATGCCCATCTTCTCGAACTCTCCCTTGAGCTTCGAATAGACGCTCTCACTGTCAAACACGGCGGTTAAGCCGGAGAGGAACCTTTTCTCTATTTCGGGAATGTTGAGCCTCTCAAAGGTCCTCCTGATGTTCTCGGGCAGGTCCTCCCAGTCCTTAATCTCATTGCCTATCTCGGGCTTCGAGTAAAGGGTGAGGCTTTCCAAGTCAAGCTCCTCAATGCCGACGACCCATTTGGGCATGGGCAGCTTGTGGAAGAGCTCTAAAGCCTTGAGCCTGTGCCTGAGCATCCACTCCGGCTCGTTCTTTATCCTCGAGAGCTCCTCTATCATGTCCTTCGTCAGCTCGCCCTTGAGCTCTATCTCTTTGGGATATGGCACTGCCGTGCCGAGTATCTCCTCAAGGGAGCCAGCTTTGAGGATTTCGGCGAGTTTAGACTGCTCCATAGTCCTCCACCGCCGCGAAGCCCTTCTCCTCTATTATCTTCACGAGCTCGACTCCGCCAGAGGCAACCAGCCTGCCCTCCTTGAGGACGTGAACCTTCTGGGCGTTGAGGTACTCCAATATTCTGCCGTAGTGTGTGATTAGGAGTATTGAGGTGCCCTCGCTGTGCAGCCTATCAATTATCCCGGCCATAACTTTGAGTGAGTCAACATCAACCCCACTGTCCGGCTCATCCAGAATCAGGAGCTTCGGCCTGATAAGGTAGGCTTGAAGCATCTCAAGCTTCTTCCTCTCTCCACCGGAAAAGCCGACGTTGAGCCCTCTTGAGAGCATCGAGCTGTCGAAGCCGAGCTCTTCAACGGCTTTGAAGATCATGTCGTAGGCCTCAACTTCGTCTATTCCCCTTAGGTTCTTCAGCATCCTCTGGAGGAACTGGATGACCTTAACACCCTCGACTTCCACTGGATGCTGGAAGCTGAGGAATATCCCCTTCTTGGCCCTCTCCTCTGGCTTCATCTCCGTTATATCCTCACCGTTAAAGGTTATCCTGCCCTTCACTACCCTGTACCTTGGATGACCGGCTATGGTCAAGGCCAGAGTTGATTTTCCGCTTCCGTTGGGACCCATGACGACGTGGAGTTTGCCTTTTCCAATATCAAGCGTGATTCCCTTGAGTATTTCCTTATCCATAACTTTGACGTGTAAATCTTCCACCTTCAGCATGCCCATCACCGTCCTTTATATACCCAGTATTGGGTAAAAAAGTTCGCCTTTAAAACCTTTCTTCACAAATTTGTGTAATCAACTTGGGTCTCACATCCTGGTAACATTTATTTGGATCGAGTTTTCAATCCGTCAAAATTTGATGCTGTGATTTAGTTCACGAACAACCCATGCAATCTAGAATATTAACAAAAAAGAGGAACTCAGCCCCCCTGAAGAAGGAGGTTTGGAAGCTGCGGAGCCCTTTGACCAAGCTCCTGGTCGAGCATGAAAAGAACCTGCGGGCTGTCCTTTGCAAACTTGAGCTTATCAACAATCTTTTTGACACTTGCCTCTTCTTCAACCTGCTCGTTTATGAACCACTCCAAAAATGCCCTCGTTGAGTAGTCCTTCTCCTCCTCGGCCAGAGCGGCGAGCTCGTTTATGCACTTGCTTATGAACTGCTCGTGCTTGTATGCCGCCTCAAATGCTGCCAGTGGGGATTCCCACTCCTTTGGCGGCTGCTCTATTGCTTTCAGCTCGACCCTTCCGTTCCTGTCGTAGATGTAGTTGTAAAACCTTAGTGCATGTCCAAGTTCTTCCTCAGCTTGCGCTTTCATCCAGTTGGCAAACCCCTCCAGGTTAAGGTCCTCAAAATAGGCCGCCATTGCAAAGTACAGGTATGCAGAATAAAGCTCTCTGTTAAGCTGCTCATTTAGAGCTTTCAACATTCTTTCACTCAGCATGGCCACCACCCCACTATAGTTACGCGCGGTTACTCTAAAAGTTTTCGCCTTAGATTTTTGAAAAACTTTAAATTATTCCCTCTTTTTCCAAAATATCCAAGATTTTCAAGAATTCCTCATACTTCCCCTGAGTCACAACTCTCTCGGGTCTGAACGGACAATCACAGTATGGGTACTCTAAAAAGGCTTGATATGTGCCAATTTCCCTCGCTATCTTAACTATCTCTTCCTTGTCCATGCCCAGCAAGGGTCTGTGCACGGGGAAACGGACGCTCATGGTCTCAAAGTAAAGGTTCGCCAGTGTCTGCGAAGCCACCTGGCCAAGGGAATCCCCCGTAACAATGCCCAGTGCACCTTCCTCCCTCGCTATCTCCGCGGCTCTTCTCAGCATAGCGACCTTGCACAGGACGCATGTCCATTCCTGCATGTTTATCCTGCTGAGGACGGCCACGTAGGGTCTCAGAACTTCAAAGTGGTTCTCCACAATGAGTTCAATGTCTTTTGGGGAGTAATCATTGAGTATCTCAACGGTTTTCTCTACAACCTCCCTCGCGTTCTGCCCCTGGTCGAAGTGAACCGCTATTATTTCTGCGCCCCTCTTCATCATGAGGAATGCGGCAACAGGTGAATCTATGCCACCGCTGAGCAGAACCACGACCTTCCCCTGCGTGCCAACTGGAAGCCCGCCGACGCCTTTAATCTTCTCAAAGAAAACGTAGGCCTTCCCCTTTATAATTTCAATTCCTATCGTGAGCTCGGGATTTTCCAGATCTACTTTCCAGCCGAATTCTTTCACAATGAACGCCCCTATTTCCCTGTTAACCTCAACAGAAGTCTTGAGGAACGCCTTATCCAGCCGCTGAGTTTCCACCTTAAAGCTTTTCGGATTCAAACCTTTCAGGGCTTCTCTCAGATAGTCTGGCACTTCCTCGTAGTTCATCTCCCTCGCAGGCGAAACCGAAACAACGCCCGGGACTTTTGCAATAATCTCAGCCGCTTCATCGGGGGCCTCAATGAGGATTCGTCCTCTAATCAACCTCGCCTTTGCTTTAATCCCTTTCCTCTCTAAGGCAGCTAGGATGTTCTCTACGAGCCTTCTTTCAAACTCTCTTCTTTTGCCCCTCTTTACTGCTATCTCGCCATAGCGTACCAGTATCATCTCAACCACCCAAATAGCGTGCAAAGAAGTTTTTGGCTTCCTTTTCGTCCTCAGCACCGCGGATTATCATCCTGCCGCTCGTAAATATCAGGATCTCAGCGTAGTCGTCCTCGAACTGGATGAACTGCGACGTCTTGATATACTCAATGCCGAGGGCATCGAGCCTTTTGGCGAGCTCATCAAGGTCCACGCTCATCCTCTCGGGGGGAGTTATTTGAATCGAACCGTCACACATGTGCTCTATCTTCATCTGCTTCTCCAGGAACGTGAAGTTGTGCCTAACGCAGACCTCACAGTCCTCCCTCCTCGGGATCTCCACCTTCTCAAAGTCAAGTGTCTTGGTGTCGAAGAAAATCAGCTCACTCTTCACTTCCTCACCTAAGAGAATCTTAGCCGCTAGAGTGACGGCCAGCGAAGCAGCGAGGGGCGGAACGTAGCTCATAATCCCTGCGACGGCGCACGTTGGCATGGGCCTTGAGGGCAGCTTCGGCATCAAACAGCGGAAGCAGGCAGTCTTTCCTGGAATTATGGGCATCAAGTTGCCGTAAGTCGCCAAGATGCCAACGTAAATCCATGGTTTGTTGCTCTTCACCGCGTAGTCGTTTATTACCTGCCTCGTGTAAATGTTGTCCGTTCCGTCTATAATGAGGTCAGCTTCGTCCAGAAGATGCACCGTTGAAGGGTTTAAGTCCTCAAAGTGACCAATAACGTTCTCAAAGCGCTCCTTCAGGACCTCCACCTTGGGCTTTCCTATATCCTCACTTGTATATATCGTCCTTGGAAGGTCGCTCTCGTCCACAAAGTCCCGGTCTATCACTATTATTCTTCCAACGCCCAGTTTGTGAAGGAAGTAGACCTCCCAGCTCCCCAGTGCTCCTGCCCCCACAACTGCAACCGTGCTCTCGCTGAGCTTTCTTTGGCCATCCATACCGATTATCGGGAAGTGCCTCGAAAAGTCCATCTTTACATCCACCATGCTACCACCATTGGAAGCTTCTAAGAGGCTCAAAAAAGGCTTTTGAAAACCAAAAGTTCTGGACAATTCTGGGACATAAAATTCCCGCCGAGCCGGAAAGGATATTAAACCCGTTTCCGGAACTTTCGCCGGTGATGGTATGGAGTTCTTTGAGGTGTTGAGAAAAAGGAGAAGTATAAGGCGCTTTCAGGATAAGAAAGTCCCGAAGGAGCTGGTAGAAAAGCTTCTTGAGGCTGCTTTCCTTTCGCCGAGTTCATACAACAAAAGGCCCTGGCACTTCATAGTCGTTGATGATAAGGAAAAGCTCCAGAAGCTCTCGAAGGCGAAGTTAGGCGCCTCTGGGCTGGCAACGGCTCCTTTAGCCATCGTCGTGACGGCGGATGGTGAGAGGAGTGACGTATGGATCGAGGATGCTTCCATAGCGGCTGAGCATATGCAGCTTGCGGCCGTTGCCCTGGGTCTGGGATCCTTCTGGGTGCAGATTAGGAACAGGATGCACAACGAGGAGAAGAGCGCCGAGGAATACGTGAGGGAGCTCTTAGACATTCCAGAAAACTACCGCGTTCTCTGCATCATTGGTGTTGGCTATCCAGCGGAGAACAAGCCGCCCCACGGCGAAGAGGTCTTTGAGTGGGGGAAAGTGAGCTACAACGGGTTTGAGAGGCGTTTTAAGGGTGGCCCTGAATAGTTCACACGTTGGAAGCGTTCAATTTGACTGCCAACCTCCCGTTTATTTTGCATTCTGCAAAAAATAAATGCCATAAGAACCCCCGGAGAGTAAAGAATGGTGGTATCAGTGAGAGCAAGGGTATGCATGTTCTGCGCAGGGGAAAGAATTGGAGACGTCGTTAAAGTCCTTGAGGCAAAGGGCTACTCCGTCAGCGTGGAAGGGTGCATAGGGCTCTGCGCCAAATATCCCTGCGGCAACGTAAACGTGATAGCCGGCGAAAAAGAGATATCCGCCAAAGACTTCGGGGGGTTCTTGGAGGCACTGAGGATATAAAAACCGTGAAGGCCCCACGGTAATCCCGGAGGTTGGTATGCCTGGATTCATGTGGGCAGCGAATGTGATAAGCGTGCAGGAGGTTCGCGGGATGGGAGGAAGTGAAATCCTCCAGAAACATGTCAAAGTCGTGTACCCCGGCAAGATAACAGCGGAATGCCTGGAGATGGGTTATGTCCCGACGACATTTGATGAAAAACGCTTCAAAAAAAGTCTTTTTAACGGTGGCATGGAACCCTTTTGGGTGAACCGGGTGAAGAGAGCTGTCCTGTTGTTCGGTATCATCCTGCTTTTTGCAGGACTCGCGGCGGGTGCAGAGGTCTCCTACGGGGGACTCAGCTTCCACGATGTCTCGACCGGGGAAGAGCTGGATAACCTCATCAAGGCCCATGAGGGCGAGTACTTTTTCATCTTCTACCACTCAGAGAGCTGCCCGGCATGCAACTACATGAAGACGAGCGTTTTCCCGACTGAGAAAGCCAAGGAGACCCTTTCGGGATTGAACCTTGTTTCCATCGACGTTTACAAAGCGCGCTCCCTTACAACGCTCAGATATAGGGTTTACGATGACGTTGTTGTCCTCCAGCCAGACAACGCTGGCTACTACAGGCCAAAAACTCCGGGGGAAGAGATAAGCGTCGGCGTTCCGGGGACGCCAACGATGGTAATATTCAAGGTCGAGAACGGCACCAGAATCCTGAAGGGAGTAGCGATCGGTGCGCTCAATCCTGATGGTTTGGAGTTCTTCGTAAAGACTGCAGTGGGGAGCGATGAAAAACCCCAAGGAGGGGAACAAACTCAAACCACGGAAACTGCAACGTCCCAGGCCCAGGAAAACAACACAAACCTCACCCTCGCGGTTCTCCTGCCGATATTCTCGGCCGGAATACTGAGCGTCTTCTCACCCTGCGTCCTGCCCCTCATAGTCGGCACTTTCTCCCTCACTTTCGCGAGGAGGAGCGTGGAGCTGATAATAGCTGGCATGGTGTTATCTTTCGCCATCTTGGGCGCCCTGGCAGGTAGTTTTGGTTCCTATGCGGCCCAGATAAGGGGAGCCCTGTACCTCATAGGCGGCCTCGGCTTCATAGTGATTGGCCTGGGCTTCCTGAGCGAGAGCGTAAGCGCCAAGCTTGAGAGGTTCCTGAGCTTTTCGGCATCGGATAAGGTAGCGTCGAAGAGAGGAAAGCTGTATGACTTCGCCCTCGGCTCGGCCTTGGGGGCCACGTGGCTCGGCTGCATAGCCCCTTACGTCGGCTTCGCCGTCATTACTGCCGCACTAAGCGGCGACACCCTAAGCGGGATAATCGTGATGGGAACCTATGGCCTTGGCATGGGGCTGACGGTTTACCTGATTACCTCCTCGAAGGACCTGGGGGACTGGATAAACAGGAAGTTCCTCTCGGGGAGGATAGGCCTCAGCAAGTCTGGCAAAGCAAAGTGGGAACGGGCCTTGGGTGTAATCCTTGTGCTCCTCGGACTGCTTATGCTCACAGAACTCACACCATTAAAGTTCTGGAGCGCCCTCTTTGAGGGCCTTTCAAAACTCTGAGGAGGTGGAAAAATGTTCAGATACAGGAGAAAGGTTGGGCTGAGCCTTGAGGAAGCCGAAAAGAAGTTTAGGGAGGAGCTCGCAAAGAGAGGCTACAAAGTGATCCTTGATTTCACGCCAAGCGATGTTATCAGGAACAACCTCGGGGTCGAGATGGAGCCCTACAGGATACTTTATGTCTGCAACCCAAAGGTCTTCTACGAGATGACCAAGAAGGAATACGAGATAGGCTCCTTCGCGCCGTGTCCGGTGCTCTTCTACGAGAAGGACGGCGAAACCTACGTGGCCATCAACACCGCCGACGACGTGCTCGACATAATCAAAGAGCCCCTTGAGGTCGTTAAAAGCGTTATTGAGGACCTTTAACGAAGTCGTCTCGCCTTTTCTTTTTCCTTTTCAGAAAATCAACGTCCAGCGAGCCGGATTTTTAGACTTGCAAAAGAAAATTATATAAATCTAATCCACAAACCTTATGATGTCGAAAGTCGAACTTAATCCGAAGTGATGTGTTATGGTGGAGTTTCGAGAAGACCTTTCTGTGGTTTTAGGTGGGGCGGCCGGGCAGGGCATCCAGACCGTCGAGGAGATTCTGACCAGAACGCTGAAGTTCTCAGGCTACAACGTCTATGCAAACAAGGAGTATATGTCGCGCGTTCGTGGAGGCATAAATACCACGGAGATAAGGGTTTCATCCAAGAGAGTAAGGGCTTTCGTGAAGAAGATAGACATTCTAATTCCCTTCAAGCGCGGTGTTCTCCCGTGGGTCAAGGACAGGATATCGGAGAGTACAGTCGTCATCGGCGAGAAGGAAAACGTCGAGGAGGAGTTTCTCGAGAAGATCCACTTCATCGAGGTTCCCCTCACCAAGATGGCGCTCGATGTTGGCAGTCAGCTCTACCTCAACACCATAGCGGCGGGCATTGTCGTTGGCATCTTTCGCGGTGAATTCTCGGCGGTTGAGGAATACCTGAAGGAGCGCTTCGGGAGCAAGGGCGAGAACGTTGTTCAGAAGAACATCGAGGCGGCAAAGAAGGGCTACGAACTCGGCCTCAAGCTCCTCAAGGAGGGCACCGTAAAGGTGGAAGTCCAGAGGAAAGAAAAGGTCAGGGACGAGATACTCCTCAGCGGAGCCGAGGCTGTGGCTCTGGGTGCCCTCGCCGGGGGTATGAACTTCCTCAGCTTCTATCCGATGAGCCCCTCAACAGGGGTGGCAGTTTTCGCGGCACAGCATGCGGAGGATTTCGAGATAGTGGTGGAGCAGGTCGAGGACGAGATTTCCGCAATCAACATGGCCTTAGGAGCCTGGTACGCCGGAGCGAGGGCTATGGTAACCACCTCCGGCGGCGGCTTTGCCCTGATGACCGAGGCGCTCAGCCTGGCTGGGATGGCCGAGAACCCGATAGTCATACACCTCGCCCAGAGGCCTGGACCTGCAACCGGCTTGCCCACGAGAACCATGCAGGGCGACCTAAATCTCGTTCTCCACGCCGGCCACGGCGACTTCCCGAGGATTATCCTCGCCCCGGGCAACATAGAGGAGGCCTTCTACATGAGCGCCGAGGCATTCAACCTGGCGGACAGGTACCAGGTACCTGTAATAATACTCACCGACCAGTACCTTGTGGATACCTACTACAACCTCCCTGAGCTCGAGCTGGATAAGGTCAAGGTCGAAAAACACATAGTCGAAGCGAAACCCGGCTATAGGAGGTATGAACTCACCGAGGACGGAATATCGCCGAGGGCGATCCCAGGTTACGGTGAGGATGTGGTTGTAGCCAATGGAAACGAGCACGACGAGTGGGGCGACATAACAGAGGATGCAGAACTCACAGTCAGAATGCAGGAGAAGAGGGCAATCAGAAAACTCGAAACCATCAGGAAGAACGCACCGCTGCCAAGACTTATTGGAGGGGAGGATGCCAAGTACATCATCGTTGCCTGGGGTTCGACGCTCCACATTGTTGAGGAGGCCATAGAGAAGCTCGGTAGGGACGATGTAGCGCTGCTCCACTTCAGCTGGCTTTATCCGCTCAACCCGGAGGCAAAGAAGTTCTTCGAAGGCAAGACCATCATAGCCGTCGAGCTCAACGTTACGGGCCAGTTCGCGGAGCTTCTAAGGAAGGAGCTTGGCGTTGAGGTTCATCATAGGGTTCTCAAGTACGATGGGAGGGCCTTCTCGGTTGAAGAAGTCCTCGATGCCATCAATGGGGTGGTAGAATGAACCTTGAGAAGGTCGACAAGAGCCGCTTCGAACCAAAGAGGCCAGGGAGCCAGGACATAGCCTGGTGCCCAGGATGCGGCAACTTCGGAATCAGGAACATCCTCATAACGGCCTTGGCGGAGCTCGGCCTTAACCCCAACGAGGTGGCAATAATCAGCGGTATCGGTCAGGCCGCAAAGATGCCTCACTATATAAAGGCCAACGGATACCACACGCTCCACGGCAGGGCCATTCCGATAGCAACTGGGGTGAAGACGGCAAATCCAGAGCTGACCGTCATAGCAGAGGGTGGAGACGGCGACATGTACGCCGAAGGCGGCAACCATCTCCTTCACGCGATAAGGAGGAATCCAGACATAACCGTTCTCATTCACGACAACCAGATATACGGCCTCACGAAGGGTCAGGCTTCCCCCACCACGATGAAGGGAATAAAGACGCCCACTCAGCCGTGGGGTGTCTTTGAAGAGCCCTTCAACGTCATTGCCCTTGCCATAGCCCTCGATGCTTCCTTCGTTGCGAGAACCTTCATGGGGTATTTCAGGGAGAGCGTCGAGATAATAAAGAAGGCGATAGAGCACAAAGGTTTGGCCATAGTCGATATCTTCCACCCCTGCGTCAGCTTCAACAAGGTGAACACCTACGCCTGGTACAGGGAGCACACCTACTGGATGGACGACCATGACTCCTACGACAGGGAAGCGGCCTTTAAGCGCGCGATTGAAACCGATCCGCTCCCGCTCGGCGTGTTCTACATCAACGAAAAGCCCACATTTGAAGAGCTTGTTCCTGCCTACAAGAGGGACAAAACGCCGCTGTGGAAGAGGGAGCCAAAGGTCGAGGAGATAAGAAAGATTCTAGATATTAAAAGGAGGCTCTGAAATGGTAAAAGTTGGAGACATTGCACCTGATTTTATTTTGAAAGACCAGAACGGGGAAGAGTTCAGGCTGAGCGACTTCAGGAGGAGACGGGTTCTGCTCTCTTTCCATCCCTTAGCATGGACGAACATCTGTGAAAGGCAGATGAAAGCCCTAGAGGAGCATTATGATGAGCTTGAGGAGCTCAACGTTGTTCCTGTGGGAATAAGCGTTGATTCAGTCCCAACAAAAAAGGCATGGGCGGATCACATGGGCCTTAAAAAGCTCAGAATCCTGGCGGACTTCTGGCCCCATGGGGAAGTTGCACGGAAGTACGGCCTCTTCAGAGAGAAGGATGGAATCTCGGAAAGGGCGAACGTGATAATAGACGAAAACGGCAGGGTGGCTTTTGTGAAGGTCTATCCTCTCGGAGAGCTTCCGGACTTAAACGAGATACTGGCAGTCCTGAAGGGATGAATTAATAACCATGGAAAGAGAACTCAAAGGTGGTGATGGCAATGCCAAAGGTCTGGACTGAAAAAATACTGGATGACCCCGAGCTTTACCTTATAAGGATTGATGACGACAGGATCAAGTACTTCGAGGCCACCTGGGACATCCCGGAGGGCATAACCTACAACGCTTACCTCATGAAGCTCGAAGATGCCGTTGTTCTCTTTGACATAACTAAGAAAGAGTACACAGAGGAATTCATGGAGGCCCTCAAGAGCATCGTTGACCCCAAAGAGATAACGCACATTATCATCCATCACACCGAGCCAGACCACAGTGGAGCCCTTCCGGCAGTTCTTGAGGCCAACGGATACAGGGCCCAGCTCATAGGCACGAGCTTTGCGAAGCGCTTCCTTGAGGGGTTCTACGGAGAAAAGGTCGTCGAGAACTTCTACACAATCAAGGACGGCGAGGAGATGAACATCGGTGGAAAAACCTTCCGCTTCATAACCGTCCCGTGGCTCCACTGGCCGGACACGATGATAACCTATGTCGTTGAGGATAAGCTCATCTTCAGCTGCGACGCCGGCGGAGGCTACTTCATTCCCCCAGTCATTGACGACAGCGACGAGAAGGTTATCGAGGAATATCTCCCCTACGTCACCAAGTACATAGTCACCGTCATAGGCCACTACCACAAGTACATAGTCCAGAACATAAAGAAGCTCAAGGAGCTCGGCATAGTGCAGGAGGCGAGGATGATACTCCCCGGCCACGGACTGATATGGCGCAAGAACCCCATGAGGATATTTGAGCACTACGAGGCTGTCGGTGCTGGAAAGGTAAAGAAGGGCAAGGTTCTCGTCATCTACGACTCGATGTACGGCTTCGTCGAGAGGAGGATGGAGATTGTTTTGGACGAGCTCAAGAAGCACGGCCTCAATCCGGTAGTCTACAAGTTCATGGACAAAGAGGCACCGGCAGTTAGCGATATCCTCGGGGAGATTCCCGACAGTGAGGCGATAGTAATAGGAGCCTCAACTTACGAAGCCGAGATACACCCGAGGATACGCTACACCCTCTATGAGATAGTCGACAAGGCCAACTACGAGAAGCCAGTCCTCATTGTCGGCGCCTTTGGCTGGGGCGGCGTTGCTGGAAAGAAGATAGAGACCATGATAACCCGCAGCAAGTTCGATCACGTGGACACGGTTGAATCGCGCGGCTGGCCGACTCTGGAGGACGAGGAGAGGCTTAGGGAAGGCGTCAGGAAACTCGTCAGGTGGATTTCCTGACCCTTTCATTATCCTTTCATTATTTGACCCCACTGCGTAGGTTTAAATACTTCAAACACAGATGTTACATATAGGTGATGTTAGTGAATGAAATTCTTGATAAACTTGTTGAGCTTCCCCTGAGGGAGATACTCGGCTACGCTATAGCCTCAGAAGACGACACCAAGGCTTTTTATGAGGGCCTTGCCTCCAGAACAGGGGGGCTGCTCAGAGACTTCTTCCAGACCCTTGCTACAGCCGAGGACTCTCACAAGAAGACTCTCCTAAGGCTGCACGAAACGCTCTTTGGGGATACTGACTACACCGTTCCCGAAGGGATACCCTTCGCCGAAGCCTCGATCAGAGTCGACACTGTCGTTAACCTCGTGGAGGCTATGAGAATTGCCCTAATCAATGAAAAAGCTGCAGAGAGGCTATACACCCACCTGGAAAAACGCCTCCCAGAGCACAGGGCCATATTCGGATTTCTGGCGGCGCAGGAGAGAGCCCACTACGCGTCCATAAAATCTCATGTTGAATATCTCGAGGGTTTCACGGAGGGCAAGCCAGAATACGTCAACGCTCCCATTGAGCACCTTAACACCCAGCTCGAACTTTACCTAGCGCCCCACACACGGTCGTGAGGTGACAGCGTGAGGGTTGTAATAGTCGGCGATGGGCCTGGAGGAGTTGAGCTTGCCAAGAGACTCTCAGGGGACTTTGAAGTAACAATAGTGGACAGAGAAGAGCTCCCTTACTACCCAAAGCCGATGCTGAGCCACTACATAGCAGGGTTCGTAGATGAAAAGGCCCTTTTTCCGTATTCAGCCGAATGGTATGAGCGAAATGGAATAGACCTCAGATTAGGCGTTGAAGCCAAGGTCATAGACAGAGCGAAAAAGGTTCTCGTAACGAACAAGGGGGAGCTTCCCTATGACGTCCTCGTTCTTGCGACTGGAGCGAGGGCAAGAGGGCCTTCCATACCCGGGAGGGAGCACATCCTGACCCTAAGAACCTTCGACGACGCCAAGATGATAAGGGAAAGGCTTGAGGAAGAGGGAGAAATCACAGTCATTGGCGGCGGCTTCATAGGGCTTGAGCTGGCCGGGAACGTGGCCAAGGCAGGCTATTCTGTCAAGCTCATCCACAGGAGCAAGAATCTCCTCAGGCTGGACGAGGAGCTGAGCGAAAAGCTCCAGGAAAAGCTGGAAGAGGTCGGAGTTGAGTTCCACCTCGAGGCCAACCTTCTGAAAGCCGATGAGAACGGTGTGGAGACCGATAGGGGGTACATCTCTGGGAGGCTTAAGGTCTGCGCCTTCGGGGTAGTTCCCAATAAGGAGCTGGCTTTGAGGAGCGGAATCCACGCCGGGCGTGGAATATTCATAGATGCAGGGTTCAGAACCTCCGCGAAGGACGTCTATGCAATAGGCGACTGCGCCGAGTACGGCGGGACAATATGCGGGACTGCCAAAGCCGCCGTGGAGCACGCAAAGATCCTTGCAAACCTGCTCAGGGGGCAGGATGACCATTACCACTTCTTCTGTTCGGCGCTCTTTAAGTTCGCCAACTTAAACGTTGCATTGATTGGAAGGACAAGGGGAGAAGGCAGATGGGTTGACGAAAAAACGAAAGTTTTCTACAAAGATGAAAAGCCTATTGGGGCAGTTGTGCTCGGAGACGTAAGGAGAGCTATTGAGGTTGAAAAAGCAATCAAAGAAGGGCTACCTATTGACTGAAATGATAAAGTGTACAAACCTAAGGTTTGGAAAATCGTTATATACCTCACCGCCCAACTATTAATGCAGAACCTATGTTGGTGATAGTATGGTTGTGGAAAGGAAAATGACTCGGAAGTTTCTGGAGGAGGCCTTCGCTGGCGAAAGCATGGCCCACATGAAGTACCTTATCTTCGCCGAGCAGGCGGAGAAGGAGGGCTATCCTAACATAGCCAAGCTCTTCAGGGCAATAGCCTATGCCGAGTTTGTCCATGCCAAGAACCACTTCATAGCCCTCGGAAAGCTGGGCAAGACTCCCGAGAACCTGCAGGAAGCCATAAACGGGGAGACCTATGAGGTCGAGGAGATGTACCCTGTCTTTAAGAACGCGGCCGAGTTCCAGGGCGAAAAGGATGCCGTCAGAACAACTCACTACGCCCTCGAGGCAGAGAAGATACATGCTGATTTCTACGCAAAGGCAAAAGAGAAGGTCGAGAAGGGAGAGGACATTGAGCTAAAGAAGGTCTACATCTGTCCAGTTTGCGGCTACACCGCCGTCGATGAAATCCCCGAGAAGTGTCCGGTGTGCGGTGTTCCGGGAGATAAGTTTGTGATCTTCGAGTGATTTCTTTGTTTTTCTTAATGGACAAGTTTGAAACGCAAACCTTATAAGGCCTGACTAACAACATTAGAGTGAGGTAATGGAAATGGCGAAGTGGAAGTGTATTGTTTGTGGCTATATCTACGACGAGGACGAAGGCGACCCTACCAATGAGATAGAGCCCGGAACCAAGTTTGAGGACCTTCCCGAGGATTGGGTCTGCCCGCTCTGCGGTGCCCCCAAAGATATGTTTGAAAAGATAGAGTGAGGTGGTGGAGATGCTGAGCGGAACCATAAAGAGTGGTGACTGGAAGGGAGAGAAGCACGTGCCCGTTATAGAGTACGAGAAGGATGGCGACCTCGTCAAGGTTGAGGTCAGCGTCGGCAAAGAAATCCCGCACCCGAACACCCCCGAGCACCACATCGCCTGGATCGAGCTTTACTTCCACCCCGAGGACGGCAACTTCCCGATTCTCGTCGGCAGGGTTGCCTTCACCAACCACAGCGACCCGCTTACCGAGCCAAAGGCCATCTTCTTCTTCAGGACCCAGAAGAAGGGCAAACTCTACGCCCTGAGCTACTGCAACATCCACGGCCTCTGGGAAAATGAGGTCGCGCTTGAGTGAAAATTTAGGCCCCAAACCCCCCTTTTCTCTTTTCTGTTTCAACTGTAGCTCTTCTCGAAAGCTTTATCTACTTCCACTGAGAAAGTGTAAAAGTAAAAACACATAAGGCGTTGGGAAGATGTTGGAATCTTATCAGATAGTGATGAGAATCGGCGGGGCGATTACTCTTTTTGGAATTGCCCTCACATGGCTCACCTTCAGGAATCTCGAGAGGATCGTGATGGGAACCCGGCACCTCTCAGTGCTCTTGTTACTGGGCGGCTTTTTAACTGCACTGGGATTCATCAGTGGGATGACAGTGCAAAGCGGGGACTTAATTCATGTAATCTCATTCCTAGTCATTATTGGACCTGGAATAATAGCTTACGCCCTCTCTACGGGAAACCTCGTGAACCCAACCCTGAGACTTCTGCTCCAGTTTGGGCTTGTACTCTCGAGCCTGATCCGGGTAGGAAGACATTCGGACATCACGAAAGAGATTATCCAGATTGGCTCATTGCTCTCAGTAATCCTGCTCATGAACTCTCTCTTCTCACTGAAATTCATTGGGAACGATGTAAAGACTCTACTAAAACTCTCCTCTTGGCTCATAGTGATTTTCTCATGGATGCGGTTTGGATTGATAGACTATAGAGGACTCTCAAGAGCCATCATATTTAGTGTTTACTTAACGTCAATCGTCCTCTGGGTTGCGGCGGCATATATCACATACCTCGCAGTATCGGTAATACCGACCACAGGAATACTGGACAAATCCGACCAGGAAGGCTTTTAACGCGACATGAGGAATCCCCATCGGTGAGGACAATGAAGATTTACATGCCTAGTCGCGAGTGGCCAGAGCACTATAAAGCTGTTCTCGACGAGCTGAGGAAGATAACTGACCCGATCACGGGGGGAGACATTCTTGACTCGGGGGTAATAGCCGGCCTTGAAGTTACGGAGGACACCCTGAAAATCTGGCTTAACTTCGAGAGCCACGCCGAGTACAATATAACCGGCCAGTCGGCGATAGCGTACTCCAAAATAATCGGTGACATCATCGAGCGCTTTGCCCTCGTCAAGTTCGACAACGTCTATGTCTACGACCTCAGGAACAACCCCGTTGGTGTTTTTGAGAATAAGAAAGGCTATACGATCGAAGATTTGAGCTCGGAGAAGGTCTGAGCTATGGGGCTCTTTGATCTCCTAAGGTCGGGGAAAAGACCAAAATCAGGACCGCGTAAGGATCTGCCTCCAGAGGTTCAAAGGGTAGTTGAGATTCTGAAGAAAATTCAGGATCCAGAAACCGGCGTTAACATCGTAGACGAGGGACTGGTTTACGGCCTGACGGTTGAAGGAGATAGGGTTGACGTTTTCCTCCTCATGGCCCGCTCCACTCCAGAATGTCACGCCTGCCAGATGCTGGCGATAAACGTGCAGAACAAGATTCTGAACGAGATCCTTCAGAGTCTCAAGGAGGAAGGCTTTAATAAAATAAAGGTCTATAACGAACTTGGACTGTTGCTTGCGGAGGGATGATTTATGGTTCCACCTGAACTCGACGAGGGGCTCCCCCTAGAGAAGATTAAAGACTTCTCCATTGAGGAGCTCCTCGGAATGGCCATCAAGGCCGAGATTGGGGCGAGGGAGTTCTACACAAGCCTCGCCGAGAGAATAGACATTCAGACCCTCAAGGAGAAGATAGAGTGGCTCGCCAGAGAGGAAGAAAAGCACGAGACGCTTTTGAGGGAAATCTACACGAACATGTTCCCGGGACAAGAGGTCGTCTTCCCGGAGGAGCACATAGGACCGGAGCTCCAGCCGGTAGTGAGGGAACTCTACAAGGTCGAGGACATAATAGACCTAATCCGTTGGGCTATGAAAGCCGAAGAGATAGCGGCCAACTTCTACGCCGAGCTCGAGAACATCGTGGAAACGGAAGACAAGAAGAGACTCATGCGCTATTTGAGCGACATTGAGAAAGGCCACTACTATACCCTCAAGGCCGAGTACGAGCTCCTCCTTGACTGGGCAATGTACAGCCAGATGATGAACGTCGGGCCGTAAACCCTTCTACCATTTTTCTCTCCAGGACATTGGATTTCTTAAAGAGAAAAAGGTTCAAAGCTCCACTTTTACTCCTGTCTCCTCCTCGACCTCCTCAAAGCCCTTTTTCATCCATTCCTTCAGCTCAGGGTCGAGCTTGAGGAGTAGAGCCAAAAACTCGCCTACATGCTCCTTCTCCTCATTTGCAACATCGAGGAAGGTGTGTTTTACCGCCTCGTCATCAATCAGCTCAGCAAACTGCTCGTAGAAGTTTATAGCGTCGAGCTCAGCTATGACCGCCCAGCGGAGGGCCTGGACGATTTCCTTCTTGGACAGCTTTTCTTTGTTTATGGAAATGGGGTTCAAACCCAGCATGGAATCACCGTCCATATATCGTCCCTGAAGGTTATAACGCTTCCTCAGTCAACCTCGAGGCTGAAATCCTGGTAGTCCATCCAGATGCCCGTCTTCATGACGGAGTCGTACTGGGCTTTAAGTAGCTCATAGTGGGACTTCTCGACCTTTGCAAGCTCTTCAAAGATACGCCTGACACCCTCATGCTCGGCCTCCTTTGCCGCCCTCTCGTAGAATTCCCACGTCAGCTTTTCCTGCTCCATTCCAATCCTTACCGCATCGACTTCACTGAGGTTCTTTTCGTTCACGTTGACCAGGAGCTTTTCGAGAGTTTTCCTATCCACCACGGGTAGCTCGCACTTCTCTATCAGGGCCTCGACGAACTTCTCCTCAAACAGGCCCCAGTGCTCGGCCTCCTCGTGGGCCAAAAATAAGAACATCTTCTTTGCCTTATCATCCCTGGCCTTTTTGGCCAGCTTTAGGTAGAACTTCAGCTCGGTCTTCTCAACTTCCAAAGCCAAAGCTAAAGCCTCAATCTCCTTCATGATACCACCAAAGAGTTTTATTGAGCTTCTGACTAATAACCTTTGGTGGTCGAAAGTGAGGATTGAAAGGGTTGAAATTCCCATCAGGCTGAAAGATGAGCTGGTAAAGTTCGTCTTCAGGGTTTACCAGGGCACGAATGGAGCTTATCCAGCGCTCGAATGGGTCGAAAACAAGCCGAGTATTGACGATTTCGAGGGCTTCAGGAAGGTTTACGAGCCTTTCCTTGAGTTCCGTCTTGGGAAAGAGTTCGACGAGCTATACGTTCTGAAGGAAGGTGGAAAGATAATAGGCACCCTCGCCCTCGTCTACAACCTGGAGGGCAAGGACGTCTGGTGGGTGCCAGAGGAGATTAAGAGCGAGAGAACGGGCCTCATAGAGTTCTTCATGGTTGATCCTGCCTACAAAGGTAAGGGCTACGGCTCAAAGCTCCTAGAGTTCGCCATAACTCGCCTGGCCGAGCTAGGAAAAGATGCCTACGTGATAACCTTCCCGAACCTTGAGGCCTACGGCTACTATCTCAGGAAGGGCTTCGAGAAGGTGATAGACTACAAGGAGTTCGTGGTGTTGAGAAAAACATAGGGCAGAGAGCGCTAGGTAGCTCCCGGAGGCCTGAACATATCCTCAATATCATTGCGAATTTTCTTGAACGGTCCTTCCAGGTACACCTTCCCGCCGCTTATGACCACTGCGTAATCCGCCAGTCCTTCAAAAGGCCCCCATATGTGGCTTATGAGGATGAAGCTCCTGCCTTTGCCTTTCCACTTCCTGATGATGCCCACGATTTCGACAACGCTCTCGAAGTCTACATTGGCCAGCGGCTCGTCCAGAAACACCACATCGGGCTCTCCCACGAAGGCCTGCGCGAGGCTCAGTCTCTTCAGCATTCCCGAGGAGTAGCCATCTATCCGTCTGTCGAGGGCGTCCTCGATGCCGAAGAGCTTGGCGGCCTTTTCTGCATCCTCTGGATCCGTACCCCTGCTCCTCGCTATGAATTCCAGCCATTCCCGTCCCGTAGTCAGCTTCGGGAATCTTCCGGGGTCAAAGGCTACGCCAACGCTTTTCCTTGCCTCCGGATGCCTCCAGGGATCCTTTCCGAGGAGCTTCACAGTTCCTTTCGTTGGCTTGTAGAGGCCTAGTGAGACCTTCATGAAGGTGCTCTTCCCACCACCATTGGGTCCGAGAATGAGCGTCAGGCCTTCAGGTATATCCACTGTAACCCCTCGAAGAGCCCTTATCGGTCCGAAGTACTTATGGAGGTTCTTCGCTTCGATTATCGTGCTCATCTTCTGACACCCCCGATGAGCGTCAGTGCCAGAAGGCCGCCGAAGGCCGCCGAGGCCCATAGGTGAGTCGACTTCTGCTTTCCAGGGAAGCCTACGTCAACGGGCGTTATCGTTACCGTGATGCCTTGACTGGAGTTCCCGCTGAACTCATAGAAGCCGGGGTGGGGAAACACCAGCGAGAACGCCCCGTTGCCCTTCACTTCTCCGGTGAATATCGTCTCCCCTGTCTGGACGTCCTTTATTCTGAACTCCCCGGTTCCAACGGCGTAGAGCTTCACCGACGCCATGGAGGATATGTAGACAGCGCTTGCTTCTCTCTCGGCGACGAAGGCCGTTTTGTAGTGAACGTCGCTCGGCTTAAGGTTCGACTGCAGACCCAGGCTGACCAGCGAGACGAGCATGAGGGTAAGGAGGAGCGCCCGGAAGAGCCTCATCTCACGTCCCTCCAGTTCCCGATGACCAGGTAGAGGGCAAAGAGCACCAGCGCCGGGAGGAGGGTCATCTTCATGAAGGCCCATGAGAATACCGGGTCCGACCACACAGAAATCGTCGCGGATTTGTAGTCTATCAGGGCATTCCGCCACGGCACCGGCCCGTACCACGTCGTTCCCAAAAACACGGGGAGGTAAAGGGCTATGAAGCCCCCGAAGATGGAGATGTAAGTGTTTGGTGATGCTATGGCTATCAGGGCCGCGACTGAAGTCATGAAGAGCAGCACCGCGAAATAGAAGAACGCCATTGGAACGGTGTAGATTCCAAGGACGCTGATCACCGCATCGGGAGTGGCCGCGAAGTGGATGGCAAAGACGAGGAGATACACGGCAAAGACGAAGAGGAAGAGGGTGATAAAGGCTGCCAGAAACTTGGCGAGGAGGATTTTGGCCCTCGAAACCGGGAGGGAGTACACAGAGAGAGCAACGCCCTCGTCCCTCTCCAGCCTCACTGCGAGGGTTATTATGAAGGGTACGAGGAGGGCCAGCAGCAGGTACACGTCGCCGGTAAAGGCCTCCCTGAAAACCGAACCGAGTACCTCCACCCCGTAAGGCCTCCCATGAGAGCTGACACTCCAGACGAGGTAGTACCTCTTCATCACGGTTCCAACGAGAACGGCCCCAGCCGAGGCCAAGGCCAGACTTAAAGGTGAGCGGAGCTCCCAGCAGAGAACCTCTTTCAACTCCTCCACCTCCGGAGGAAGAGCGCGACTAAAACTACAGTGACACCCACGAGGGCCAAGACGGCAGTTTTCGAGGGGCCCTCCTCGGGAAGCTCCGCGGGCTTTGTGAAGTCTATGTTGGTCTCGGCTAAGACGAGGCCAAAGGGCGGCATCTTGTTGCTCTTCTGGATTTCATCTCTGTATTTCATTTGAAGGTATGTATCTGCTATAGATGTCCCAGATACTCCCATAATTTCCCACAGTGGACTGAAGGGCATGAAAAGTGATATTGCAAGGCCGCTTGATCCATCATAGAAGAAAAGATCCTTTCCGGAGAGCCCAATATCACTAACACTTATCATATTAGTTTGAGCCATATAGATCGGAGCGTTGAAGTCGCCATAATATGTGAGTATAGTGGAATTTATTTCCCGAACATCTTCAATTTTCAGACCTGAAAGTATCTCAAGCCCGGTCATGTTGGCCGGGTTTTCGGCCCAGAGGAAGTTCTTTCCCACGGGACTCCCGTTGACATAGATATCGCCCGTCTTCAGGTCGAGCTCAAAGGTTCCGCTCCGAGTAAAGTTTTCAGGTATGTATGACTCATTGAATAAGTGGCCTCTTCCTTCCGCTATTCCCAAAGCGGCCCTATAACGCTCCGTCTGCTCCATGTAGCTGTCTTCACATACCGTGACGTTTATTGTTTCAGACTCCACCGTTATGCACCCCCCGCCGGTGAAGTTGTATCTCTCTTGGTACCCTTGGAGCAACTCCCTGGCGATGTCTTCATCCAAAACATCCCACTTTTTCCTTGTGCAGCTGAATCCTTGAAGCAGAACCCCCATCTGTGCCTTATCGTCGGTGACCTTGAGGACGCGCCACGTGAACTCAATTTGGTGACAGTAAAAGACAATTGCCTCACGGTCTGAAATCTTAATTTTTATCAAATCCATTCCTTCTGGTTCTTTTGAGATATATTTTGCATAAATCCCTTCCTTGAACCAGTAGGGAGTTGCATTAACTAGCAGGATTGACCCTTGGAAAGAGAGGATAACTATGACAATTAATATAATAATAGTTTTTTTGTTGATCCTAATCATCAACACCCCCTAGTTTGTGATGATTTAGTCTAACAAGAAATAAAAAATTGTAAAGTGACCACACAATATATCATCATATCATCCAGGAACCCAAGAAATTTCAGCATAGATTATACGTACATCATAGCACCATCCCTTTGTAGAAATCTGGGCTGAGAACCAGGCTTTATGAAGTGTACTGACAGTAAATGGATCAAAACTGTACGTATATACTTGGCAAATTCCAGAGTCCCCAGCTCCTCCGTATACATTATACAGGAGGCCAGGGTTACTTTGACTTGCATATCCACTTATCCATGTATATAAGTCCCCTTGGGGTATTGAAAAGCTTCCAGTATCCCGTACTAGAGGATCCGAAATCACTTGCGGCTCAACATCGCTGAGGTTAGTTGCTACCACGGCAGTCGTTACAAAAATCAAAACTCCCAAAAGGAACAAGGCCACCACTTTCCTTGGCATCGCCCCTCACCAAACGGAGTTTGCACTTAATGTTGCATCTCAATCGTTTATTAGCCTTTCGGTGTTAGAGAGTTCAATAAAACAACTCAGATAACTATAAAAATCAAACTCGATATGCAAATCAAACTAAACACCGAGTAAAGTAAAGAAGAGGAGTCAAAAGTTGAAGTTGATGTCCTTCATGAGCTGATCGTAGAACTCCTCCTTGTATAGCTCGGGGTAGCGCATTATGTAGTCGTACTGCTTCCTGAGGATGTTGTAGTGGTTCCTCTCCATATCGGCGAGCATCTCAAGGATGAGCCGGGTCTTCTCGGTGGCAGCGTAGCCTGCGAGCTCCTTGTAGAGCTTCTCGCTGACGAGTTCAGCCTGCATAGCTATCTCGTAAATCTCATCGATGTTGGCATCGGGCTTCTTGATGACTTCGGCCATCTTCTCGGCTATGACCTTGAACTCGGCCATAACATCGATCTCTATCTTCTTCGGCTCAGTCCTCTCGCCCTCGAACTTCTCGGCCATCTTCTCGATTATCTCGCGGTGCTTGTCTTCCTCCTTCGCCAGGAAGAGAATTTCGTCTCTTATAATGTCGCTTTTAATTACAGAAGCGAGTTTTTCATAGGCTTCCTTGGCCCTAATCTCAGAGTTTATGGCAATCTCAAAAACCTCTTTGTCGGTTATCTCCATGCAAAATCACCATATCTACCTAGCTTTCAAGTCTATTAACATTTTCGGAAGACTCGTAGGCGGTCATTTTTGGATATATCTGCCAGGTTCTTCGCGCAGTTTTCAGATATTATGACAAAATTTTTGTATATTACCAACATTTTTGACAAAAGATTCTCGGATAAGCTTTTAAATATTCCAACAAACACCTCATCCACAGCGGAGGGATTAAAAATGAAGGCCAGAAAACTGCCCAAAAACTTGAGAACTATATACTCCCAGCTGAGCTACTTCAGCGTATCCGCTTTTCTGGTGAGCTACTGCCATCATCATTGACTGTTCTAGAGCATTTAGCTTGGTTAGGCGCTATTTAGCAGGGGATATTTTCATCCAAAAGCTCTTGGAGGGGTTATTGTGAAGAAGGATTTGTTTTCCGAATCAGAGAGGCTAGCGGATATTACAAAATATTTAAGGCGGACATTTGAGCTTTGGGGTTACAGAGAGATATTTTTGCCGACGATAGAAGAGTTCAGCGAGGAGCTGAGAAAAGGAACAAAATTTGCGTACAACAACGGATTTTATGTAATAAAGCCAGACCTGACATCTCAGATACTTGCAAACCTCAAAGAGCCCAGGAAACTTAAGCTCTACTATATCAGCGAAGTGTTGGACGGAGGGATTAGAGGGAAGTGGCAGGCTGGAGTTGAGTTCATCGGCGGAGAAGACATCAAAATGCAGGTCGAGGTTCTTTTAACTGTTATAACTTCCCTCGAGGCGCTCGGCATTGAGGACTTTTACATCGACATCGGCAGCCTAAAAGTCTGGGAAAGTGCCGTTGAAGGAGTTGAAGAATTTAGGGCAGAGATCTTCAGAGCCCTGACGAGGAGAAACTTCGAAATTATCGAGAGATTGCCCATAAGTGAAGAAAAAAAGGAGGAGCTCTGGCAGCTGTTCAACTTTAGAGGAAAGAGCTGCGGATATGAAAAGCTCAACAAAATTATCGAGGCCCTTGACGACAGGAGGGTCTTCATAGATTTCGGCACGATAAGACCCCTGCCCTACTATAGCGACGTAATCTTTGAGGTCTATTCTCCAAAGATTGGCAAGCCCTTGGGCGGCGGAGGCGAGTATGTCTTCAAGGGTACAAAAGCCTTTGGATTCGCCTTTGACTTAAATGCACTCTCAAAGCTCTTTGACGGCAAAATAGAGAAGAGCAGAAAGAGAATCAGAGGGGAGCTGAAGGAAGTGTACAGGCTTGCAAAGGAGCTTGTTAAGCTCGGCATTCCAGTGGAGGTGGAAGAATGAGGTTTGTCCTGCCCAAAGGAAGATTGTTCAAGGGTTCGCTTGAAATCCTCAGAAAAGCAGGCATTGAGCTTAAACCACCAGAGACCCGGGAACTGATAGTGAGAAACGGCAGGTATGAGCTTCTCCTTGCGAGGGCTTTTGATGTGCCCGTGTATGTAGAGCACGGCATAGATGTCGGCATAGCAGGAAGCGATGTCGTGGAGGAGAGGGGAAGCGACGTCCTCGTTCCTCTCGAGCTGCCTTTTGGGAAGTGCCGCTTGAGCCTGGCGATGCCCAAAGAGAATGCGGTCAGCGTTGAAGAGATGGACGGGTTCAGGATAGCCACCAAATATCCAAACCTCGCGAGGAAGTTTTTCGAGAGGAATGGAGTTGAAGTTGAAGTGATAAAGCTCCACGGGAGCATTGAGCTCGCTCCAAAAATCGGGATTGCGGATGCCATCGTTGACATAGTTGAGACGGGGAATACGTTGAGGGCTAACGGCTTAGTTGAGGTGGAGAAGATTATGGACGTTTCGGCTTTGCTCTTGGTGAACAGAATCTCCCAGAAGACGAAGTTTGACGAAATTAACGAGCTCGTTTTAAAAATTAAGGAGGTTGTTAGAGATGGATTTTGAGCTGGAAAGCTACGTGGCTGGAATTTTGAAGGATATAAGGGAGAGGGGCATCGAAGCGGTGAAGGAATACTCAAAGAAGTTCGACGGCTACGAGGGCGAATTTCTGGTAGGCGAGGAGGAGTTCGAAGAAGCTGAGAGGCTGATTCCAGAAAAAGACAAGGAGATCATCAAGCGTACAATAGAAAGAATCCGCTTTTACCACGAGAAGCAGCTTGAGAACGATAAGCTCTACATAAAGAACGCCTCGCTTTACGGCATAATCTACAAGCCAATTAGGAGGATAGGAATCTACGTCCCGGGAGGAAAGCCTCTGCCCTCGACGCTCATGATGGTCGGGGTTCCAGCAAAGATAGCGGGCGTTAAGGAGATAGCGGTTACAATACCACCCAAAAATGGCAAAGTTAACCCCTACGTCCTCTACGTGGCAAAGCTCCTCGGCATTAAAGAGGTCTACAAGCTCGGCGGGATTCAGGCGATTGGAGCAATGGCTTACGGCATTGGAATGAAGAAAGTGGACAAAATCTTTGGTCCGGGCAACAAGTTCGTGAACGAGGCAAAGAGGCAGGTTTTCGGTGTTGTGGGAATTGACAGCTTGGCTGGACCGTCGGAGATAGCAGTTATAGCCGATGAGAGCGCGAACAAAGAATACGTCCTCTACGACTTACTCTCCCAGCTTGAGCACGGAAAGGACAGCAAGGCCTGGCTCCTGACGACTTCAAGAGAGCTGGCAGAGTACTGCAGCAGGGACGGAATCGAGGTCGTTCTCTGTGAGAGCCTTGAGGAATGCGCCGAAAAGGCTAACGAGATAGCTCCAGAGCACCTGGAGATAATCACCGAGAACCCGATGGGACTGGTTGACCTCATAGACAACGCGGGAGCGATATACCTCGGGGAGTACACGCCAGTGCCAGCGGCTGACTACTTCCTCGGCGTCAATCACGTCCTTCCGACAGGAGGAGCAGCGAAGTTCAGCGGAGTTTTGACAGTTATGGACTTCATGAAGAGGATTAGCTTGGCCTACGTCAGCAGAGAGGAGTTCTTGGCGGAGAGATATCTAGGAATTCGCCTGGCTGAAATTGAAGGACTTGAGATGCACAAAAGGAGCATGGAGGTTAGAAAATGAGGCGCAAAACGAAAGAGACTGACATAACTGTGGAGATTGGCGTTGAGGGAGGCATAGAGACGGGAGATAGGGTGTTCGACCACCTCCTCACCGCTTTATTCTTTTACATGGAGCAGAATGTCAGCATCAGGGCGAGCTACGATTTGAGGCACCACCTATGGGAAGACCTGGGTATAGTCCTCGGAGAGGAGCTTAGGGAGAAAATTATGGGCAAAAAGATAGCGCGCTTCGGAAATGCCGTAATGCCTATGGACGATGCACTGGTTCTGGTCGCCGTGGACATCTCAAGGCCCTACCTAAACCTTGAGCTTGACGTGAAGGAGAGCGAAGAGGGCTTCGAGGTTACGCTCGTCAGGGAGTTCCTCTGGGCGCTGGCGAGGACGCTGAATGCAACAATCCACGTGAAGCAGCTGGCTGGAATAAACGCCCACCACATAATCGAAGCGACCTTTAAGGGACTCGGCATTGCTCTAAGACAGGCTTTGAGAGAAAGTGAGCGTTTGGAGAGCACAAAGGGGGTGCTGTGGTGATTGCAATAGTTGATCTCGGCATAGGCAACTTGGCCAACGTGAGGAAAGCCCTCGGAGGGGTAATTACGAGCGACCCATATGAAATAGAAAAAGCTGAGAAAATAGTCCTGCCAGGGGTTGGAAACTTTGGCGCTGTGATGGAGAAGCTTGAGCCTTTGAGGGGAGTTATCTTGGATGCTATAAACGACGGGAAGCCGTTCCTTGGGATATGTCTTGGACTTCAATTGCTGTTTGAGTGGAGTGAAGAAAGCAATGGTAAGGGCCTAGGTGTCTTCGAGGGTAACGTTGTGAGGTTTAGGGGAGTCAGAACGCCGCACATAGGCTGGAACCAGGTGTGGCAGAAAAAAGAATGCAAGCTCTTTGATGGCATAAAGGACGGAGCTTACTTCTACTTTGTCCACTCCTACTACGCCCAGCCAGCGGACGAGGGCATAATCGCCGGAGTTACCGATTACAAGTCCAAGGGGGACGAGGTCGTCTTTACCTCGGCAGTCTGCAGGGACAACGTCTTCGCGGTGCAGTTCCACCCTGAAAAGTCGAGCAGAAACGGGTTGAGACTTTTAGCAAACTTCAGGAGGTTGTGAGATGAGAATTTATCCAGCCATTGACCTCATGGGTGGAAAAGCCGTGCGCCTCTACAAGGGGCAGAAGGAGAAAGTGAAGGTCTACGGTGATCCTGTGGGGATAGCAAGCAGATTTGCGGAGCTCGTTGATAAAATCCACGTCGTGGACTTAGACGGAGCTTTCACAGGGAAGCCACAGAACCTTGACGTTGTGAAGGAGATAATAGAGGAAACAGGGCTTAAAGTCCAGGTCGGAGGGGGCTTCCGCTCCTATGAGAGCATAGCAAAAGCATACGAAATCGGCGCCGAGAACGTCATAATCGGCACGAAGGCCTTCGACCTCGAGTTCCTGGAGAGGATAACCGGCGACTTCGGCGGGATAACAGTCAGCCTCGATGCAAGGGGCGGGAAGATAGCGGTTAAGGGATGGCTCGAGGAGAGCTCGCTTAAGGTCGGGGAAGCCTACGAGATGCTCAGGGAGTACGTGGACAGGTTCATCTACACATCAATCGAGAGGGACGGCACGCTGACGGGGATAGAAAGCATAGAGCGGTTTTGGAAGGATGAGGAGTTCATCTACGCCGGGGGAGTTTCGAGCGTGGATGATGTGCTCAAGCTGAGGGGGGTCGGCTTCTCTGGAGCCATAGTCGGAAAAGCCCTCTACGAGAGTGAGGTTAGCCTGAAAGAGCTTCTGGAGGTTCTGGAATGTTAGCCAAGAGGATTATAGCTGCTCTTGACATAAAAGATGGGAGAGTCGTCAAGGGAATAAAGTTCCAGAACATCAGAGATGCTGGCGACCCAATAGAGCTCGCCAGGAGATACGAGGAAGAAGGGATAGATGAGATCGTCTTCCTCGACATCACGGCATCGTTTGAGAAGAGGAAAATCCTGCTCGACCTCGTTAAGCGGATAGCGGAGGAAATATACGTCCCCTTCACCGTCGGAGGGGGGATAAAGAGCGTCGAAGAGATAAGAGAGATAATCAAAAGTGGAGCGGATAAAGTTTTTCTCAACACTGCCGCAGTAAACAACCCTGAGCTCGTGAGGGAAGCGGCAGAAGTTGTCGGCTCTGCGAATTTAGTGATAGCGATTGATGCAAAGTGGAACGGGGAGTACTGGGAGGTTTACACCCACGGGGGAAGGAAGGCGAGGGGGATTAACGCAGTAGAGTGGGCCAAAGAAGTCGAGAGGCTTGGTGCCGGTGAGATACTGCTCACGAGCATGGACACCGATGGAACCCAGAAGGGCTTTGATATTCCCTTAACCAAAGCCATCGTTGAAGCAGTTGATATCCCAGTCATTGCCTCCGGCGGCGCTGGAAGTCCGGAGCACTTCTACGAAGCTTTCAAGATTGGAACAGAGGCTGCTTTGGCAGCTTCAATCTTCCACTACGGGAAATACACTGTCAGGGAGCTGAAGGAGTATTTGGCTGGGAAGGGCATACCCGTGAGGCTGGACTACTGAGGTGGTAGCATGGAGGAGCTGATTAAGAAGGTCAACTGGGAGAAGAACGGCGGAATCATTCCCGTAATCGTTCAGGACACGAGGGGAGAAGTTTTAACGCTGGCCTACATGAACAGGGAAGCATTGAGGAAAACGCTTGAAACGGGCTACGCCCACTACTATTCGCGCTCACAGGACAGAATTAGGATGAAGGGGGAAGTCAGCGGCAATGTTCAGAAGGTCAAGGAGATAAGGATAGACTGTGATAACGATGCCCTGCTTTTAATTGTTGAGCAGGTTGGTGCTGCATGCCACACGGGGAATTACTCATGCTTTTACAGAAAGTTAGGAGAGCCTGAGAGAATCGCCGGCGGAATAGACTACTCGCTCACAATCCTGAGAGAGCTTGAAGAGCTGATAAAGCAGAGAAAGGAGAAGCCCCTTGATGGCTCTTACACCTCAAAGCTCTTTGCTGAAGGGAAAGAGAAGATTTACAAGAAGTTCGGGGAGGAAGCCGTTGAGGTACTCGTCGCAGAGAACAAGGAGAGGATAATCTACGAGACCGCCGATATGCTCTACCACCTCTTGGTTCTCCTAGCATACAACGGCATAAGTTTGGGTGAGGTTATGACCGAGCTGAGGAGGCGCAGGAAATGAGGATTAGGCCTCTTGTTAAATCTTTCCAGCCCTATAAAGTTTTGGAGGGAGATTACAGGATATGGCTTGACAAGAACGAGAACCCCTTCGATTTACCGCCCGAGATAAAGGAGGAGATTTTTGAAGAGCTAAAGCGGGTTCCCTTCAACAGATACCCTCACATCACCGCCGACCCGCTGAGGGAAAGGATAGCAGAGTTTTTAGGGCTTGACAAAGAAAACATAATCGTCGGAAACGGGAGCGATGAGCTGATAAGCCTAATTTTGAAGCTCTTTGATGGGGATCACGTAGTCATAAGCTCCCCCACCTTCGGGATGTACGGCTTCTTTGCAAAGTTCGAAGGGATCGATTTAATTGACGTCCCATTAGATGAGAACTTCAGACTTCAGAACGTCGAGGAGTATGCAGAAAACGCCAGGGCACTCTTTATCTGCTCCCCAAACAACCCCACAGGCAACGCTCAAGATAGAGAAAAGATAATAAGCGTCCTTGAAACCGGTGCTCCGGTCGTTTTGGATGAAGCATACGCAGAGTTTGCAAAGGGCAGCAACGTGGACCTAATCAGCGAGTACGACAATTTAATAGTCCTGAGGACGTTCTCAAAGGCCTTCGGGCTTGCAGGGCTCAGGGTTGGCTATGCAGTCGGGAGTAAAGAGGTAATAGACTACCTCCACCGAATCAAACCGCCTTTTGCTCTGAACTCCATCTCAATGAAGATAGCGGAGCTCATGCTCGACCACTACGATCTAGTCAAACGGAACATCGGCTACATAATCAAGGAGCGTGAGAGGATCTATCGGGAGTTCAAGGACTACGCGTATCCGAGCGAGGCCAACTTCATCCTGATGAAGCTTAATGCCTATGAATTTTTACTTGAAAAAGGCATCGTGGTGAGAAAGCTCGGCGGGAGATTGGAGGGACACATAAGGGTTACCGTCGGCAAAAAGGAGGAGAACGACGAGCTGATTGGAGCGTTAAAGGAGTTCATGGAGGGGAGAGGATGAAGTGGATCATCTTCGACGTTGACGGCGTTCTGATTGATGTTCGTGAAAGCTACGACTTAGCCACAAAGCTCACGGTGGAGTACTTCCTCGGACTCTTCGAGATTAAGAAGAGAATCAAGCTAGACTGGATAAGGAAGCTTAGACGGAAGGGAGCTTTTGGTGATGACTTCAAGGTCAGCGAGGCGCTGATACTCTTTGCGATAGCCGGAGACGTTGAAGGGCTCATAGAGGAGTTTCCGGAGGGCGAAGGAATAAACTGGGTTCGCGAGAGGTTTGGGATTGGACTCTTCAACGGGAGCATTGAGCGGGTTTTTAACACATTTTACTTGGGTGAGCACTACCCGGGAAGGCTCTTCGACTTCGATGGCCTCTGGAAGAGAGAGAAGCCAATAGTAAGGGCGGAACTGCTCGAGATGGCCAAAAAGCGGTTCAAGCTCGGCGTTATAACGGGGAGAAGCGCCTTGGAGCTTGAGCTGGCGGAGAAGCTCATAGGCTTCCACTTCGAGAAGGCCGTGACGAGGGAGCTCTACGTGAAGCCCGATCCGAGGGCAATATGGCACCTCACCCGGGGTGAAGGGGGAGTTTACATAGGGGACACCGTGAACGACGAGCTCCTGGTTAGGAACTACCGGGAAAAATACGGGGCAGATTTCAAGGCCATCATAGTGGGAAGAGACGTTGAGGATGTAAACGAGGCAATGGAGACGCTGTTGGGGTGATTGGCTTGAGAATAGCCGTTATAGGTGCTGGGACAATAGGTGGGGCGGTCGCAAAAGCTTTGGCTGAGGCGGGCCATTCTGTAATCGCAACGCGCAGGAACACCGAAAAGGCCAGGTGGTTAGAGGAACACGGCGTCAGGGTCATCAGGAATAACGTCAAGGCCGCAGAATGGGCGGAGGTAGTTTTCATAGCAGTCAAGCCAAACAAAGTGGCGGGGATCCTCGAGGAAATTGAGAAAGCCATAAGGGGCAAGCTCGTGGTTTCACTGGCCGCTGGGATCCCCCTTAGAAGTCTCAAACGACTGGCGCCGAAAGCCAAGTTCGTGAGGGCAATGCCCAACATAGCCATTTTAGTCAAAGAGTCATTCACGGCCTATACGTCAGATGGACTAACCGATGAAGATATAAAAACTGTTGAAAGTCTTTTTAGTTCCTTCGGAAAATGTCTACAGGTCGAGGAAGAGCATATGGACGCCATAACTGGCCTAAGCGGTTCAGGACCGGCCTATGTTTCCGTGTTCTTGGAGGCCATGATTTATGGCGGGCTCAGGGTTGGCCTCTCAAGGGACGTTGCCAAGCTTGCTGCGGCACAGACTCTGCTTGGAACCGCAAAGCTTCTCTTAGAGAGCGAAAACCATCCTGCAGAGATCAGAGATATGGTAATAACGCCGGGAGGGACTACAATAGATGGTATCTTTGAGCTGGAGGAAGGAAAGATAAGAACGGCCATAATGAAAGCCGTTGACGCCGCGACAAAGAAGTCTAGGATACTCTCAGTAGAAATCAAAAAGTAGCAGACCCCCTACATAAAAATAAGGGTATCAAAGGTGACCGTTATCAAAGTCATCAAATAAAACAATAACTTCCACACCATAAGTGGGAGATATCAAAACAGAAAACGCATTTCCCGCAACCTAAATACTTTGCAATTAATAACTTATATATACAATCAGCGCATAGTTCTTCAATAGGTGAGTAGCTTTAGGTGGGTATTATGGGAAGGGTATCCACAGGGATAAAAGGCCTGGACAAGATGCTTGGAGGAGGACTAATCCCCGGGAGAACGTACCTGGTTAAAGGTGGCCCGGGAACGGGAAAAACCACTCTCACCATTCAATTCCTCACTGAAGGCGTGAAAAACGGTGAAAACGTCCTCTACGTGACACTTGAGGAGTCCCTTAAAACCTTAAAGGAGGATATGTCAAAGATGGGGTTTAACTTGGACGATCCTAAATTCGATGCAATAGATGCAACCCCTGTTACAGACATGACACACAACATCTTTGCTGGCACATTCTATGAGACGTTTGGAAAGAGTTTCGAAAAATTAATGAGCTCAATTCAAGACAAAGTTAAATCTAAACATTATTCAAGGGTGGCTATTGATCCTTTAACAATGCTGAAGCTCACAGTGAAAGACGAACTGGATTACAGGACAACGTTCATAGGTTTCCTGAAGTCACTATCCGAGCTTGGTGCCACTGTCATTTTAACTTCTGATTTAAAGACCAGTGATGTGGAGGAGTACCTGGTAAGTGGGGTCATAGAACTTAAGACCCTTGAAGTAAGCGGGCGGATACTAAGAGGGATTATAATCCGGAAATTCCGAGGAAGCTCCTTTGATGAACAAATTAGGCCCTACAAGATAACCACTGGTGGAATTAGGGTTTACAATAATGAAAACATCTTCGTTGAGTGACTGAAAATGAAAACGGGAATAAAAAAGCTCGATAAATTGCTGGGCGAAGTCCCTGAAGGCAGTATGATCCTAATAGAGACGGTAGGTACTTTGGGCGAGGAGATAGCGGTAAGTATGCTACAGACCAACAAGGAAAAAGCCGTTGCGTTCGTTACATCCCAGCTCAGGGAAGAGTTCGAGAAACGCTTTAATCTACGGGAAATAGAGATGGTAGTTCTTGGACGGGATATGTATCAGGAGGAACTTTATAAGATATCCTACATTCTCAGAAACGTCCCAGAAGGCTCAAGTGTGGGGTTCTTCCTTCTTCACCCACTCCTCGTTTTCCAGTCTTCGAGCATTGTGTTCAGACTGTTTTCAGAACTCGTTACGATAGTTCAAGAAAAGAAGGCAGTCATGGTAGTCCTCCTTGACAAAAGGCTCATCAACAGCAAAAGCCTAGCCGTGTTCGAGAACTATGCCACCCATGTTATAGATATTATTGAGGAAGTTGATGAATTCAAAATAACCCGCGGTCTCAGGATAAAGAAGTCTCCTGGAGGAGGAACAGATTTCTACGAGTTCGATATCATAAATGGAGAGGTCATTATAGGTAATCCGATTATATGAACCCACTCCGATGCACTTCACTCTCAGAACAGCAACGTTGGTGTTGGTGGTCTATACCGTCTGCCCTTTTTCATATCTGGATTTTCAAATAAATGGAAAAGGACTGGTGGCTCTATGGCCAAGGGCAGCAGTTTTTATATCCATTGAGTTTTCGGTTTGCTCTTAGACACGCACATAGAAGAGAACGTGCCCGCAGTACCCGGTATGGCTGAACTGTCACTCTACATAACCGACAGTTTCCTCCATGTTGGGAATGTAATCTTGCTTCTGCTCGCTATTATGAAGCCCATATCCCGGTAAAGTCCGGCGGCAAATTTTTAAAAGAAAGGATAAAGCGACCAATATGCTCTACCTAGAGATACTCGGAAACCTTCCAGAGATGGCCAGGGATGAAGTTAAGGCTATGCTCGAGCTCTCGGGCGGTGAAATAGCGGGTCAGGATTATCTGTTCCTCAAGCTCGACACCGATGAGAGGGCTTTTCCCTACCTGAACCGCCTCGGCCTGGCCCATGAGTATGGAGAGCTCTTAATCGAGGCCGACTCCCTAGAGGAACTCTTGGAAAAGGCCAAAGAAATTGAGTGGCCGATAAGCGGAACCTTCAAGGTGGACACAGAGACCATGGCCAACTGCAGGTATGACGTTACCGACCTTCCGAGGAAGCTGGGGGCGGTGATACACGGCAAAGGTTTCCGCGTGAACCTTTCGAAACCGGACACCCTTGTGAGGGTCTATTGCGGCGAAAAGCTCTACGCGGGGATAAGATACCGCTTCTTCGATCCCAAAGACTTCGAAAGGAGAAAGGCCCACCATAGGCCGTTCTTCCGGCCGATTTCACTCCACCCGCGGATTTCAAGGGCGCTGGTGAACCTGACGAAGGCAAGAGAGGAAGTCCTCGACCCCTTCATGGGTGCCGGCGGGATACTGATGGAGGCCGGCTTGATAGGCCTCAAGGTTTATGGTGTTGACATAAAACCCGAGATGGTTGAAGGGGCAAGGCTCAACCTCGAGCACTTTGGTGTTAAGGACTACGAACTCAGGCTCGGCGACGCGACAAAGCTGGAGGAGCTTTTCCCGGACAAGAAGTTTGAAGCCGTAGCAACGGACCCGCCCTACGGGACTTCGGCAACTCTTGCCGGAAGGGCGAGGGACGAGCTTTACAGGAAAGCCCTGAGGAGCATCTACAACGTCCTTGAAGACGGCGGCAGGCTGGCGATAGCGTTCCCCACGAGCTTCGATGGGGAAGCCGAGGCTGAGAAGATCGGCTTTAAGCTGGTCGGCAAGTACTACCAGCGCGTGCACAAGAGCCTGGAGAGGTATTTCTACGTTTTCAAAAAAGAATAAAGCTCAGTCCTCAAGCCAGATCTCAAGCCTCTGCTTGCCCTTTCCGAGGCTGGAGCGCTTGAGCCTCTTGAGGTGTCCTATCTCCTTTATGTCCTTCACGTGCGTCCCGCCGCAGGGAATGACCTCGAAGTCCCTTATCTGAGTGTAGCGCGTCTCCCCTTCCCACCAAATCTTCATTTCGCCACCTTCGTCGACGTATTTGTTGAACAGCTCTATGATCTTCTCCTTGTACTGGTTAACGTTTTCCGGATAGAGGATGTCGTACCTACCTTTCTCGGCGCTCATCCCGCTGCCGTAGAGCTCCCAGTTGCCTTCCCCAAGAACATCATTGAGGACGTGCTCGAGGAGGTGCATGGCCGAGTGGATGCGCATGAGCTTGTACCTGTAGTCCCAGTCTATTTTGAGCTCGACCTCGTCGCCGGGCTTGAACTTCTCTGGCTCAGCAACGGCGTGCCAGACGTTTCCAGCATCGTCCTTATAGACGTCCAGAACTTCGACGCCGTTTATCGTCCCCCTGTCGTGGGGCTGACCGCCGCCGGTAGGGTAGAAAATCGTCTGGTCAAGGAGGAGTGCACCCTCCATAATCTCAAGAACCTTCGCTTTTGCTTCCTTAAGGTAGGCGTCCTCATAGTAGAGCTTCCTCGTCATTCAGACCACCTTAGAAAAGTTGGAAAGCAGGTTTAAATGAATATCGAAAAGAAAGAAATGCTCAGCGCTTCTTCCAGATGAAGATGGCTAGACCTATAAGCACCAACGCACCAACGATGCCCGCTATCTGGACAGTGCTGAGGCCCTTCTTCTCCTCCGGCAGGGTGTACCTTACTGTGGCGGTCGTGTAGTTGGCGAGTAAGGCCTTAACATCCTCTGCTGGAGCACCGTAGCGAAGGAAGACGTTCGAGGTAATTTTTATCGTGTTACCCTGAACGACGGTAGTCAGGGTGAACCTGTTGCCGTTCAGGTCTTTGCTGATGTTCTCAGGAATCTCGAGGATCTTCGAGCCTTCCGGAAGGTTGATGGTTAGATAAAGGGTGTGGTTCACTTCGTATTCAACCCTGTCAGGTAGGCTGTTGGTTATTGCCATCGTCGGGTCAAAGGAATAGACGTAGGAGCCGTTCTCAAACTTGGTGAAGTTCCTGAGCATGTACTCGGCGTCGATGACGAGCGGAGCTTCGGTCTCGTTGAGACCGAGGATGGTCACTCTACCATGGTCAACAAGGGCGCCCTGATAGCCCAGGGCTATTGAGTAGGTTCTCAGGATGTACTCTGTGACGTTCTGAACACCGTAGGCGACTATCTCTGCCTTCCTCGCGACAACCTCGGAGAGAGGCTCAACGTACTCGTCCCTCATGTGAAGCCTGACGCTGCCGTTGGCGTAGACGTCAAGCGTAACGTACTCGTTCATAACACTCCTCTGATACTGCTCCTCGCCCTTATAGGGGGCCTTATAGCGAATGTAGGAGTCCTGATAATCTCCAAAGAGCGCCTGATAGCCCTCCGGCGGGAGGAAAGGCTCAAGGTAGATGTAGGACGTTATTATAACCGTGTCCCCATGAGCTTCGGCCGTTACAAAGAACCTGCTCTGGTTGTACTGCTTTGCGAAAGGCCTGGGATAGCTCAGAAGGGTCGCATTTTCAGGGAGCCTCACGATGAAGGTGTTGTTTATATCGATTGCAAAGGGGAGACCCGTGTCCGGGATGGCAAGAGTTGCATAGCCCCTCGTTGGGTCGACCTGAACCTCCCAATAATCACCGTAGGAATAGTATTTGGCGAAGTTGAGGGCTATGGCGTTGAAGACAATGGTAATGTTGTCGCCGCTCTCTATTCCATAGGATTTTATGCTCTCGTTGACGAGCTGCATGCCGGACTGGGTAAGGCCCTCAACGTACCTCTTGAGCTGTTCCTGTTCAAACTTTTTGATGGCCTCCTCAACGGTCATATTGCTCTGGTTGGTCTCGTTGAGTATCATCTCGATCTGCTTCGCGATTTCATCCTTCGGTTCAGTCCAGACAACCTTCATGGTTATGTTGGCGCTCCCGTTAGGGAAAACCTGAATTGTGAAGACGAAGTCTTGCTTGTAGGTCTTCGGCTGGAAATCCCCCGCAAGCCCGAAGTTCTGGCCGATGAGAGGGGTCAGCAGAATCGCGGCAAGAAGCACCGCCAGCACTCGCTTCATTACACATTACCTCCATTCTATCTGTGCTGGTAGTTAGCGCCACTTTGGAGTATTTAACTTTATCCCAGAGAGGCCAGAAGAGAGGGTCATCTAAAACTGGGAAAAAGTGAGAAGGGCAGAGAGTTCAGCTCGTCCACTTGGAAGAGTCCAGTTCTCCTTCCGTCTTGGCAACAATGGTCGTTCCTGCCAGGTCGCCGGTGACGTTTACCATCGTCCTGCCCATGTCAAGTATTGCGTCGATTCCGAGTATCATGGCATAGGCCAAAGCTACTGGACTTCCCTCAACGAGTTCGAGGCCGACGCTCTGGAGCACCATGGCCAGCATTATGGCTCCCGCACCCGGAACGCCAGCGGTTCCAATCGAGGCGAGTACAGCTGTGAGGATGACCACGAGCTGCTGCTCAAGCGTCAGCGGCTGGCCTATTGCGTTCGCAACGAAGAGCACCGTGACACCCTGGTAGAGCGCCGTTCCGTCCATGTTTATCGTTGCGCCAAGCGGCAGGGTGAAGGAAAATATGCCCTTGTCAACGCCCATCTCTTCCTCGGCAACGCGCATTGTAACTGGCAGCGTTCCACTGGAACTCCTGGTAACAAAAGCAGTAATCATAGCGTCCTTGGCCTTCTTAAGGAACTTAAACGGGTCGATGCCAAAGACCTTGAGCAGGACACCGTAGACCAAGAGTATCTGGAGGATGAGGCCAAGGTAAACCGCTACGACAACCTTAACGAGCGGTCCGGCGACGTTCGGGCCGAACTGGCCGATGACGTAGTAAATCAGAGCAAAGACACCTATTGGAGCGTACTGCATGACACCAGCGACTATCTTGTACATCGCCTCGGCGGCGGCATCCATAACTCTGAAGAGCGTCTCAGCTGAGCTTCTGATCCTTTCATCTTCACTGTTCATGAGGTAGCTGATAGCTATTCCAAAGACTATGGCGAAGAATATTGTGGGCAGAACCTGACCGCTCGAAAGTGCTGCGAAGGGGTTGGTCGGGACGATGTTGAGGAGCGTCTGGACGAGCGACGGAGCCTCTGCCTCTATAGCCTTTCCAGCGCCGGTTCCCAGGTCTATTCCGGTTCCAGGTTTGAAGATGTTGCCCATCAGCAGTCCAAAGAACACCGCAAAGGCTGAGGTGACCAGATAGTAAACGATTATCTTGACGCCCACCCTTCCGAGCCGCGCTGGGTTGATGCTGGCGGCGCCGACTATTAGCGAGAACAGTATTATCGGCATCACGAGCATCTTCAGCAGGCGTATGAAGAGGTCTCCGAGCGGCTTGAGCGTCGCTGAATACCCCGGAAGGAGCAGACCCAAAACAACACCTAAAATAAGGCCCGCGAGGATTTTATGTAAAACCGGAATTTCAAGATAGGTTTTCAGCAGCCCCTTCCCCACTGACTTCACCCCCTATCTTTGAGCGCCAAATGGCACTAATGTATTTCTAGGGGCATTATATTAATGTTTTGTTGTACAAAGTTGGCATTTTGTCAAAGGAATGTGTTATCATGAAGCCCATGGAAACACCTTGACGAACCAAGGGCCACAGCAACTCGCATCCGCTGATTTGGCAACACAATCCAAGGGCAGCACTCATATACGAATTCTTCCTCTCTCTGAACCTAAACGAAGCGCAGGGAAACGTCACCGTAAAGAACCCTCACCCTACCCCCCGAGGTCTCTAGGATGAGCGCCCCATCGTCGTCTATATCAACGGCTTTCCCTACAAGCTCGATCCCCTCTTCAATGACTTTAACTTCCCTGCCCAAGACAAGGCTCCTCTCCCTCACGGCGGAGATTATCTCCCCATATCTCCCCTCAAGGAAGACTGTGTACCAGCCATCAAGACGCTCAATTAGAACGCGCAGGACTTCGTCCAGCTCGGCCCTCCGGCCCAGAACGGCCTTCATGGAAGTTGCCATCCCCTTCAGCTCCTCCGGAATCTCGTTGTTCACGTTGAGGCCTATCCCGAGGATAACGAACTCCCCGATCCTCCCCTCAGTAAGAACTCCGCAGATTTTTCTCCCGTTTATCCAGACGTCGTTGGGCCATTTTATGCCCGCTTCAATTCCGAATTTCCAGAGAGTATCGACAACGGCCAGGGCTCCGATGAAGACGAGCTTGGGAAGGTGCTTGGGCTCAGCCTCAGGCTTCAGGATTACGCTCATCCAGAGGCCTCCCTCTGGGGAAGCCCAGGTGCGGCCTTTTCGCCCTTTTCCGGCGGTCTGTCTGTCCGCCACCACCACTGTTCCCTCTGGCTCGTTGAGAGCGATGAGCTTGGCGTACTCATTGGTTGAATCTACTTCAGGAAGGTGGACTATTTTACGGCCGATAAGTTTACTGCCCGGTCCTGGCATCAAACCACCGGCGGAACTTCTCATCCTGGACTTAAACAACTTTCCATCAAGGAAAACCTTAAATCCCCCAAACTATATATCACTCTCGGTGATTAGTATGGATGCATACCAGAGTGTTGGGATTAGGAGAAGACTGAAAAGGTTCTTCCGCAGAAACGGAAGGGCGCTCATATTTGCGATGGACCACGGCTTCGAGCACGGACCGACAGATTTTGAGGAGCACTGGGAGCACGTGAACCCGAAGATAATCATCAGAAAGGTTATGCGCGCCGGCGTTGACGGCGTCATGATGCTCCCCGGCCTCGCCAGGTTCGCCGGCGACGAAGTGAAGCCTGACAGAGGATTGATGATAAAGCTCACCAGCAAGACCAACCTCAGACCAAAAGATGAGCAGCTCCTCCAGAGCCAGCTCGGCTACGTTGAGGATGCCATCAAACTCGGCGCCGACGCCATAGCGGCGACTGTTTACTGGGGTAGCCCGCAGGAGGACGTTATGATGCGCCAGTTCGCCGAGATAGCGAGCTACGCCCACGACATGGGCTTCCCGGTTGTGCAGTTCGCCTATCCGCGCGGCCCGTACATCAACGAGAAGTACGGCAAAAAGGAGGACTACCGTGTTGTTATGTACGGCGCGAGGGCGGCCGTTGAGAGCGGTGCGGATATGATAAAGACCTACTGGACTGGCTCGAAGGAGACCTTTGCCAAGGTAGTCGATGCCGCAGCGGGAGTCCCAGTCCTTCTGAGCGGCGGCGCTAAGACGGAGAATCCAGTTGACTTCCTCAGGGTGGTTTACGACGTCATCGAAGCTGGAGGGGCCGGTGCCGTAGTTGGCAGAAACATCTTCCAGCGCGAGAATCCAGAGCCTCTCATCAAGGCCCTTATCAGGGTCATTCACCGCAATGAAGAGCCGGAAGAGGCTGCCAAGGCTGAGGGGCTTCTCTGAACCCCTTCTGCTCATTCTTTTCGACGTTTGTCGTGATATATCTCCTCTAACGTCGGAACTTTTTTAAGGCAACTAACGTTTAGGTGGGCATATACTAAGTGACCAACAAGAAGGCAGGTGATCACAATGGTGGAGATAGTAGATACCACATTTAGGGACGCACACCAATCGCTCATAGCAACGCGCCTCAGGACAGAGGACATGCTTGCCGTAGCTGAGAAGATGGATAGGATAGGCTTCTACTCCATGGAAGTCTGGGGAGGAGCAACCTTCGACGTCTGCATTCGCTACCTCAAGGAAGACCCCTGGGAGAGGCTCAAACTTTTGAGGGAGCACATAAGGAAGACGAAGCTCCAGATGCTGCTCAGAGGGCAGAATGTCGTTGGCTACCGCCATTACCCGGACGATGTCGTCGAGAAGTTCGTTGAGCTGGCCCACAAGAATGGCATCGACATTTTCAGGGTCTTTGACGCTCTGAACGATGTTAGGAACATGGAAGTTGCGATAAGGAAGGCCAAAGAAGTGGGTGCTGAGGTTCAGGGTGCCATAGCTTACACAACTGGACCAATCTTTACCCTTGAATATTACATGAAAAAGGTGGAGGAGCTCCTAAAGCTGGACGTCGATGTAATTACCATCAAGGACATGGCAGCCCTACTGACACCCGAGAAGGCCTACGAACTGGTGAGTGAGATAAAGGAAACCTACGGCATCCCAGTTAATGTTCACACCCACTCGACCACTGGAATGGCCGTCGCGACTTACCTGAAGGCTGTCGAGGCCGGGGCAGACTTCATTGACACAGCTATAAGCCCCCTCGCCTTTGGAACGGCCCAGCCTGGGATACAGACGATATGGCACGCGCTGCCTGAGGCAGTCGGCTCTCACCTCGACAGGGAACTGATCCATCAGGTCTCGCGCTACCTCAAAAAGCTGCTTGAAGAGAGGTACTACGGCCTGCTCCACAAGGAGACCCTCATGGTGAACCCATACGTCTTAAAGTACCAAGTTCCGGGGGGAATGTTCTCCAACCTCATAACCCAGCTCAAGGAAATGAAAGCTCTGGACAAGCTCGACGAAGTTCTCGAGGAGATTCCGCACGTGAGAGAAGATCTGGGATGGCCGCCACTGGTGACACCAACAAGCCAGATAGTCGGCACTCAAGCTGTTCTCAACGTCCTCTTCGGAAGATACGAGAGGATAACCAACGAGGTCAAGAACTACATCAAAGGCCTGTACGGAAGGCCTCCGGCAGAGATAAACCCCGAGCTAAGGACGAAGGTTCTTGGAGATGAAGAACCAATATCAGCGAGACCGGGTGAGCTTCTGGAGCCTGCATTAGAGAAGTGCAGGAAGGAGCTTGAGGAACTCGGCTATCTGGAGAAGGAAGAGGACGTTCTAACTTACTGCCTCTTCCCACAGGTTGCACTGGAGTTCTTCAAGGCCAGAAAGGAGGGAGTTAGAAAACCAGAAATCCCGAAGACTGCCCAGAAGTTTAAACTGTACATCGACGGTGTTGAGTTCGAGGTTGGCGTTGAAGGGGTTGACCTGAGCGCCCTCAAGTATCTGCCCCAGATAGCAAGTGCTGGTACTCCCGCCCCAGCAGTTCCGAGTGCTCCAAGCATCCCTGCTAGCGTCCCGACTCCGGCTCCCGCTCCTGTTCCGGCGCCAGCAGCGCCGACTCCAGCGCCAACAGGTGAGGGGGTTGTAACTGCTCCAATGCCGGGTAAAATTCTTAGAGTACTCGTTAAAGAAGGCGATCAAGTCAAAACCG
>NZ_SNUJ01000006.1 GCF_012027395.1 Thermococcus sp. LS1
TCTCAACACGTCGGGAAGCTTTGCTTCCCACGAAGCGTTGACGGAAAAATTGCGTGCGATTCTGACGTGCTTGATTCTCGAGTGGGTTTACTCTTCAATTGCTGGTTTTACAGTGTTTCACTCTCCACAAGGCGTCCTTCGGACGCCAGAAGAAAGTGAAACCACTTAAAGGAACCATTCTTGGGGTTAAACACTCCTCCTAATGGCAATTCTTGAGAATGCACGCTCTCATCTCAGCCTTTTTGAAGGGAAAGGGACTCTTTTGGTCAAGCTTTTTGAAAAAGCCTGCTTTAGGGGGTCATACAGTCCCGTTTTCTTTAAAACTCCGGGACTAACGCGCCCCACCCCCAAACTTAGCCTTCGCGACGTTTTAATCTTGGACTATCGGGAATTAGTTCTGGGCAAACTTAATTTTGCTAATCTCGTTTAGGAAGATCAAAGAGAGCCAAACAAGAATACTGACACATCCCTTGATGATAGTTCCTATCCATGTTGGATAGGACATATGAAGGACATTGCGACTCACCATTATTGTCTTGTGGTATGTTTTATTTTCATTTAGAACAACATATTTCTCAGCATACAATGGGATAATTCCATCGCTTTTTGCAACTAATGTATAAGCTCCACCTCCAAGTTCTATGGTGCATTTCCCATTGTAGTCTGTTTTGCATATTAGTCCAGTAAATCTACCATCTTTAAAATAGTTATGAGAGAGTACGTAAACTTTAATATTTGGGAGAGGATTCTTGTTAGTATCAACAACATTGATATTTAATGTTGCGGTCTTAGTGTATCTGGAGGTTATATCAACTTTTGAGCCATTGGGATATATTGCGTAGACATAAGAGAGGGCCTTGCCCCATTTATCTTCATAAATTGAGGGAGAAGCGTTAAATATGCCTGCAGATGGGTCTACCACTATCCATGTCCCATTTATTAGAACTTCATCCCATGAATGATCCTCTCCAAGATTGTGTACCATTCTCACGGTTAAATTGGCATATTCTGCCATTCTCATAAACAACATTGCATATTCTCTACATGCACCACATTTTTTGCTCCCAATGATATCAACAACACTGTAATTTTCAATCCTCATACATATAAACCAACCATAATGTTTGCTGTGATACAACGCTACTGAGCCAATGAGGGGGATACTAATGTCGCTAAAATATGTATTTTTCATAGTGGCATGGACATATTCAAAGATAACCTCTGCTTTTTCATAGTCCGTTAAGTTTGGCGGTACTAGGTTTAATGTTGTGTTGTATAACTCTTCACGACTTCTGTGCTCCATATCTGTAAGTAGATATCCAGATGCAAGAGGGGAAAATAATGGACTCACAAGGATCAAAAGAAGTACGAGATAAAGAGGCCTAAATAATTTGATTTCAAGATGAATTCTTGACTGTTCTAGGATTTGGTGGGAATTTTGTTTGAGTATGTCCAACGCCCGAATAGACAAGACCAACCACAGCATCGAAACTCCAATTATGTATATTCCGCTTCGGACGTATGAGAAATGCACAAACAGTAGAAGGAATGCTATGAGCAATAGCACTATTGTAGTTTTCTTTGCTTGTTTAATAGTGAGAGTTATTACTCTGTCGTGCATGATTTAATCTCGAGAGTTTTTAGGACTTAAAATTTTAGGCTAAAAATAAAAAGAAAAGCTCCTCACGGATACAACCTACTGGGCGTCCTCGGGAAGAGCGTGGCCCAGCGGACGTGGTCAAGCTTCAGCACCCAGGCGACGAGCCTCTCCAGGCCGAGGCCGAAGCCGCTGTGTGGAACGCTGCCGTACTTCCTCAGGTCGAGGTACCACTCGTAGTCCTTGGGATCCATGCCCTCGTCGAGAATCCTCTGCACGAGCTTGTCGTAGTCGTCCTCACGCTGGCTTCCACCGATGACCTCGCCGTACCCTTCTGGCGCGAGCATGTCTGCCGCGAGAACCTTCCTCGGGTCCTCCGGGTCTTCCTTCATGTAGAAGGCCTTGATGTGCTTCGGATAGCCGTAGACGAAGAACGGGCTCTCGAACTCCTGCGTTAAAATCCTCTCCTCGTCGGCGCCCATGTCCTCGCCCCACTCTATCTGAACGCCCTTGCTCTGGAGTATGTCTATCGCCTCGTCGTAGCTTATCCTCGGGAACGGTGGAACCGTGTTCTTGAGCGTCGTTAAGTCCTTCCTGAAGGTCTCGATGTCGCTCCTTCTCAGCTCAAGCGTCCTCTGCACCATGTAGCTGACGAGCTCCTCCTCAACCTTCATGATGTCCCAGAGGTCCATCCAGGCAGCCTCAAGCTCGAGGTGCCAGAACTCTGTGAGGTGCCTCCTCGTCCTGCTCTTTTCAGCCCTGAAGCTCGGCGTGAGCGACCAGACCTTCTCGAGGCCGAAGATGGCCGCCTCGAGGTAGAGCTGGGCCGACTGGCTCAGGTAGGCGTAGCGGTCGAAGTACTTGAGCTTGAAGAGCGTTGCGCCGCCTTCAACAGCTCCAGTGACGAGTATCGGCGGGAAGACCTCGTACCAGCCGTCCTGGAGGAGCCACTCGCGAGCGGCCTGCATCATGGTTGCCTTGACCTTCATTATGCTCGCAACCTTCGGCGAGTGAAGGTGCAGGTGTCTCACGTCGAGCAGGAACTCGTCGCTCGCGTCCTTCGTTATCGGGAAGAAGTCCACGTTCTGAATGACCTGAATCTTATCGGCCTGGACTTCCACACCAGTCGGAGCCCTTGGATCGGCCTTAACAACGCCCTCAATGATAACGCTCGACTCAATTCCGACCTTCTTGGCCTCGGCGTAGGCCTCTTCGCTCAGCTCCTTCTTGAATATCGTCTGAACTATTCCGCTCGAGTCTCTAAGCACTATGAAGACCTTCTTTCCGACTTCCCTCTTTCTGTAAACCCATCCGGCGAGCTTGACGCGCTTACCTTCCATATCGGGTCTAACGTCCGCGCAATAAATCTTATCAATCATCATTACCACCTCCAGAGGCTTTGAAAGGGGCTTTATAACGGTAGCGATTCCAGACTACCCACGTTAACAGAAGAGCGTCAATTTATCCACGGCTCAAGGGCGGTTATTCCCTTCCTTATCATCAGTATCGGCGGCATGGCTCTACTTTCCCTTTTCGGCATTTAAATCCTTTGGGCGATTTTATGTCGTTGTGTCAAAATTTTTAAGTATCCAGATGGCAGATATCCAAAGGGTGATGGGATGTTTGCGCTCATTGGTACCCTGGTTGATGCTGAGAAGGTTCTGAAAAATCATGCAGTTTTGGTGGATGGAACCGAGGTAATCAACGTTATTCCCAGAGATAAGCTTGGGGAATACGAAGTTGATGAAATCTACGGCGGCGATGGTTACCTCGTTCTGCCGGGTCTAATCAACACTCACACCCACGTGGCCATGGCCAAACTCCGCGGACTTGGCGAGGATCTGCCAATAGAGCGCTGGCTTAAGGAGGTAATCTGGCCCACTGAGCTCAACTGGACGTCCGAGGAAATCCGCCGCTGGGCGCTCCTTGGAATGGCAGAGGCTTTGGCCAACGGCTCCACAACGATAAATGACCACTACTTCTTTGCCGATGAGATAGCCAGGGCCGCTCGGGAGCTTGGAATCCGCGCCTTCATCGGGCAGACTGTGATGGACCTGGTGGATTTTCCCATCGCGGAGCCTGAAAAGGGCTTCAAATTCTTCAAGCACTGGGAAGGAAAAGACGAACTCGTCAAACCCACTTTAGCTCCCCACGCAACGAATACAGTCTCACTTGAGCTCATGCGCGAAATCGGTGCCTTTGCCCGCGAGAGAAATGCCCTACTTCACGTTCACCTCTCCCAGAGCAGGGAGGAAGTCAGGGCCGTTAAGGAGCGCTACGGACTCGCTCCCGTGGAATACCTTGCTGAGGCCGGCGTTCTCCATGAAAACCTCATCGGCGTGCACGGGATATACTTGAGCGAGGAGGAGGTTCAGCTCTACTCCAGGAGCGGAGCCACTCTCGTCCACTGCTCCCTCAGTATGGCGAAGCTTGAGGCAAGGATAGCTCCGATAATTGAGCTTTACGAGGCAGGGACGAACATAGCGCTGGGCAATGACTCGCCAAACCCCGTTGGCGTTATGGACATGTTCACTGAAATGCGCTTTGCGGCCGTGCTTAACAAGGTCTGGCGGAAAAGGACGGACGTGGCCAGCACGAGGGAAGTTTTCAGCTGGGCCACCGTTGGTGGAGCCAGGGCTCTGAAGCTTAAAGCCGGGCTGATAAAACCCGGCTATCTCGCCGACCTTGTGCTCATAAACGCGAGGAAGCCGCAGTTCCTGCCCGGGGAGAACGTTTACTCTCATCTCGTCTACTCCACAAGGGGAAGCGACGTCGAGCTTGTGATAGTGAACGGGGAAGTAGTCTACAGAAACGGCGTATTCACGAAGCTTGGAAAAACGCTGGAAGAATTATGGGAAGAGCTCAGACCTTCCGAACGATGAGCTTGACGCCATCAACGTTGATGACCTCGACGATGTCCCCTATCTTCAGCCTATCCTCGCTGAGGGCTATCCACTTATCGCCCTCGAGCTCGACGAGGTAGTGCTCCTTTCCGACCTCGACAACCTTTCCCCTTTTACCTTTGAGCTCGAAGGTGTACTTCGGCTTTCCGACGTCCTGGACGTCCCTCTTGATGTACCTCCCGATGACCATGTAGGAAATCACTGCCGCCACGAGTGAAACGACGAAGGACTCTGTGAAGCTCCAGCCGAAGCCGAGGAGCAGCCCGAGGACGGCGAAGGCAACGCCTATTGGAGTGATGAAAGCAGTGACCATCATGTCGAGCACTATTATCAGCAGCCCCAAAATTAAGAGGGAGATGGGAAGGGCATCCATAGCTTCTCACCGTTGGCCGTTAGCCCATAATGTCCTTAAGCTTTTCGAGGTCGGGGTCACTTGAGCTTTCGGTTCCCTCGACGGGTTTCTTCTCGTTTTTTGGTGGCTCTGGCAGGGGGGTATCTTTAACCTTCTGGAGGATTCTCAGGAGGCCTATTAGCGCCTCGGTGTCGTACGGGACGATGAGGTTGCCGTACTTGGCCAGTTCGGGCATCTTCTCGATGTACTGGAGGGTTAGGTACTTCTCATCCGCCATCTTCAGCGCCTCAAGGACCTTCCTTATGGCCTCGGCCTGACCCTCGGCGATGAGTATCTGCCTCTGCTTCTCACCCTCTGCCTTGAGTATCGCCGCCTGCTTCTGTCCTTCAGCCTCTTTGATGGCGCTCTCCTTCTTACCCTCTGCGAGGAGGATCATGGCCCTCTTCTCACGCTCGGCAGTCATCTGCTTGGCCATTGCCTCCTGGATGTCCTTCGGCGGGTCAATCCTCTGTATCTCAACGCGCGTTATCTTGACGCCCCAGCGGTCTGTTATCTTGTCAAGTTCCTCACGGAGGCGGGCGTTGATAATGTCCCTGCCGCTGAGCGTCTCGTCGAGCTCCATCTCACCGATTATTGCACGCAGGTTTGTCTGGGCGAGCTTGACGATGGCCAGGAGGAAGTCGCTGACGTTGTAAACGACCTTAACAGGGTCGAGAATCTGGTAGTAGACGACGGCATCGACGGTGACGACGACGTTATCCTTACAGATGACCTCCTGGGGTGGGACATCCACGACGTGTTCGCGCATGTCCACAACCTTTACTCGCTCCATGAAGGGAATTATGAAGTGTATCCCTGGCTCGAGGATTCTGTTGAACTTTCCGAGCCTCTCGACGAGGCCCTTCTGGTACGGCCGAATTACCTTGACGCTCAGCAGGAGCATTATCAAAAGAAAAACTCCCAGAATCAGCAGGGCGGCACTTGCGAAGGCCGGCATTACTATCGCCTCCAGTTAGTTTTCAAACTAAAAAGAATAAAACTCTTTATAAGCATTTCTGTTGAAGGACGACTTTATAAACCCCTCCACCTTCTGGAGGTCAGGTGAGAGAAAATGGGAAGGCCAGTCTTCCTCGGTAAGGCTTACATTCACTGGTGTGGAGAATGCAACGTCCCGCTCATTGACGAGAGCTGCGCCGTTCACGGAAAGGAGAGCGTTTTCCGCCTCAACATCACACCTCCCGGCGACCTGCGCTTTGCTTTCGAGAGGGACATCGAGTTCATACGCTCGATCTTCAGGGAGCACTACGGGGTCGATGTCGGCGAACTCTTTGACAGAAAGGTGGTTCTCCTCAACAAGACGCCCGGAGAGGACGACGCCTACGAGATAATCGTCGACGGCTACGTTTTCGGCTGGATACGCTTCGACCCAATCGAGCTCCGCTGGAAGCCAGGCTTAAAGGCTGAGGGTGCAATCGCCCTGTGGAAGCGCTTCGGGAAGAGGATGAAGAAGTGGATAATCGTTGATGAGGGTGCGATAAAGCCCATCTTAAGCGGCTCCAACCTCCTCCCGGTTGGCATCCTGGAGGCCGAGGAGAGCATCAAGGTCGGCGACGACGTGGTTCTCATCTCACCTAGCGGTGAGGTCGTGGCGACGGGTATAGCAAAGAAGGATTACAGCTCGCTGATCGCCAGGGAGCGCGGAACAGGTGTCAAAGTCAGAAGACAAAAGAGCGTGAACTACCGTGAGGGAAGAAAGGCCATGATGGAAGATGTCCTCCGGGCGAACAGCATCGAGCTCGAGAAGAAGGTGGCGGAAGCGAAGCGCTTCATGAGAAAAACTGCCATGCGCTACTCTGACCTGCCGATAGCGGTGGCTTTCTCTGGCGGAAAGGACAGCCTCGCCGTTCTCGGCCTTGCTTTGGAGGAGTTCGGCGACGAGGGCTTCACAGTCTTCTTCAACAACACGGGCATAGAATTCCCCGAAACGCTTGAATACGTTGAGGAGCTCAGGAAAGAACTCGAGCCGAAGGGGATAAAGTTCGTCGTTGCAGATGCTGGAGACGCCTTCTGGAGGGCACTTCACGTCTTCTCGCCGCCTGGAAGGGACTACCGCTGGTGCTGTAAGGTCACTAAGCTCGGCCCGATAACGATGGCGATAAAGGAGAACTACCCGAAGGGCGTCCTGATGTTCGTCGGCCAGAGGAAGTACGAGAGCATAAAGCGCTTCAAGCAGCCCAGGATATGGAAGAACCCCTGGGTGCCCAATGAGACTGGTGCCTCTCCGATATTCCACTGGCGCGCTTTGGAGGTATGGCTCTACATCTTCTCCAGGAAGCTGAAATACAACCCGCTCTACGAGGAGAGACTCGATAGGATAGGTTGCTTCCTCTGTCCGAGCTCGTCTCTGGCAGAGATCTACACGCTGAAGGAGGAGAAGCCCGAGCTCTGGGCCAAGTGGGAAAACGAGCTGGAGCGCTGGAGGAGGCGCTTTAACCTTCCTAAGGAGTGGATAACCTACGGTTTCTGGCGCTGGAAGAAGCTGAGCAGGGGCGAGAAGGCGATAGCAAGAGAGCTCGGCATTGAAATTTCGGAGGAGCGCTCCTGGGAGCCGGTCAAATACACCATCGAGGAGGAGGACAGTGTCTTCACGGTGCGCTTTAACACGGTGGTCAACCTTAGGAGGATTAAGGAAGTCGCTCCTATCCTCGGCGATGTTGAGGAAGGCGAAAACTACATAAGGGCGGGGAAAGTTACATTTAGACCAGATGGCGCCTATACCGATGACTTCAACGAAGCCCTGCAGGCTTACTATCTCGTTAAGAGGGCCTACGAATGCGTTGGCTGTGGTGTCTGCGTGGGCAAGTGTCCTGAAGGAGCACTCAGCATAGATCCCGTGAGCAAAAAGATAATGGTGAATCCCGAGCTCTGCATCCACTGCAGGGAGTGTATGGACGTATGCCCGCTCCTGAAAATCAAAAATCCCGAAGAAGGAAGCCAGCTCTGATCGGGCTATTCCTGACTCTCTTCATTTTGGCAGCGTCCCTGGCGGGCGGGCAGACCTATGACTATGAAATAAACGCCTACGCAGTCTATTTTGAGGTCATCAATCCGGACGATATTAAGGAAACTATAGAGATAGACCTGACCTCGCATACAAACCTGAGCCAGTACGTTATCTACACGGACTACCCGGTTGATAACCCGAGCGCCATTGTGGAGTTGGGCAACAGCGTTGAGACAATAAACGTGACCGTCAGAGAGGTGCTCGATGGGACCAACGCGGTCTACCTCAACTTCCCGATGCTTAAACCTGGCCAGAGCGCCAGAATAAAGCTTACCTTCGAGACAAGAGGGATGATAAGTGAGGCCGATGGTAAGGAGCAGTTCACATACTACATCAAGTTCAGCCAGCCAGTTGGGGTTTTCCACATGCAGCTGCTCGTTCCTAAGGGCTACGCGATTCTCTCGCCGATAATCCCATCTCCGGACAAGGTCGAAAGCTCCACCAACAGGCTTCTCCTCGAGTGGACGAGGAATAACATTCGTGCGGGGGACGAGTTTTACTTCATCGTCGGCTTCTCTGGCGAGATAAAGATCGAGAAGCCTTCGCCGCTGACTTACCTTGTCCTCTTCCTCGCAGGCCTGCTCCTTGGCGCCAGTGGTGTTTACGGCTACTTCCTTTACAACGAGCGGAAGCGTGAGAAGGAGATGGAGTTCCTGAGGAGCGACGAGGAGAAGATACTGGCAATCCTCCGTGAGGGTCCAGTTCTCCAGAGTGAGCTCGCTGAAAAGCTCGGCGTTTCCAAAGCGAAGGTCAGCATAATCCTCAGGGAGATGGAGGAGAAGGGCCTCATCACGCGCGTGAAAGAGGGCAGAACCTACCGCATCTATATCAAAGAGTAGCTTTATAAACCGCTCCTCTCTTCTTCCCACTGGTGAGAGACATGGAGGAGTACTTCATCTGTCCTGAGTGCGGTAGCGATGACGTTGAAGTCATCAAAGAGAGAGGAAGGGAGCTTACCCTTCGCTGCAACGAGTGCGGCAACGTGTGGATCATAACGCTTCCCAAGATCGTAAAGGTTCCGCTCATAGTTAGCAAGCACGAGAGGAGCTTCAAGACCTTCGCGGAGCTCCCGGAAGGCGAGGAAATCAAGGTCGGCGACATAGTTGAAACCGAGGATGACGAGGTTAGAATTACCGGCATAGAGCTCGAAGGCGATAAGCGGGTGAATAAGGCCAAGATAGGGGAGATTAAAACGCTGTGGGGCGAGAGTTTAACCTATCCGAAGGTCATCAAGGTCTCCATCTATCTGCCGAAGGGAGTAACGCAGGCCTTCAAGGTTAAGGTGCCGCGCGATGAGGAGTTCGTCATCGGCGAGGTTCTCGAGGTTGGCGGCTACACATTCAAAATAGAGAAGATAAAGACGGAAACCAAGATGCTCCACCACGGCAAGGCCAGGGCTGACAAGATAGTCGCCCTGATGGGGCATCACATACCACGTGCCCACGCGAGGAGGAGCTTAGAAATCTACCGCGGCTATGATGAGAGCTGAGCTTTTCCTTTTCCTGACTCCCGGATGATGAGCTTGGCCGCTGCTGATGGCGGCCGTTTCGTTCTGCCTTTCCCGCCGGCTATCGAAATCCTTTTAAACCATCGCCCAGAATTGAGCACGCAAAACTCGATGAACGATGAGGTATCGGAGGGATGAAGGATGGCGAAGCCAAGCTACGTCAAGTTTGAGGTTCCAGCCGAGCTTGCTGAGAAGGCCCTTGAGGCTGTCGAGCTCGCTCGCGACACCGGAAGGATAAGGAAGGGTACCAACGAGACCACCAAGGCCGTTGAGAGGGGCCAGGCCAAACTCGTTATCATAGCTGAGGACGTTGACCCGGAGGAGATCGTTGCCCACCTCCCGCCGCTGTGTGAGGAGAAGGAGATCCCGTACATCTACGTCCCGAGCAAGAAGGAGCTCGGCGCTGCCGCTGGTATTGAGGTTCCAGCTGCCAGCGTCGCCATCATCGAGCCCGGTAAGGGCAGGGAGCTCGTTGAGGAAATCGCTATGAAGGTTAAGGAGCTCATGAAGTGAGCTCCTTTTCCTCCTTTCACTCACGGAAAGGTTTAAGTTCATCTCTGCGAGTGGATTTTTAGATAAGGGGTGTGAGAAATGAGCGACGAAGGATACCCAGCTGAGGTTATTGAGATCGTCGGCAGGACCGGCGTTACCGGTGGCGTTACTCAGGTCAAGGTCAGGGTTCTTGAGGGCCGCGACAAGGGCCGTGTCATTAGGAGGAACATTAAGGGCCCTGTCCGCGTCGGAGACATAGTCATCCTTAGGGAGACTGAGAGGGAAGCTAGGGAGATCAGAGCCAGGAGGTAATCGCGATGGCCAGGTGGAACGTCTGCTCCTACTGCGGAAGGGAGTTCGAGCCGGGAACCGGCAAGATGTTCGTCAGGAACGACGGCAGAGTGCTCTTCTTCTGCTCCAGCAAGTGCGAGAAGTACTACTTCATGGGCAGGAACCCGAGGAAGCTCAAGTGGACCAAGGCCTTCCAGGAGGCCCGCCTTCAGAGGGCCAAGAAGAGGTGATTTCTTTTTCTTTCGTTCCCTTATTCTGCCACACGTCCTTCTCCAAAAAGCCTTTTAACCGTGCCGTCAACTACTTCTGGTGTTGCCAATGGCGGACAAGAAGATAGAGCGCACCCTGGTTATCCTGAAGCCCGACGCCGTCGTTAGAGGCTTGATGGGTGAAATAATTTCCAGATTTGAGAAGAAGGGTCTGAAAATCGTCGGAATGAAGATGATATGGATTACCCGCGAGCTGGCAGAGAAGCACTACGAGGAGCACAAAGGCAAGCCCTTCTTCGAGCCGCTGATTGACTACGTAACCAAGGCTCCGAGCGTCGTCATGGTCGTCGAGGGCCGCTATGCCATAAGCGTCGTTAGGAAGATGGCAGGAGCAACCGACCCGAAGGATGCCGAGCCAGGAAGCATAAGGGGAGACTACGGCCTTGACGTTGGCGACGCCATATACAACGTTATCCACGCCAGCGACAGCCCGGAGAGCGCAGAGAGGGAAATAAAGCTCTACTTCAGCGAGGACGAGATATTCGAGTACTGGAAGGCCGCCGACTGGTTCTACCACACCCACGCCAGGGCAAAGACGGAATACATGGACAAAATGGAGTGACTTCAGACCTTCTTCATTCTCTTTTCCACGTTTGACATCACCATGACTTCATCGCGCTTCTTGTCGGCCCTTGCCAATGCCACTGCCTTCTTGAGCGTTCTCTCAAGGACATCTTTTCCGAGCTCTTTCGCGACGAACCTGTCTGTCTCTGCCCTAACCTTGGTGATGTAAGCCATGTCTATGCCCCACGAAAGGAACCAGAGAAATACTGCTGCCCCAAGCTTCGTGAGATCCTCTTCAACCTGACTTACTATCATTGCCGACGCCAGGAAGACCAGAAGGCCGAGGATGATGTGCCTCAGCGGAACACCCCGCTTCTCAATGTATGCGACTTCGAGTGTCATAGCTTTTATCTCGTCTGGCTCGAAATCGAGGAGCTTTTCACCTATGAAGAACCTTCTGCCAGTAAGCAGAGCGGTGAAGCAGTTCCTGACGAGGTAGGTTTCTTCGACCTCAACACCGTACTTTCTCAGAAAGCCCCGGATCCAGCCGAGTTCGAATTTTTCAGCCCCAGTCATATTGAGAATCATCTCCCCCTGGTTCTTCAGCGTCCAAACTCCGATGATGATGTAGAGAACTGCGTAGATTGCCGTGAGAGCAGGGTAGTACGCAACCGAGATGAGCGAGATGAGAAGTGTAATCTTTGAGGCGTTCATGAACCACGAGGAGGCACGGTGGAGAGTCATGTTCCCTTTCCTGACGAGGATGTAGGCGATGAGGTAGGATATGTAAACCGAGAAGAACAGTGCCAGACCGATTTCTCTGCGGTAGGAGAGGTCGCCGGGGATGTAGGTGCCCCTGATTGGATTCAAGGTCCCAAAGAAGAACGCCCAGATCAGAGTCAGGGTCATAGAGAGCGAGAGCCCGAACAGAGATGCCCTGAACCTGTTTCTCCGCCAGATGATTAGAGCCAGACCAAACCCAACGAGCGCCCAAAGGGGTGCCGCCAGTAGTTCTGTCAGCATTTTACCACCCTCTTCTGGAATTACCACTCGGACTTTTAATCCTTCCGCCCGAACGAACCCTTTAAAAACTCACGCCGGAGTATCTTCCAGAGGTGAGGGAAATGAAGAGGATTAGACAGCCGATCATAGCGGTTCTCGGTCACGTTGACCATGGAAAAACCACTCTCCTTGACAGGATCAGGCGCACAAACGTCGCCGGCAAAGAGGCCGGCGGAATAACCCAGCACATAGGTGCAACCGAGGTACCGATTGAGACGGTCAAGCAGCTTGCCGGTCCGCTCATCAAACTCTGGAAGGGCGAGATAAAGCTCCCTGGTCTGCTCTTCATCGATACACCCGGTCACGAGGCATTCACGAGCCTGCGCGCGAGGGGTGGTAGCCTCGCTGACCTTGCCGTCCTCGTTGTCGATATAAACGAGGGCTTTCAGCCGCAGACTATAGAGAGTATCGAGATCCTCAGGAAGAACAGGACGCCATTCATCGTTGCAGCCAACAAGATAGACAGGATCAAAGGGTGGAAGATTGAGGAGGACGAGCCTTTCCTCGTGAACATCAAGAAGCAGGATCAGAGGGCCCAGCAAGAGCTTGAGACCAAGCTCTGGGAGCTGATAGGCAAGTTCTACGAGATGGGCTTCCAGGCGAACCGCTTTGACCGCGTCCAGAACTTCACCCGCGAGCTGGCGATAGTACCAATCTCGGCCAAGTACGGCATAGGTGTCCCCGAGCTTCTCGTCCTTATCGCGGGTCTCAGCCAGAAGTACCTGGAGGAGAAGCTCAAGATTGAAGTTGAAGGCCCGGCACGCGGCACAATCCTCGAAGTCAGGGAAGAGATTGGTCTCGGAACTACAATAGACGTCATAATCTACGACGGAACGCTCCACAAAGATGATACAATCGTCGTGGGTGGCAAGGACAAGGCGATAGTGACGAAAATCCGTGCTCTTCTCAAGCCCAAGCCCCTCGACGAGATACGCGACCCGCGCTTCCGCTTTGACCAGGTTGACGAGGTTACAGCTGCTGCGGGTGTCAAGATAGCCGCTCCGGGCCTTGAGGAGGCTCTTGCAGGATCGCCGGTCATCGCCGCCCGCTCCGAGGAGGAGGTCGAGAAGGCCAAGCAGGAGATACTCAGCCAGATACAGAGCGTTGTCATAAGCACCGGCAAGGTCGGTGTGGTAGTCAAGGCCGATACCCTCGGAAGCCTCGAAGCCCTTAGCAAGGAGCTCCAGGAGAAGAACATCCCAATAAGGAAGGCCGACGTCGGGAACATCAGCAAGACCGACGTCATGGAAGCCCTGAGCGTCAAGGACGAGGATCCAAAGTACGGCGTCGTCCTCGGCTTCAACGTCAAGGTGAACGAGGACGCTGAAGAGGTTGCTAAGGCCAGGGGCGTGCCCATATTCACAGGCAACATCATCTACAAGCTCATCGAGGACTACGAGGCCTGGGTCAAGGCAGAGGAGGAGAAGAAGAAGCGCGAGCTACTCAGCAAGGTCACCTTCCCGGGCGTCATCAGGCTCTATCCTGACGAGCGCTACGTCTTCAGGAGGAGCCATCCCGCGATAGTCGGTATCGAAGTCGTTGAGGGCAGGATAAGGCCCGGCGTCACGCTCATCAAGCAGAACGGCCAGAAAGTTGGAGTTATTAAGTCCATCAAGAACCGCAACGACTTCGTGCAGGAGGCCAAGAAGGGCGAGGCGGTGGCAATAGCCATCGAGGGCGCGATAGTCGGCAGGCACATCCACCCCGGCGAGACGCTCTACGTTGACTTAAGCAAGAACGATGTCATAATCCTCGCAAAGCAGCTCAAGAACGAGCTGGACGAGACCGACATAAAGGCCCTAAAGATGACGGCGAAGGTGAAGGCCCAGCAGGATCCGTTCTGGAAGGCGGTTTGACCTCTACTTCTTTTCTAACATTATTACCGCCTCAACGTGCGGCGTATGCGGGAACATATCGACCAGAACGGCCTCCTCGACATGGTAGGCCCTCTTTAAGTGGTTCTCGTAGTCGAGCCTGAAAGCCTTTGGGTTACAGGAGACGTAAACGACCCTCTCAACGCCGCTTTTAATCAAAAGTTCTCCAGCTTCCTTCAGCCCCCTCCTCGGCGGGTCAACTATTACAGTGTCGTAATCGCCGATTGGCGTTTCCTCAGCTCGGCCGATCTTGAAGACGGCATCAACCCCATTCAGCTCGGCGTTTTTTCTCGCCATCTCCACCGCGAAGGGATTCAGCTCGACGCCCTCAACGGTAAAGCTCCTCTTCGCCAGCCAGACGCCGAAAGTTCCGACGCCAGAATAGAGGTCAAGAACTCTCTCCCCATCGGCGAAGCCCTCGACGGCCTTCAGCAGGAGAGCTAAGGCGTAGCTGTTGGTCTGGAAGAAACTGTTTGGATGGATGAGATACACTACGTCCTTAATCCTCTCTCGGATGTAAGGTTGGCCAGCTATAAGCCCCGGCTCTCCCTTCGGATCGTCCCTCTCATCGGCTTTGAAGCTCCAGTAGAGGGAATCCGCGAAAGAGAAGTAGTCCCTAAAGGTCTGCAGAACCTCTCTGGTGGGTTGAACGTGGGTTATAAGGTTCACCATAACCTCTCCCGTGAACTTGCCCTCCTTAATCTGGAGATAGTGAACGTCGCCCCTCTTTTTCCGCAGGTCCCAGGGCCTTAGGCCGCTCTCCTTGAGGAAACCTCTGAGGGCATTCAGATACTCGCGCGTCCTCTTCGAGAAGATTGGACACTCCACAGAATCCACGACGCCGAGCGGGTTTCCGTACTCTTTGAGGCCGATTCCAGCGGTTGTAACGATGAAGTTGCTCACGTTCCTGAAGCCCCAGATTTTGGGAGAGCCCCTTACATCTGCGCTTATCCCTGTTATCCGCTCGAAGAGTTCCGCTTTAAACCTCAGCTGCTCCTTGTACTTCATTCCCTGCCAGAGGCAGCCGCCGCATCTCCCAAAGTGAGGGCATCTCGGAATTTGCCTCAGCGGCGAGGGTTCGAGAAGCTCAAAGTCTGTTGCGATTCTCCTTCCGAAGCGCCGTTTAGTTCGCTTCACCAAGATGTAATCGCCTGGGTAGGCGAAGGGGATGTGGATAATCCTGCCATCTATCCGGAGGGTGCCCAGACCTTCCTCGGTGAAGTCTTCAACTGTCGCTTTAATCATGTAGTTCGTTAATTGGAGCAACTTTAAGAAAGTTTGCCCGATGCTCACGTTCGGTTAGCAAGAAGTGAAGCTACGTGATGATGTTCCACAAGGGAAGGACGATATGGGACTTCGATTGAAAAAGAAAGTGGAGGGTCAGAACTTCTCGCGGTAGAGCTCCGCAAGCCTCTTTATGCCTTCCTCTATCTCCTCTTTGCTCGGCCTTGAGAAGTTTAGCCTTATGGCGTTGCCGCCGCTCTCGTCCGTGTAGAAGGGCTTTCCTGGAACGACAACGACTCCTTTCTTTTCCATTAGCTCGCCCGCAAAGGCCATCCCATCGGCTCCCTCAGGCAGGAAGAGCATTACGAACATCCCTGCTATTGGCCTCGTGAACTCAGCGTCGGGCAGGTTCTCTTCAAGGGCATTCAGCATCGCGTCCCTCTTTTCCTTGTAGCCTGGAAGGCCCTTCTTCAGGTGGTACTCCTCGAAGTAGCCCCTCTTCAGATATTCGAGCGCGATGTACTGGGAAATCGTCGGTGCGCAGAAGTCAACCGGGGACTTCTCCATAAGTACCTTCTTCCCTATTGCGCCTCCGGTTATGAGCCACCCGATCCTGAAGCCCGTTCCCATGACCTTGCTGAGCGTTCCGGCCACAATTACCCTGCCATCCCTGTCCATTGCCTTGAGGGGTGTCGCTTTACCTTCGTAGCGCATGAAGTTGTATGCTGCGTCCTCAACGATTAATAGGTCGTGCTCGCTTGCTATCTCGAGGAGGGCCTTTCTCCGCTCCTTGCTCATAGTCACGCCCATGGGGTTCTGGCCGGTGGGTATGGTGTAGATGAACTTGACCTTCTCCCCCCTGGCTTCGAGCTCCTTGAGCTTCTCCTCCAGGAGGTCAGTCCTCATGCCGTTTTCGTCCATAGGTATTCCCACGATCTTTGCACCCAGCTGCTCAAAGGCAAGGATGCTGTTGATATAGCTCGGATTCTCGGTTATGACGATGTCGCCCTGGTCTATGAGCACCCTTCCGAGGAGGTCAAGGGCGCCGGTGCCACCTACGGTTATGATAATCTCCCCAGGGGATACTTTGTAGCCCTCGTACTTCTCAAGGAACTTCGAAAGCTCTTCTCTGAGCTCCGGAATCCCGTTCGCTGGGGTGTACATTACCGAGGCTGGAATGTTTTCGAGAACTTCCTTCGCAAGCTCGCCCAAAACGCTCCTCGGGATGAGGTTCGGGTCGGGGTCGCCTGCTGAGAGGGAAATGAGTTCCCTTCCCTGCGCTCTAAGCTCGGCGGCTTTCTTCATAACGTCAGCAAGGGCAGAGCCCTTAATCCAGTTGGCCCGTCCAGCCAAAAACTTCACGTCCTTCATAGCCATCACCCGATAATGATATTAGCATTGAGACTTATGTCTAAAGGCATATTTAACGTTTCCAGGTGGTGGATATGAAGCCAAAGATACTAATCACAAGGAAAATCCCCAAGAACGGAATAAAGATGTTGAGGGAGCACTTTGAGGTCGAGGTCTGGGAGGACGAGCACGAGATTCCAAGGGAAGTCCTGCTCGAGAAGGTAAGGGACATCGATGCCTTCGTTTCTATGCTGAGCGAAAGGATTGACGCGGAGCTTTTCGACGCGGCACCAAGGCTCAGAATCGTCGCCAACTATGCAGTGGGCTACGACAACATCGACGTTGAGGAAGCCACCAAACGCGGCATCTATGTCACCAACACGCCCGACGTTCTTACCAATGCCACCGCAGACATGGCCTGGGTTCTCCTCCTGGCAACGGCAAGGAGGCTCATTGAGGCAGACAAATTCGTCCGCTCCGGCGAGTGGAAGAAGCGCGGTGTTGCCTGGCACCCACTGATGTTCCTCGGTTACGACGTCTACGGCAAGACCATAGGAATAGTTGGCTTCGGCAGAATCGGTCAGGCGATAGCGAGGCGCGCTAAGGGCTTCGGGATGAGGATACTCTACAACTCCCGCACGAGGAAGCCAGAAGTTGAGAAGGAGCTCGGCGCTGAGTTCAGGCCATTGGACGAGCTCTTAAAGGAGAGCGATTTCGTTGTCCTGGCCGTTCCACTGACCAAGGAGACCTACCACATGATAAACGAGGAGCGGCTGAAGCTGATGAAGCCGACCGCGATACTCGTCAACATAGCGAGGGGAAAGGTCGTCGATACGGAGGCGCTCGTCAAGGCCCTCAAGGAGGGCTGGATTGCTGGAGCTGGCTTGGATGTCTTCGAGGAGGAGCCCTATTACAACGAGGAGCTCTTCAGCCTGGATAACGTCGTTTTGGCCCCGCACATCGGTAGCGCCACCTACGGCGCGAGGGAGGGAATGGCAGAGCTCGTGGCGAGGAATTTAATAGCCTTCAAGAACGGTGAAGTTCCGCCGACGCTGGTCAATAGAGAAGTTTTAAACGTCAGGAAGCCAGGATTTGAATAAAGTGGAGAGGGAATCCCCGGCGATGATGACCCCACCCTTGGCTGACCCATGATGAGCTGGACCCGTGCCTGAGCCTAGAGCATTGCCTTGAAGCGCTTCGCATCAGTGCACATGTTCGAGTTGTTGAAGTACACGAAGCTCTCCTCCCTGTTCCACCCGATAACCCTTTCCCTTATTTTTCCCAGCTCCTCATCCGTGTAGGTGTGGCTGTAGACTATCCTCCCTTTCTCGTAGCGCCCGTGGAGGCGGTAGTAGTTCACATCGCTGTGGTGGAGCGGAATCCTCACGAGAGGGTCTGTGACGTCTATAACGTCGAACTCCCGGACAAACCGTTTAACTCCCTCCTCACTCCAGCCCCTGAGCTCAACGGCTATCTCAAATTCGCCCCTATCGATCATCGAGAAAAACCTCTCGGCGTTCTCAAAGCTCTCTTCGTTCTCCTTGAAGCTCCTCGGGAGCTGGATGAGTATGAAGCGCGCGCCGAGGATCTCTGCCTCCCGAAGGGTAAGCCTCCAGAAGTGAAGGACGTCGCTCGTCGGCCTCAGAAGGCCGACATCTTTGCTCGGCCTCACGTTGCTCCTCCTCCAGGTGGGGCTGTTCGGAGAATGGGTGACTCCCTGAAAGGCCTTCATCGAGAAGATGAACCCTTCCGGCGCTTCCTTCCGCCAGCGTTCTAGGGTCTTCTCTTGGAGAATACGGTAGAAGGTCTGCTGTATCTCAACCGTGTCAAAGTCCTGAAAGTACCTCGCCCTTGCCTCGCAGAAGCCGCAGGTCCCCACGTGGATCATAACATCACCGGAGAGAATTTGTCCCGGGAGCATTTAGCCCTTTCGTGAAGGCAAAGTTTGTACGAAAGCTCTAAATAGCGGGAACGCCAATCTCCGACCATGAGCCCTCCCGAGCGAATCCTCCTCGTCACCGGCAAGCTCGCCGAACCGCTTGTTCGAAAGTACGGTAAGGGCTGCGACGTTTTCGTTACGCCTGTGAGCGTAGCGGCTTTTCTGACTCCCGAGATGATAGTTCGCTATCTGAAGAAGGCTAAAATCAAAAGCGAGGAGTACGACCTTATTCTCATTCCTGGCCTCGTGAGGGGCTCGACCCAAGAAATCGAGGAAGAGCTTGGCATTCCCACATTCAAGGGACCGAGGAACGCGATGGACCTTCCTCAGGTGCTGAAGGCGGTAAGAGAAGGCTTCAAGCTGAGCAAAGAGGTTCCGGCGGATGACCTCTTCTCCTTCGATGCTCTAAAGCGCGTTGAGGACATAAGGAACCGGACGAGAAACAAGCGCTACATAGAAGAGACCCTCAAAAAGCCCTGGAACGTTCTCATTGGCAACCTTCCTGCTGGGAGGGACTTTCCCACCAGAATCCTCGGCGAGGTCGTCGATGCCCCGAGGCTGGGCGTCGAAGGAACCGTGCAAAAGGCCCGCTACTACCTCCGTGAGGGGGCGGATATAATTGATATCGGCATGATCGCGGGCGAGACGAACCTTGACTTCGTCGAGCTCATCCCCGAAATACGCGAGAGGCTGAGGGAGAATGGGTTCGACGTGCCCATAAGCTTCGACTCTCTAAACACCGCTGAAATCGAAAGGGCTCTCGATTACGCTGATCTGTTCCTCAGCGTGGATGAGAGCAACCTGGAGAGCCTTGTTACCGATAAGCCCGTCGTTCTCATCCCTACCAACCAGGCGAAAGGGTATTTTCCAACAAGACCCGCGGAGAGAGTCGAATTTCTTGAGGGGCTTAAGGCCAGGGCCCTTGATCTGGGTTACAAAACGATAATCTCGGACCTAATCCTGGAGCACGTGCCTCACCTAGCGCGCTCGATAACGGCCTTCCAGCTCTACCGTGAGAGGAACCCGGACGACGTTCTCCTTGCTGGCGTCGGAAACGTCGTCGAACTCTACGACGCCGACAGCGTCGGGATGAACGCCCTTCTTGCTGGAATAGCCAAGGAGCTCTCTATAGGCCTTCTCCTAACGACGGAGACAAGCGCCAAGGCCAGGGGCTCAGTAAGGGAGCTGAGGAGAGCCCTGGACATGAACCTCTTTGAGATGCCAAAGGACCTCGGCTTTGACCTGCTGATACTCAAGGAGAAGAGGGGCAATGACTGGCGCTTTGAGCCTGCCAAAGAAATCGTCAAGGCAGAGGAGAGGCCAGTTGAGCTCGAACCCGTTTACTTCCGCATCTGGCTTGAAGATGGGAAAATATGGGTGAACGCTCACCACGGAACAGAGGCCCTCTTAACCATCGTCGGAGACGAGCCGAACGCGATAATCGACACAATTCTTGAGCGCTTTGAGATAAGTCAGAGGCACGCCTTTTACCTCGGCAGGGAGCTGGAGAAGGCTTACGCCGCGCTGAGACTGAGGAGAAGCTATGTCCAGGAGGTCGAGCTTTTTAAGGACTTCTACTTACAGAACAAGGGAAGTGATGAGCGGAGCTCTCCTGAGGGCTCCCGATGATGACTACAGCCAGGGCTGATAAAATCCTTAGCCCTCGAAAATCGGTGGCTTCGCCTTCCTGAACTGCTCGTCAAGCTCTGCTCTCCTTGCACTGACCCTTTCCAGGAGTTTCACAACCCTCTCATCGCCAGGATACTTGGCCCTTAGGCTCGTCAGTATGCCCTCGGCAAAGCCCAGTATGGAGACTTCTATGAACTCTTTCCCCTTCTTGCTCTCCAGCCCTTCATTAAGGGCCACGAATGAATCTATCCTCGCTATCAGCCCCTTTTCACCGAGCTCTTCACAGAGCTTCTTGAGCTCCTCAATCTCCGGAACGTTCATCATCTCACACCTCCAGCCTGAAAAACTCGACCGTATTCTTCTCTGTTATCCGTTCAACCTCATTAAATTCCAGCCCCTTAAGCTTTGCCACCTCTTCAATGGCCATTCTGACGTAGCAGGGCTTGTTCCTCTGTCCCCTGAAGGGGCTCATGTATGGTGAATCAGTTTCCACGAGGATATCCTCCAGCTCAAGAGCCTCTACTGTCTTCCTAATCTCCGGGATAAAGACTATCCCGGTGCTTATCCCTATTGGATGATCGTTTTCAGCAATCTCCTTAGCAAGCTCGGGACTCCCCGTGAAGGAGTGGAAATAGGCATTAACACCGTATCTCTGAACCAGCTCAAAGGCTTCCCTTTCGGCATCCCTCGCATGGATAACCACGGGGAGCTTGAGCTCGACTGCCAGCTCGAGGAAATGCTGGAATATCGCCCTCTGGTTTTCCCTTTGGGCCTCGTTTTCGGCGTAGTGATAGTCGAGGCCTATCTCGCCCACCGCCACAATTTTGTTCCTGTGCTCCCAGATGAAGTCCTCAACGCGCTTCACCTTTTCCCAGTTGCCCCTGCGTGCTTCGTTCGGATGGTAGCCGAGTGTCGGGAAGAGGAAGCCAAAGTACGGCTTGAGCAGCTCCCAGCTCTTCCAGACGTGGGTTTTTCTGTACTCGGTTATGGAATCAACCACGGCTTTGAGCTCCTTCCTGCACTCTTCTATTACCTGCGGTACTTCCTTCTTATAGAACTCGAAGTGAGCATGGGCGTCAATCACTCTCTCCCCTCCTGTCCTTTCTCGTCTCCCAGATTACCTTCCCATCCTTCCTCACGACCCTCAGAATACGGTGATATGGAATCTGGGCATCCCCGACGAAGAAGTAGCCGTGCCCAAGCTCTATCAGCTCGACGGGGATTTTCTTGACGTCGCCGTAGGCACCGCGGTGCTCGATGATGATGTAGTAATCCCGCTCGTCCTCGCGTGGGTCATACTTGAGCTTGGCGAGGACTTCCTTCACCGAACCCTTCCGCATCAGAGCCACCCCAGGATCTCAGTGATGTTTCCACGCCAGTCTTTTATCACCCAGCCGTGCCCGGGGAGGCCGAAGCTGACGTCGAACTCTAAAAGTTTCTCCAGTGACTCCTGGAGTTGCCAGCCGCTTCCGGTCGGGAGGTCGGTCCTCCCTACGGTGCCTTTGAAGACGGTGTCGCCCGTGAACATCAGCTTTTCCTCCGGCTCGTAGAGGCATGAGCTCCCGGCGGTGTGGCCGGGCGTGTGAATAAGCTCCAGCTTAAGCGAGCCGATTCTAAGTGTATCCCCGTCCTTCAGCTTTATATCGACGGGATGCGCCTCAAAACGCCGTCCATACGAGTACGCTAGTATGATATAGTCGTCGCCCTTTTCAAGGGCTCTCGCAGTGACATCATGGGCCGCGAAGAGAACCTCCATCCCCTTGTTCTCAAAATAGTGTTTCATGATGAGATTGCCCCCGACGTGATCAAAGTGTTCGTGAGTGTTGAAGATTATAACTCGCTTGATCCCCTGGAGATAGCCTTCCTTTTCCCAGATTTCTGTGTAAACGTGCCAGTTCACGCCGGTTCCGGTGTCAACGACCAGAGCCTCCTCTCCGTCGCGGAGCAGGTAAACGTTGGAATCCCAGCTAATCCCGCGGAGCATGACTGTATGTGGTGGAATCTCTATGGGAATTATGTTTCTCGGAAATTCTTCCAGCATGACTTTCCCTCCAAAAGGGCTCGAGGGGGGACCGCGTCCTCATCCGAGGGAGCGAGTCTCGTCAGGAGGGATGAATCTCTTCATCGCCCCTTCAACCTACGCGGGGGAGGTTTATAAACCCAACCACGGAGCTTTATTAGGTGACCCAAATGAAAACTGAGAGAGCAAAGGAAATCCTTCTCAACCTCCTCAAAATTCCGTCCCCCTCGGGGAGCGAGGATCGGATAGCCCTTCACATCATGGAGTTTCTCCACAAGCTCGACTACGACGTCCACATCGAGAGTGACGGCGAGATAATCGACCTCGTCGTCAATCCCGACGCTGAGCTCTTCTACGAGGTCCACATGGACACGATACCGATGAGGGCTGAGCCCTTTGTTAGGGGCAACATCGTTTACGGAACCGGCGCGAGCGACATAAAGGGCGGCATAGCTGCGATTCTGCTTATGCTCGAAGAACTCAAGAAAGAGGGTAAGGATCTCAACGTCGGCATTGTCTTTGTCAGCGACGAAGAGCACGGTGGAAGAGGCTCAGCACTCTTTATGGAGCGGTACAGGCCCAAGATGGCCGTTGTGCTTGAGCCCACTGATCTAGAGGTTCACATAGCCCACGCAGGCAACATAGAGGCCTACTTTGAGGTCGACGGCAAAGAGGCCCACGGAGCCTGCCCTGAGAGTGGAATCAACGCCATAGATCAGACCTTCAGAATGCTTGAGGAGCTCAAGAAGCTCGAACCTTTCAACGCGAAGGGCAAGTATTTCGACGCCCACATCGGCCTTCAGGAGCTAGTCTGCGACAACCCATACTACCTTATCCCTGCCCTCTGCCGTGGTCGTGTGGAGGCTCGCCTTCTGCCAGATCAGGAAGTCGAGGACATCCTTGACCTTATGGAGCCAATATTTGAGGAGTACACCCTCAAGTACGAGTACACGGAGATATGGGACGGTTACGAGCTTGAACCCGATGAGGAGATAGTCGTTCTCGCTAAAAAGGCTATGGAGGTCACGGAGATAGATGAGTTCGGCGGCATGAGGAGCTGGACGGATGCGATAAACTTCGTGTACAACGGAACGAGAACGATAGTCTTCGGCCCAGGCAACCTCGACATCTCACACACAAAGAACGAGCACATCGATGTGAGGGACGTGGTTACAGCAAGTGAGTTTTTGAAGGCCTTGAATGAGATTTTTGGAAAGAGCTGAGGTTCTCCCTTCTTTTTACTTTCCCTTCGTATTACGGCCTTTATATAACTGGTCCACCAACAGATAATTTGTGGAACTCATTATTCCTCGGACTTCTTCTCTTCCTCCTTCTTTGAATCCACCCAGAAGCGCCTCGTCCTTATGAACTGCCGCTCCCGCTCCATGAGGGCAACGAGGAGGGCATCTCCCTTGTACTGCGCCAGAAGCCTCGCCGCCGTGTCTGGTCCGGCCCCGTAGCTGGCCAGAGCCAAGACCGCCTCGAACCCGTAGGAATCCACGAGGTCAGCGGCCTTCAGGAGCTTCCTGTAAGCCCTCTCCTCCTTCCGCTCGAGCCTCTCGCCGTGCCTGACCTTTTTGAGAACGGGCATGAACTCCTCCGCGTCAATTGGATGGGCAACTGCCAGCATCCTCGAGCCGCACTTCGGGCATTCCCAGTGCTTGATTCTTTCCCTCAGGCGTGAAACTCTTGTTTTTGAGCTCCATCCGCAGTTGGTGCAGACCAAGACAACCTCATGGTCGAGGAGCCTTCTCTTGAACAGCTCAAGTATCTCGTCCCTCTCCAGCTCTCCTCCGATCAGAAACTCGCCTCCGACGCTCATGTTAAGCCTCGCCAGCCTTGACGGCTCTCTCCTCAGTTCAGTTTTCACGCGCAGGCTTCCAGCTTTGAGCATGCTCAGAACGAGTTCACCTCTCTTAACATCAACCTTGTCGTGGTACAGCTCGTTCAGGGTTTCCTTCTCGATTACCGTCCCCTCGAAGAGCCGCTCGATTCTCCTTATCTTTGCGTCCCTCCTAAGTGCGCCAAAGCGTTTGGCGACGTTCATCATCCTCCAGCGGTAGGCGTGGGAGTCCCTCAGCGAGCGCGCAACGATGAACTCCAGTGCCTCCGGCTCCTGGTAGAGGTAGCGCTTGACCTCGCTCGGGTTCAGCTGGAAGGGCGTCTTGAATACTATAGCATGGGCCTGGCTTCTCACGGAGAAGACCTTGCCGTAGCGCAGGATCAGGAAGGAATGAACCAGCCGGCCGAGGGCTTCGTTCGCCCTGTTGCCGAAGTCAGCGTGGATTACGAGCGCTTTCGGCGTGCTCTCTATCACAATATCCCTGTCGGTTGAGAAGGGTTCATCCTTTATCTCCTCAAAAGCCCGTCTGAGCTCCTCCTCGCTGAAGTTCACGCCTTCCAGAAGCTCTAAAGCCCGTTTGAAGTCAAAGGCCAGCTCTCGCTTCAACCTTCCCACGTCGAGGGCAATGCCGAAGGGAACGGGAATCATCTCACCCTCCCAGCTCGGTATTGCACTCTCTAGGCTCTTGCTCTCGCGCACCTTCAGCAATTTCGCCTCTTCGTCAATCTTGAGCACTATCCAGCTCCTCCCGTTCATCACGAACTCCATTCCTTCCTCCAGGTCCATAACGAAGCTCTCGTCGAGCCGTCCGATTATGTGTCCGCTCCCTGCGTCGAAGACGCGCCAGGAAACCTCGTCCGGGATCGTCGAGAGGTTCTCGTAGTAGTACTGGAAAGCCCCGCGCTTGAGGTAGAGCAGACCAGTTTTTTCGTCGTAGCCAATTATACGAGCGTCCTCGAGGATTCCCAAAACATCGAGATAGTCCTCCCATTTAAGCTCCCTGTAAACGTAAGCTCGCCTCGCTATCTCGTAGGGCCTTTCCCTCGGCATGCGTTTGTACTCGATAAGAAGCCCAACGAGGAAGTGGGCCAAAACATCGAGGCCGCCAATCGGCTCTACGGCCTCAAACCTTCCCTCCAGCGCGCGCCTGGCTATGATTAGACTCTGAAGGTAGTCCTCAACGTTGGAGGTTATGACGTATCCCTCGCTGACCTCGCCAATCCTGTGTTTCGCCCTTCCCACACGCTGAACCAGGCGGTTCACCTGTCTCGGGCTCATGTACTGAATGACAACGTCCACGTCGCCTATGTCAATTCCCAGCTCCATCGAGGACGTGCAGATGAGAGCCTTGATTTTGCCCTCCTTCAAGGCCCTTTCCGCTTTTATACGGGCCTCTTTCGAGAGGCTTCCATGATGAACTTCAACTGGCTTGCCCCAGGCCTTCAAACGATGTGCCAGAATCTCGGCGAACTGCCTCGTGTTGGTGAATATCAGCGCCTTTCCGTGCTCTTCGACTATTTCCCAAAGCGTTCTGAGACGGGCGGCCACATCTGGGGTCAGGCTCAGCTCCTCCGCGAGCTTGAAGTCATTCTCCTCCGGCCTCGGATAGAGCACGTGGAAGCGGTACACTTTTCTCCAGCTGGGTTTGACTATCGTTTCCGCCCCGAGCCACTCCCTTACCTCGTCCTCGTTGCCGACCGTCGCGGTCATTCCGACGCGTTTGAAGTCCGCTATCTCTGCCAGCCTCTCAAGGTTCAGCAGGAGCTGTGCCCCACGCTTGTTGTCGACCAGCTCGGCTATCTCGTCAACAATGACGAACTTGACGTTCTCCAGAGCTTTTCGGAGTGATTTTACCGTTAGAATAACACCAAGAGTCTCGGGGGTGATGATGAGCATCTGAGGCGGGTTCTTCGTCTGCTTGGCCTTTTTGTAGGCAGAAGTGTCCCCGTGCCTCACCTCGACGCTTATTCCAAGCCTCTCTCCCCACCACTCCAGGCGCTCGAGCAGATCCCTGTTGAGGGCCTTTAGGGGAGCTATGTAGAGGGCGGAGATTGGCTTGAGGCCTTCTTCAAGGATGGCGTTGAAGACGGGCAGAACGGCCGCCTCGGTCTTTCCCGAGCCTGTGGGGGCGATGATTAAAACGCTCTTCCCGGAGCTAACCTCACGAAAAGCTTTCATCTGAAGCTCGTTGAGCTTTCCAAAGCGCTCCCTGATGATCTTCTTGAGGAGAAGGTGCATGGTGGAAACTGGGTCAAGATAGTTTATAAGTGCAACCTCAGTTAAATTTATAAACGATATATCGTTCGACATATCGGTGATAGAGATGGAAGTCGCGAGGAACGGCGGAACCTACGATATGGCTTACGCCAAAAAGGCGATGCTGGTGGTGGTCATCCTTCCCCTGCTCGTCATGTACACCGAGGCAATGCTCACACCAGCCCTTCCGACCATACAGAAGGAGTTCGGCATAAACCCCAACAACGTCAGCTAGGTGCTCACCATATATCTCCTCGTCGGGACGGTGAGCGCCGCAATAATGGGGCAAGCTTGGCGATATGTACGGGAAAAAGAAGATGTTCCTTGTTGCTTTGGGCTTCTACACGCTCGGTGTAATCCTCAACGGCTTCGCACCGAGCTGCCAGTGGCTCCTCGTCTCGCGTGGGATTCAGGGCCTTGGAATGGCGATATTTCCTCTGGCGTTCAGCCTAGTCCGTGAGGAGTTCCCACCGGAGATGGTGCCGCAGTTCAGGGAATGATAAGCGCGATGTTTGGAGTTGGAATGGTTATAGCCCTTCCGCTCGGAGCCTACGTAACCCAGAACTTCAGCTGGCGCTGGACGTACCACTCGGCCGCCCCTCTTGCGGCGCTCATGTTCATACTCGCGGCAAAATCCTCCGTGAGAGCCGCTACATAAACTGCGGAAGGCTTGACTGGCCCGGAACCCTGCTGCTCGTTATGGCTGTCGTCCCTGCCCTGGTGGCGGTAACGAGAGCACCAAACGTAGGCTGGAGGCAGAGCAAACGCTCATCCTTTTTGGAATAGCAATCGTTGGTGTGACCCTGCTCGTCCTGTGGGAGAGAAAAGCTGAGAATTCACTCATCCCGCTCGACATAATCTCTGCCAGAAACCCCGCGATAGTCAACATCGGTATAATGTTCGCGGCCTTTGGAATCTCCATGATGAGCCAGGCCAACACTTACATATTCCAGATGAAGCCTCCCTACGGCTTCGGCAAGACGATACTTGAAAGTGGTCTTCTCATGACGCCAATGGCGGGCGTGATGCTCGTGATAGCACCTTTAGCCGGAAAGCTGATGCCCAAGACCGGCGCAAAGCCGATAGCGATGGTCGGTGCATTGACGGCAAGCGCAGGCTTGGCCTTCATGGCAAAGTACGTCACCAGCCTGAGCCTTTGGCAATTCGTCGCCATGATAACAATCATCGGGACGGGGATAACCCTCATGAACATCTCCCTGATCAACGTGCTCGTCTTTTCAGTCCCGCCGAGGGTCATGGGAATAGCTACCGGTGCCAACAGCCTGTTCCGTAACTTCGGCTCGACATGGGGGCCGGCAATAGCCGGAACGGTGATGAGCACCTACTACATCCTCTTTCACCCACCCGGTGCTCCCCAGTGGGTGCAGATAAAAATACCAACCTCCAAGGCCTATGGGGTGCTCTTCGGCACCGCCGCGGGATTGTATCTCTTCCTCGCCCTACTAATCCATGCAATAGTTGAGGTCATGAAGGAAGGGAAGATACGGGAGATTGAGGATAATGGAGAAAAGGAAGTCGTCGTGGAGTGATTCCTTTTGTTTTGTCATGTTTTCCACCCTATTCCTAGTACTGTGGAGGTAACTGTGGGACATCTATTGTAATTTACTAAACGAAAAGTGGATCCTAATAAGTAAAACAGGAAGAATACAAACAGGAAAACAAACCCGTGAATCCTCCAGTTCTCAGCTCTGGAATTATTCTACCAGAAGCGCTTGTCTCCTCATCAATAGTCTCACTGCTGATTTTTATTACAGTCTAGTCAACTGCGATGAATTTCCTCTGTCCCTCTGAGTGCAAAGGGCTTTGGCTGATAAACTGCTTCTGCAAGCAGTATCGGGACGAAATCTTGAGTTGGATTTTTAAACTAGAACAGAGAGGTATAACTCATGCCAAAGACGAGAAAACAGAAAATGAACTCGTTCAAGTTATTAAAATGCGGAAAAGTTAATGCTCCAATGCTTCTGCAAGCTAAGTGTTTTAAGGTTGAAATCACGTAATAGCTAATTGGTTTCAGCCAGCATTTCTCTACGACATAACACCACTCACTACTTATACTGACAGTGTCTTTTCTTTGCAAAGTATATGTGACCTCTAGGTAGTCTAATTAGAGTATGTTTTGGGTACTCTTTTGAGTTTAGCGTTTGCCTCTTCTACGGAGAGTGGGATAGTGAGTGCTTTTATTGAGAGATGATCTACGATTTTGTGAACTTTGAAAAACTCTTGGAAGGACTTGACGGGAGGTTCTGATGTTTTGTCTCCTGTTCATCCATGAGCGGCGCACACTTTGCATTTTTGCCCCATCCGGCATAATGCTCTCTATTGTCTTTTCCAGTGCTGTTCCTTTGAATGCGTTCCTAAGGTGTCCCCAATTGAGTATGTAAGCTATTGATACCACAAATACAACGATCATGAATGGGGTTATCTGGACAGCGTAGTAACTGTACTGACTCTTACCGCCTAAGAAATACATCAGGACATACATCACTATAATACTACTTCCCCCAAGGTACTCCAAGGCAAATTCAGTCCTATACTTTTTATGAACTAGGTAAATTCCTAGAAATCCTATAATAACAGCTAGATTCCACATAAACCAGTTAGTTTGAATCAGTATTCTGGGGTCGGAATATATCATAAACGGATTCTTATTAAAGAACCAGTTCCAAACTGGAGATGTAAAAGGGTGATCTCCTTTATAACTTAGGTGCCAACTAAAACTTGCCAATAGACCATCTTTCCACTCTTGGGGGCTTATGAATAAAAACACCGGAATGTTACCAATTGCAAATCCTACTGCTCCTAACAGGAGGTATTTACTGATGTTCTTGATAAATGTTTTTATGGCCTCTGTTGTTGTTTTACTGGTTCTCCATGCTTTACTTAAGGCGAACAGTCCTATCCCAAGTCCAACAAATGCTCCGTTGAGTTTTACGGCTGTTGCGAATCCAGTGAAGAGGCTAGCATGTGTAAGATTGCGCTTGCTGAAGTAGTAAGCTACAAGGGCCATGAAAAAGGCCACGTATATATCGAGCATTGCAGTTGCCCCGAGCATTCTGAGGCCGGGATCAATGGCCGCGAGGGTGGCCGCAACACCTCCCCAGAAATAACTCCCGGTGAGGTTTTTAACTGTGAATGCCAACAACACTATTATTGATAAGAATGATAAAAGGCTAGGGATTCTCCACGCGACAGGGCGATCCCCAAATACTAACATTGATAGCATTATGAAAGACTTCCCCAGAAATGGGTGCTCAAGGTTGTAGTATTTATCTATGCCAAACTTGTCTCCATATCTAAATCCCGGGCGTACATTAAAAATTTTTTCACCTTTCTTAAATACTGTTATAGTTGTGGTGCAAGTCTGATTATTATCCATTTTGTATTCTATAGTTTCCACTATGTCCTCAGGGGCAGTGATATTCCTGATGGCATCAACAAAAACGTTAAATTCATCTTCCGGAACATAATAATAGCGTCCATAGTTTATTTCTTGCCAGTCAAAGGCATATATATTTGAAAGTTTGTATTTTGAAATGACAGAATACACGTACTTATCATATTTTTCCCAATCGTACCAGTTGGGATCCACTGGTGTGTTTTCAGAGGTCGACTCAGGCATTCTTACAAAGACATTAACTCCATAGAAAGTCGCTATGTGGCTGGAATTTGGGGTATATGGAAGCTCAGTAACATGGAGAACTGTCAAGTTATTTTTATACAAATAATTTCTCGCTGCGTCTACGTACCAGACCTCATCACCTTTATAATCCTGAACTTTTTCTCCAGCTATATAGTTTGGCCACAGACTTATGACGCTCGCAATGAGAAGAGAGACCAAGAAAATCGCAAATATTAGTCCTTCATCATCCATTTAAACTCCTCCACATTTTTGATAGGGCCCAGTTGCACTAGTCACTCCTGTTTTTGTACCTTTAAATCCAATTTTCTATGTCTCAGTATCTTGTGCTTCTACAATGAAATTTAAAAAGTTTTTGATAAAAAAATAAAATAATTACAACGCAATAACGTCACTCGATTATTGTTCCGTAAATTGTCGTGAAGTGGTCAGAGGATCCCCTTGATAACATGAATTTCCAAGTTCCACTTCCAAGGTAAACTAGGGTTAACCTACCGACACCGGCGTCAAGAATCATGGTGTTTCCGGTCGTTGTTATGATCTCCTCATCATGAAAGATCCAAGTACTTTCGACGAATGAGCGTGGGCCAGTACTTAGTATACTTTCTATTGTTTCTCCGTTTTTGACGACCACCAGTCGTCTTGTTCCGTCATCATATGTCTCGTCGTACCTAAAGTGCCACGTGCTTTGTGGGTTGAGCTCGGTTTCCCACACACTGTGGCTCATCCAGTTTTTGTCCACATATACTGTGTAGTGTTCAAGATGTTTGCCTGTAGTGTAACCACTCGAGTATGTAATGCTTATATGTTGAATGTAGGTCTTGTAGGTATATGGCACCGTGTCTGGGAGTTGCTCATGTAAACCTATTCCACCTATGCATCCCGACGTTGCGACGACGAGCATCGCAACGAGTATAGGCAGGATCAATATAGGCAGTATGATACCGCGCCTCATGATTATATCTTATGACAAAGAAATTTAAAAAATTTTTGGTAAAATGTCTAGGAGGTGTAGAGGAAATTAAAACCAATATCTTAAGCTTAAAATAAAAGCGAGAATAGGAGTAGAAACAGTGCCATAATTTATTGAGAGATACTACCTTTAGAAAAATGAAAAAAACTCGATACTCTTGGATTGAGATTGGAAATTGCATGCATCAATTTTCGCAATGTTGAGCATGAGGATTATAAAACGCTATGAACTCTGAAGAGAATGGCAATAAAGAAAAGTTTATCGAAAGTGTTTTCTTATCCTCACTCCCCGTAGAATGCCTCCAAATAGAGCTCCCTTATCTCATCCGGCTTCGGCTCAACCGGGTTGAACGCCACCAGCCCGTCGCGGTAGGCCTTCTCCGCCATCTCCTCGACCCTGCTCACGAAAGTTTCTTCGTCAACCAGCTCGCTCAGCTTCGGAACGCCGAGCATCTCGTTGAGCTCCTTAACGACTTCCACTAAATCTTTGGCGCTTGAGAAGCCCAGCTCCCTTGCTATCTCTGCGTAGCGCTTCCTCGCGTAGTCGTTCCTCATGTTGAACTCCATGACGTACGGCAGGAATATCGCATTGAGCAGGCCGTGCGGGCCTATCCAAGCAGCTTTGTGACTCATGGCATGGCAGAGGCCGAGACGAGCGTTGAGGAACGCTATGCCGGCCATAGTGGCCGCGTAATGAACTTTTGCCCTCGCGTCCTCGTCGCCCTTGACCGACAGGGGCAGCCACTTGTAGACAGTCTTTATCGCCTTTATCGCCATCGCGTCGCTGAAGGGGTTTGCGACCTTCGTTGTGTAGGCCTCTATCCCGTGAACGAGTACGTCTAAACCGGAGTTCCTCGCAACCTCAGCCGGCATTGTTCTTGGCAGTCTCGGGTCGAGAATAGCTATATCCGGCGCTATTTCGGGAGTGACGATGTTGTACTTCACGTCACCCTTCTTGAGGACGCTCGCAGCAGATACCTCGCTTCCGGCGCCGCTTGTTGAAGGTATCGCTATCAGTGGAGTTTTAAGCTTAGGAACCGGCTTCGGTTTGGAGAAGCGGTCGATGAAGGCTATCTTCTCGAACTCGACTTCTGGAGCATCATAGAAGACCTTCAGCGCCTTGGTAGTGTCTATGACGCTTCCGCCGCCCAACGCCACCAGAAGATCGGGGTTAAACTCCCTGACCTTTGGCAGGAACTCCTCTATGACTTCCACACTTGGCTCTGCCGGAAGGCCTGCTATCGAGAAGACCTCGGCTCCGGCTTCCTTCACGTAGTCCTCGGCCTCCTTCAGGAAGCCGTGCCTCTTCATTGAGCGGGATGAGAGAATCAGAACGCGTTCGTAACCCTTCACTGCTTTGGAGAGGTGGCTTAGGCTTCCCTCCCCTTCGACTATCCTTGTCTTCAGCCAGAACATGGGCACCACCATGATTCCCTATGCTCAAGTGCTTTTAACGTTCTCGCTTCTTAAACATGGATTGAATTAGTTGCGGGCATTTTATTTCCTGAACTTCCGGTTTTTAACCTTTGGGGTTGGGAAACGCTTTAATCTTCGCGCTCTTTTTCTTCATCGATGCTCGTGAGAGGTAAGATCGTCGGAAAGAACTGCAGCGCTCCCTTCGTAGTGCGCAAAGACAAGGGCGGTGTTAGTGTCAGGGTAGAACTTGGGGATAAGGACTTTACTTATTCAATTGACTGCCCCTGTCTCGAGCCGCTGGAGCTTCTCGGCCTTCTGCTGCCGTCCCTTGAAGAAGAGCTCGGGGAGATTCAAGGAGTCTTCGTGGAGGAGGTAAAAGAGGAGAAGAGTCACTCCCGCTTGAAGAGCCTCTTGAGGTTTCTCTCGAAGGGCGGGTAAACGACTCCTTTGTCTGTGATTATGCCCGTCAGATACTTGTGCGGCGTCACGTCGAAAGCTGGATTATAGACGTCGACATCTGGAGCAATCCTGCAGCCACCGCAGGTGAGAACCTCCTCCTTGCTGCGCTCCTCTATTGGTATCTCCTTTCCACTCTTGAGGCTCATGTCTATGGTCGAAAGGGGCGCGACGGTGAAGAACGGTATCCCGTGCTCCTTGGCCAGAACCGCGAGGGTGTAGGTTCCTATCTTGTTAGCGAAGTCGCCGTTTGCCACTATCCTGTCCGCACCGACTATAATCGCGTCAACCTTTCCCTGCTGCATCACGAAGCCGGCCATGTTGTCGCTTATAAGCTTGAGTGGAATTCCGTCGTAGTGGTACTCCCAGGCGCTAAGCCTTGCACCCTGAAGGACGGGCCTCGTCTCGTCCACCCAGAGGAGCTTTAGAGTACCCTCCTTGTTCATGACCCTGAGAACTGCCCCAACTGTTCCGAGGTGGACGGTTGCCAAGCTGCCAGCGTTGCAGTGGGTCAATACGTTTCCTTCCGGCAAAGCCTCGGCACCGTAGTGACCCATCCGGAGGTTTGCTTCCACGTCTTCGTCCGCTATCTTTTGGGTCTCTTCAACTATAAGGCGCTTTATCTCATCAAGTGAATCCTCTCTGTGCTCCTCAACCAGCTTTTTAACCCTGTTGAGGGCCCAGAAGAGGTTTACGGCTGTTGGCCTTGTGTTCTTGAGCTTATCGTAGGCGGCGTAAAAGCTGTCCATGAACTCATCTTTGGTCTTTGCCTTCGTCGTCTCAGCGTAGAGGGCCAGGCCAAAGGCTGCCGCGGCTCCTATCGCCGGCGCCCCGCGCACCTGCATCGTAACTATCGCCCTCGCAACCTCATCAACCGTCGTCAGCTCGATGACCTTAAACTCCTTTGGCAGAAGGCGCTGGTCTATGAGCTTGACCTTTCCGCTCTCGTAGATAACGCTCCTCGGGAGCCTCGTGAGCTCTTCCGGTTTATACTTCAGCTCCATCACGACCACCCTAAAGGGTTTAAGGGAGAAGCTTAAAACTCGTTCGGTGGTGACTATGAGGATATTCATAACCGGCCCGGCAGGAGTTGGGAAGACAACGCTTGTGAGCAGAGTTGCCAGGGAAGTCGACCGCTGGGGCTACATCGTCGGCGGCATGATAACTCAAGAAGTAAGGGAGCGCGGTAGGAGAATGGGGTTCAAGATAACAGCCCTCGACACGGGTGAGGAGGGAACCCTCGCATGGGTCGGAAACGGCCGGCCAAGGATAGGAAAATACGTAGTCTATGTTGACGAGCTCAACCGCGTTGGCGTTTCCGCGATAAGGAGAGCCTTAATCGAGGCCGACCTAATCGTCATAGATGAAATCGGCCCGATGGAGTATATGAGCGATGAGTTTGTACGGATTGTGGGAGAAGTCCTGAAGTCAGAAAAGCCGCTTCTGGCAGTGGTTCACAGACGCTTTGCGGACAAGTTCAGACCACTTGGAAAACTCTACACACTGAGCGTCGAGAACAGAAACAGAGTCTTCACTGGGATAATGGATGAAGTTATGAAAGAGCTAAGGGAAGGTTAAAGGTTCACGGAGTCCTTGCAGTTCTCGCATACCCACTTTTCGTCGCCTTCGATGTAGACCCTGTAGAGCGAACCGTACTGGCCGCAGAGCTCGCAGATTCCATAGACGTCTGTCTCTGGCTCGGGCTCCTCCTCAGCCGCCTCCTCAGCTTCGCTGGCATAGGTATTGAGCGCCGCGAGAAGGTCCGCAGCAGTTACGAACCCTATCGGCTTTCCAAAGCGGGTAACGAGGAGCCTCCTTATGCCCTTGTCCATCATCTTGTCGATGGCATCCTGTACCTCGTAGTCATCCTCGATTGTTACGGGGTTCTTGGTCATTACTTCCTCGACTTTAACGTCCTTGGGATCCCTACCTTTTGCCACGACCTTGTCGAGTATGTCCCTGTCGGTTATTATTCCAACGATTTCGTCGTCCTTGACGACGACAGCGCTTCCGACCTTGTTTCTTGAGAGGATTCTGGCGATTCTGTGGACTGTGTCGTCTGGTTTGACTATGACTGCCTTCCTTTTAACCACTTGTCCCACGGCGATTCTCGGTGCCATTTTACCACCTCGCTAACGGGGGTTAGAGAGGAAACTTAAAAACCTTTCCTCAGCGCCTGCGCTCCAAAAGATACGAGACGAGGAGAAACGTTAAGATGAACGCCGCAAGGGAGAGCACTACTGGAAGGACCGAAGCAGAAGTCTGTATTAATGGTGTGGTAGTTGTTCCCTGCGTGGTGTTGGCTGTGAGCACGGTTATTTCCCTGCCCGCTTCCATCACGGCAAAGTTCCCCGATTGAGTCGTATTGCTATAGGTTGGTATGTCCTTTGGACTCAGCAAGTCCGTTGAGGCCTTGTAGACGCCGGCCGCCATCATTCCCGCAATGGCCAAACTTATCACGTGGAGCCTCTCAAAGCCGGGCACGGCCTTCTTCTTAACTTTGGCCACGCTCTTCCTGGGAACAAGCAGAATGGGTCTGTCTGAAGCACTGTACAGCTTTACCTCCTGCAAACGCTTGCCGTACTTCTTGCCAGCGACCTCAACAAGCCCCACCTTGAGCATCTTGTCGATATGGTACGAGACTGTTGAGATGGGAAGGTTCAGCTCCCTCGCTATCTCGCTCATCGAAAGGGCCCTATCTTCCAGCAGGTGAAGGATGGCTATAGCTTTATCGTTCATTAGAATCTGAGCAAGCTCTTTTGCTCTCTCATCGTGTATGTCTATGGTCTCATAGTCCAAGGGAGCCACCTACGGAGAATACGGTGGGCGAATATTAAAGCTTTTCACAGCTTCAAACTGAGTTGAAGTCAATCCAGAAAAGCGCGATAGTAAAAGGAAAGGAAGTCAAATTCACGGCTTCTCGAGGATGATCTCGATGGTCGAGGTGTTGGCAGTCCTGCCGTCGGCAGTCGGAAGCTCCTCGGTACCGATCTTGATCTCCTTGACCCTGACCTCTGGGAGGAACCTGTTCCTGACGATCTCGGCGACGTCGACGGCCCTGCTGATGGCCCTACCGCGAGCCTTGACGCTGACCTCCTTAGCGCCCTCGTTGAACTGGGTTATCACGGCGAGGACGTAGTTCATAACCGGCTTCTTTCCAATGTAGACAACATGCTCCTCTGCCATCTTTGGCACCTCCAGGAATTTTGTCGTTAGCATCTCGAGGGATTTCGGTTAAATACTTTTCGGTCTTTCCTGACGTTATTGGACAGTCCTATGGCTTTAATGAATTTATCGAATGTCCATCTCTGCTCCTGCATGTTTCTGTTAAAGCAAAATGTTTTAAGCCGTAAGAATTGCCATAGACCTGGTGATAGGATGGCCGTTCATCCGATTGATTATCGCTACGGTAGCGAGGAGATGCGGAGAATTTGGGACGAGGAAAACAAGCTCCAGAAGCTCCTCGACGTTGAGGCTGCCTTGGCTAGGGCTCACGCCAAGCTTGGCAACATCCCCGAAGAGAGCGCCCGCGTTATTTCCGAGAGGGCTAACACTGAGCGGGTCAAGCTTGAGCGCGTCAAGGAGATAGAGAACGAGATACACCATGACATAATGGCCGTCGTTAAAGCCCTAAGTGAGGTCTGCGGCGAGCACGGCAAGTACGTTCATCTAGGTGCGACCTCAAACGATATCATCGACACCGCTAACGCTCTTCTCATCAAGGAGTCCATTGCGATAATCGAGAAGGATCTTAGGGAGCTCCGCTCAATCCTCAAGAAGCTCGCGGAGGAGCACAAGTACACGGTCTGCATCGGGAGAACCCACGGACAACATGCTGTTCCTACTACATACGGCATGAAGTTTGCCCTCTGGCTCGATGAGATACAGAGACACATAGACAGGATAGAGGAGCTGAAGGAAAGGGTTTTAGTTGGTCAGATAAGCGGTGCAGTTGGAACGATGGCGTCTTTCGGCGATAAGGGTCTCGAAATTCAGCGTCTCGTCATGGAGGATCTCGGTCTCAGGCCTGCCAGAATAAGCAGCCAGATAATCCAGCGCGACGTTTACGCGGAACTAATGATGGTTCTCGCGCTTATAGCTTCCACCCTCGACAAGATAGCCCTTGAAATCAGAAACCTTCAGAGAACTGAAATCCTCGAGGTGAGCGAGCCCTTCGGAAAGAAGCAGGTGGGCTCCTCGACAATGCCCCACAAGAGGAACCCCATACGGAGCGAGAAGGTGAGTGGCTTGGCGAGGGTTCTCTACTCCAACGTCATTCCTGCACTGCTCAACAACCCCCTATGGCACGAGAGGGATCTGACGAACTCCTCTGTCGAGCGCGTTATCCTTCCTGAGAGCTTTGTTCTACTTGACGAGATGCTCAAGAGCATGAAGAAGGTTCTCTCGGGGCTGGAGTTCTTCCCGGAGAACATTAAGAGGAACCTCTACATGACTCACAACCTCATAATGGCCGAGCCGCTTATGCTCAAGCTTACTGAGAGGGGCATGGGAAGGCAGGAGGCGCATGAATTGGTGAGAGGACTGGCAATGAGGGCGTTCTACGAGAAGAGGGACCTCATGGAGATCGCAAAGGAGAGTGAAGAGGTCAGAAAGTTCCTCAGTGAGGAAGACTTTGAGAGCCTAACGCCGGAGAACTACATTGGTCTCGCGCCGCAGATAGTTGATAACGTAATTGCCTATATAGAGGAGAAAGAGCGAAAAGAAGGGCTGTGAGGCTTTAATTTCTTGCCTCTTATCCTCTACATCGTTTTTGTTGTTTTGTCCACTTCGTCGGATTCATCTCTCAAATTTTTGGGCGAATTGTTACTTTTAATTATGGTAATTTTTATGCTTTTTATTCAAGTTCTATTTATGCCGAAATCTCATTATGAATTTGATTCTTGTTTATATGGCTCAAAAATCACTCTTTAAAATATTAAAAAATCCAGATTTTTAACTTTTTATTAGCGTAATTTTCGCAACGATTTCTGGTGTGGTAAGATGTGTGGCTGACGTATGCCGATGAAGGAAGTTTGTTCCCTACCAATGCCGTCCTTGAGTCTAGTTCACCCGTAGTCTCCACCGACTGGAATTGATACTACCTTTAATTGTAACCAACTTTTGGTCTGTAGAAGCCCGATCTTATCGATAAAAATCCCTGATTCAGAAAGAAGGGTGTCCATGGTTACACCATCATGCCCGATTGGGAGGGATAGTCTGGCTATATAGATATTTAGTTGTGTTATCTATTATCTTTCCTAAGTACATCATGATCATTTTATTTTTAGCTCATGGCAGCTGTAACTTTGTTTCGGAGCTGGGATGCAAATTGGAGAGTTTTTGACTCCTCCAACACCTTATACTCCACGGCAGATGATTATCACTTCAACCTGTCTTGGCATTTGTGTATTCAGTCCCATCCATATCCCCAGAATAACTGCCGTTTCAGATAGCACGGGCGGCCCTTAACTAAAACAAAGCTTTAAGCATGTAGGCGAGCCTCCCTATACAGTGCACTCATCGGCCGATCTATTTCTGCCTCATGTTAATGCTCAGGAATGTCCACGAATTTTAGATATAAGGTACATTATATGACAATTATGTATAGTGGTAAAATTAACAAAGTTTAAAAAGACAGGAACATTATTGGTCATGGGGAGAGATATGTGTGGAGCATATAATTTGACCAAACATGAAAGTCTCTATCTGAACCTTACCCCTTGGGCAGGAGATGATATATTGAAGCCCTTTCGATGGTACTACTCGAAACAGCTCAGAATTGGGGGATTAAATCCAAGAACCGCTGCCATTTTATTAACACGAGCAGAGACAGGAGCTGATACATATACCACAGCAATATACTTGAGTCATACTCTGAAAGCAAAGCTAACAAGTCTTCAGTCCATAGCATCATGGAAACGCCAAATAACCGCAGAGTACATAGTTAAAACTGTAAGAAAAACACCCAAATCACTAACGCAGGAGGGTATTTTGGATGTGATAAAATCCGGAGTGAAGAATGCAGTCAATAGACTCAGTGAGATTTCGATTGATAACGTAAAGTCAAAGGTGCCTCACTGGTTAATAAAAACACACATTTCTAAGGCACTTTCTGAGCATACTATAAGCTTGATAGAATGGACATCCGGCAACAGTCGGCATGATATTTATCTGCCGCTAGAGAATTTAACGATTGAGGTAAAATATGTTTGGGGGTACACCATAAATTACCGTGAGTATGCTGAGAGAAAAGGGGCCATCTATGTTATCGTGGGTGAAAATGTCTCATGGGAAAAACTCAAAAGAATAAGCGAAGCTAAAGGTATAAACTATATTTTGTATCGTGCAGATTACGGTAGATTCTTTTCAAATCTTAAGGATATGGGTGAGTGACATGGTGGGGGGTGGTACTGTAAGGTATGCTCACCTCGGGCCTCTTGCGAGGGAAATACTCATGACAAAACTCCAACAGGCCGTTCTCCATCGGAATATGGTTCAGCCATTTTTCAGAGAAAACCAGAAAAATGGATACCTAGAACTGGTGATCCCTACTAACTGTCTCTCTCCACTGGAGAAATACGTTTTAGAAGAGGCTGGTTATCCGAAAAAGCCTGTGAGGCTTGGGGATAGCATTATCAGGGCGTTTGTAATAAATGTCCACCGCGTCAAACAGAATGATCCGGAGCTGTCAAAGGAGATAATTGATATCTACAACAAACGTCTAGAAGAGAGTTGTGTCGGTCCGTGCTACAAATATGCGGATGACTACCTTTAATTGTAACCTAATATTCGGTTCGAGATAGCTGACCTATCCGGCACTGATTGTGGATTTTGCGAGATATTGAGGTTGCTGTGTACCGTCCTTCTGCCAATGTTCTGAATGGGTTCTTTTTGCCCAATAATTTCTTTCTGAAGGGGTAAATTTTTTGAAATTTTTACTATTTTAAAAAGTTGTATTTTTCTTGCAAAATTATTGTAATTAAAATGTATCAAAAATCGAATAAAAAATTTAATCTTTAAGATAGTTTAAATAACACTTTATAAATTTGTTTGATTTTATCTATTTCAAAAAGTAAAAATCTGCTGAAAAATTTGAGAGATCACTCGACACAAAAATTAGGCTTTCCTAAAAGAGGAAACAGGCATAAAACGCCCCCAATAATATGATACTCTAATAAAAGAAGGTTTTTCATCGAACAAACAGCTTATGGACCTTCTTCAGCAATGTCCTTTGGGATCTCGTTGCCCTGAGGGAGGATTATCAGCTCTCTGCCCTCAACCAGCATCTGAGCAACTTTCTTTCTGGCCGAGCTCAGGGCTCTCCAGACTGTTCCTCTTGAAACACCCATTCGCTTTCCGGCCTCCTCCTGGGTCAACCCCTCAAAATCAACCAGCCTCAGGGCTTCAAACTCCTCATAAGTCATGAAAATCGGTGGCTTGGGCTGTCCAAGGGGCGGCAGTGCAGGATAGAAATGTCTAACCTGAGGGATGAAGCCTATCATCCTCATCTTTCTTCTTCTGCCCCTTCCTCTTCCCCAACCGCGTCCCATTCCCATCGGCATGATTATCAGTAGCCTTAAGGTAGCTTGGTTTATAGGTTTTCCTATCCCCCAAAGCCGCTCAGTAATTGTTATAACTAATTTGCTCTACTCAGAAGTGGTGAGAAAAATGGGATTTCGTTTAACTGAGAGAAAGATTGGCTGGCACAAGGACTTCGATAGCTCGCACTTTCTCGCTCTTCCCTATGGAAGCAAGTGCCTCAGAATTCACGGCCACACCTACAACGTTGACGTGGAGATATGGGGCGACGTCAACGAAAGCGGCATGATATTCGACTTCAACCACCTCAGCAATCTCATTAAGCTCCTGGACCACAGGATTCTTGTGAGTGAGGAGTGGGTTGTAGAAAGAAAAGACGGTCTGATAGTTATCGAAAAGAACGGCAAGCGTCTGGAGCTTCCCGAGAACGAAGCAGTCGTCCTTGATAAGCCCAACGTTACCGCGGAGTACATAGCCGAGTGGTTCGCGGAGAGGATAACTGAAAAAGCCGGGGACAACGTGAGAAAGATAAGAGTGAAAATCTGGGAAGATCCGAGGAGCTACGCAGAAGTAACACTGGAGCGTTAACAGGGATTCTTTCTTTTCTTCTCCGGCACGGGTGTCTCGATACCGCATTTTTCCCTCAGGTCTCTGAGGTGTTTTGCCGCCGTTGCTGCCAGCTCCTGGAAATACTCCTCCGGAAACGTTTCCTTTGCTTCGAGCGTTAGGCTGTGAATCAGCGTGAGGTACGCGTTGGCCATGTCACAGTCTTCGGATTCTGCTATGTGTGGCATCATGTCCACCAAGTAACCTAGGAAGTTGTGAAAGATGTTGAGCCAGTCTCTCTCATAACCGTTCTCAATCAGCCAGCCCTTTAGGGTTATGAAGATTTTCACCGACGGAATGATTACCTCCCGTTCACCGTACCTGCGGTACCTTATGAGCAGATACTGGAGGAGCGATATAATGAATCTTCCAACTATTGCTCTCTCGCCACCGTTTTCTTCAACGAACCTCTGGAACTCCAGTAGGCCCTTGCCATCGCTTTTTTCAAACTTGGTGAGAAGTGGAGTGTAGGGAGTGGCGTACTGGGAGAAATCAACATCCTTTAACTCAGGAATCTCAGGGAATATCTTTACGACAGCTTCTTTAATGTTCATTCTCTCACCCAAACTATTAAATCCTGCTTGTCTTATTAGTTTTGGGGGTGATAGTTATGAGATTCTCAAGGGGGAGGAATTTTCTGTTCAGGGTTCCTGAGGGCAAGGAACTGCTGAGCTTCATCAACGAATTTGCGAGAAAAAATAACGTTTTAATTGGGACGGTGAGTGCCATTGGAAGTCTCAGGAATCCCAAAATTGGCTACTTTGTGGAAACGGAAGGGCGGTACAAAGTTATTGAGCTGAAAGGCATCTACGAGCTCGTTTCACTCTCTGGGAACATAAGCCTTAAGGATGATGAACCCTTCGTCCACATCCACGTCGCACTCGGCGATTCGGAGGGGAGGCTCTGGGGCGGTCATCTCGTTGAAGGGGAAGTCTTTGTCGCGGAGGTTCACATCCAAGAGCTCCTAGGCGAGCCGCTTGAGAGGAAGCCCCAGGAGAGTGGGCTGGCACTGTGGGACGAAGAGTCTTAATTTTTCCTCTGCTTTTCTGTTTTGTAGAATTTTGCCCATAGCACTGTGTAGTGCCAGATTATAATCCCAAAAATTCCAATGAACTCTGCGATGGCCACACCTTCGAAATTCCTGAAGGCCCATCTCGCCAGAATCCACGCGACCACAAAGACGGTAACTGTAAAAATTCCGATATCCCCTCTTCCCTCAAGCCAGAGGCCGAGGCCGGCTATCAGAAGTCCTATGCTACCTGTTATGAAGAAACCCCAGCTGACGTAGTAGTGCGGATCTGTTCCCTCGGGAAAGAGGCCGATTCCAATCAGAAATAGGAGAGCGACAATGAATACTCCGGCTCCTACCTTCTCTACTACGTTTCCGAGCTCGCTGAAGAGGCCGATCGTGTAGTATGTGCCCAAAATCGCAGTTGCAATGAGCGCAAGGTTCATCACCCAGTTGTAAGGTAACCCAACTTTTTCCAAGGTTGCTTATGGCGTTCTCGGTAATCCGCCACAAGAGCGGTTGATGTATGCGGCAGCCCCTATACCTGCGAAGGCCACCACAGGGGCAAGGAGCCCGGAAACCAGTTCGAAACGGTTCAAAGTCCCACCCAATAAAAAATAGGCAAAAGTGATTTTAAACTTTCACCAGCCGCCCCTGCCACGACCGTAGCCGCCTCCACCGCGGCCTCTTCCCATTTCACCGCCGGCTCCTCTTCCGCGGCCCATTCCTCTGCCCATGCCGCCACCGCGGCCGTAACCGGCTCCGTAGCCGCCTCCCATTCCACCGCCTTCGGGGCCCATGGTGGCGCCCGAAAGCTCGCCGCGGAGGAAGGCCTCAACGGCCTCGCGGACGGTCATGTTTGCCGGTGCCGAAACCATCCTTATCCCTGCTGCCTGAAGGACGCCGTAGGAATTCGGCCCGAACTGGCCGGCTATGACGACCTCTGCCCCCTGGTCAATGGCGAACTGTGCCGCCGTGACCCCGGCCCCCCTTGGCTGGGAGTAACCTGGGTTTGGAAGAACCTGAACGCCGGTTATCGCGCCGTTCTCGACGTCTACTATCGTGAAGGTCGGAGTCCTTCCAAAAGCGGGGTTCACCCCGTCATCAAGGCCCCCGTTAACCGTTGACACGATTATCCTCATCACTACCACCTCCGCTGAAATTAGGAAAACCGAACTTAAAAAAGTTTGCATAAGCTCAGAATGGCCTGAACCAGGTTCTCGGGCGCGGCCTGATAAACTCCCTGATTATGAGGAGCACCAGCAGGCCGAGGGCGTACGGGAGAGCCACCAGGAAAAGCTTGATCAGGAAGTAGAGTATACCTATTAGTATCAGCAGCTCAATGATTCCGTAGGCCCCTCCGAGCGAATAGAACCCGCGTCCCCTTCCATAACCTCTTCCCATCCCTCGTGGCATATGCTTTACCTCCTTTATAATTCATGATTCAAAATAAAAGGGCAAGAAGCCAGAAGGGGCGTCACCACCAGCCGAAGAACCTGGCGAGCCACGTCCTCCTGCTTGGCTGGCCGGTCCATGGGCAGTAGCCGAGCCTCGCTCCCCAGCCTCTGCCTCCTCTGCCCCATCCACGGCCCCAACTGCGTCCTCTTCCCCAGCCGCCACCGCGGCCCCAGCCCCTGCCCCATCCGGGGCCGTAGCCGTAGGCCGGGTACAGCGGGTAAGCCGGTGTAGTCGGGTACGGGCCGTATGCTGGGGCGGGAGTCGTTGGGGTCCCCGGGGCCACCGGTGCAGCCGGTACTGGTGCTGTGAACTGCCCGACGCTTCCGCTGGTGACTGCTTTTATGGCCTCCTCAACCGGAGTTCCAGGGGCGACCTGGTAGAGCCTTATGCCCGCCGCCTGTATTGCCCCGAGGGCGTTCGGACCGACCTGCGGTGCTACTATTGCCTCAACTCCCTCGTTGATGAGTGTCTGAACTGCCATTGGGCCGGCTCCGCCGCCAGCCATGGCCGCTCCGTTCTGGATGACCTTCTCGCTGGTTACGTTTCCCTTCTCGTCAACGTCCGCTATGTAGAACGCAGGGGCGCGCGCGAACACCGGGGCGACGGTATCGTTGAGCCCCCCTCCGTTGGTTGGGATTGCGATCCTCATACCAACCACCTCCATTTTCTCCTTCATTATTTTGTGCATATGCACAAGATTTAAAGTTTTCGGTTCACCTAACTATCGATGAGCATTTAAGGATGAGCGCCTAACACCGAGGGGTGTGAGGAATGCTGCTCGGAGAGATCAAGAGGAAGACACTGCCGCTTACGGATGGCCTTGAACTGGTTGACTTCGGCTTCGCACTGCCATACACGTGGGTCCTTGTCGAAGGGCCGGAAGGTAGAGCACTGGGGGTCGCGATGACCCTTCCAGAAGAGGTACAGCGCTACACGAACTCCGTGACGGAGCCTTCTATTGAGGCGTTCATCGAGAGGGCCGACAGCCTGAACGTCATAGAGAGAACCCTAGGTTTGGCTGCCATCAACGCGGTCTCGCAGTACCACATCGACCTGAGCAACGCGGAGTGGGCCGACGTCCTTGAGTTATTGCCCGAAGATGTGGGTAAAATCGCCATGATAGGCAACATGCCGCCGCTGGCGAGGACACTCCGGGAGAGGGACTTCAACGTATTCGTCTTCGAGAGGAACGCCAAGCTCTGGGATAAGGACACCTACAGCGACGCCCTGGAGTACCATCTTTTACCGGAGATGGACGCGGTCATAGCGAGCGCCACGTGCCTGGTTAACGGCACGATAGACATGCTTATCGACAGGGCGAAGAAGGCGAGGCTCTTCGTATTGACAGGGCCAACAGGTCAGCTTCTCCCGGAGTTCCTGAGCGGGACGCGCGTCACGCACCTCGCCGCGATGAAGGTGGTTGACATCGAGAGGGCCCTCCTTGGCCTCAAGCTCGGCTCCTTCAGGGGCTTTGAGGAGGGGAATAAGAAGTACGTGGTGGAGGTGTGAGCACGAGGCTCATAATCCTGAACGACAACGCCCCCTCGAAGGGCCTCCTCAACGACTGGGGCTGGAGCCTCCTGGTTGAAGGGAATTACCGCTTCCTCTTTGACGCCGGTATGAACCCGCTCGTTCTGGCCCACAACTCAAAAGCCCTGGGAGCTTCCCTGAAGGGATTGGACTTCGTGGTTCTGAGCCACTGGCACGGCGACCACTGCGGCGGCTTTCCCTACATAGCGGAGCTTAACCCCGGGATTCCACTCTATGCACCCCCGGGAAACAAAGCCCTCGCGATGCGCTGGGGCTTTGATGCCATGGAGGTGCTGAAGGCCGGGGAGATCGTCCCCGGAATCTGGACTTCCGGCCCGCTGGACGGCTTTGAGCAGGCGGCTGGCGTGGAGACCCCTTCCGGATTGGTTGTCATCGTCGGCTGTTCCCATCCGGGCGTGGACAGGCTCACAGGGGCCGTTCTTGAGGTTTCCGGCTACAAAAAAGCCCACCTCGTCATGGGCAGCTTCCACTATCCCTCTCCGGGAACGCTGGACAAACTCGCTGCCATGGCCGAGTTCATAGCCCCTGCCCACTGCTCTGGAAACTTGGCCAAGGCGTATGTGAGGAAGAGGTACCCGGGGAAGTTCGTGGAAGTAAAGACGGGGAGCGTTCTGGAGGTCTAGCTCATTCAACAAAAAATAAAAAGGCGGTGATGTCCCCGTGGCGTGGAAGCTCAGGCCTTCACTTTCAGGGGTTCCTTTGAGACGTCCTTGACGGGGGAATAAGCCACGAGTGAGAGCAGGCCCAGCACGAAGTACGTGGTTACGTCGTCCATTGGGCTCCAGCCGACGAAGTCTTCACTGTGGAGCAGGTATGCCTCGATGGCATCCGCCCCCATGACGAGCACTGCCAGGACGGCGAAGCCGATGCCCAGGAGCGCACCCACGTAGAGGTAGGAGACGCTTCTGGGGTCGTTTTCAATGGCCCTCTTGAGCCCCGTGAGGTAAACCGCACTTATCGTGAACAGGGCGAAGGCCACGAAGAGATCTCCCGTTGGAACCCCGATAGCTTTTATTTCCTTTCCAAAGTAGGCGAGCGCCTCGATTACCCCTCCGATGAGGTAGAGGACGCCGAAGATTCCCGTCAGCCATTTGACCTGCTCCAGACTTATCTCGCCCATCAGAGCACACCCCCTATCCCGACTATGGCCAGGGCGACGATGTACGCGAGAATTATCTCGTAGACCACCGCGAAGAGCGCCCACTTCCAACCCGCTTCCTGCTTTATGACGGCTATTGTGGCAACACAGGGCACGTATATCAGCGAGAACGCCATGAAGGCGTAGGCGGTCACTGGATTAAATGTCCCGCTTGCCGCTATTGCATTGGAAACGGCGTGCACATCGTCCCCAACGCCGTAGAGCACTCCAAGTGTTCCAACAACAACCTCCTTTGCTATGAAGCCGAAGAACAGCGCTACTGCCCCCCTCCAGTCCCAGCCCATCGGGCTGAAGAGCGGCTGGAGGGCGTGTCCAAGCGCTGCCACCCATGACTTCGCAAGCACTGCCCCGTTCTCAAGGGCCTCAGAGCCAAGGTATCCGCTTGGTCCGGTGACGGAGAGTAACCAGACCACAACAACGCCGGCAAAGATGACAGTTCCGGCCTTCTTGAGGAATTTCTCTGTCCTCGTCCAGGTCGTCCCGAGGATGACTCTCCAGTTGGGCCTGTTGTAGGGCGGAAGCTCCATGATGAAGTAGGATGGCTCACCCTTGAAGAGGAGCTTTCTGAAGAGCCATGCTATTACAAGGGCAAGCGCTATGCCAAGGAGGTACATACTCGTTATCACAGTCCCCTCCCTTCCGGCGAAGAACGCCCCCGCGAAAACGGCATATATCGGCAGCCTCGCGGGGCAGGACATCAGTGGGTTCACGAGTATCGTCAGTAGCCTGTCCTTCTCGTCTTCCAGAGTTCTCGTCGCCATTATAGCCGGGACGTTGCAGCCGAAGCCCATTATCATCGGTATCACGGACTTGCCGTGAAGGCCGAAGCGGTGCATGACCCTGTCCATAACGAAGGCCGCCCTGGCCATGTAGCCGCTGTCCTCAAGCCACGAGAACGCGAGGAACAGGAACGCTATCGGCGGAAGGAACACTAGGACGCTGCCGAGACCTGCTATGATGCCGTCCCTCAGGAGAGAAGCTAATGCATCGTTCGCAACGTGGGTACCAACGGCATCCCCAAGCCAGCCGAAGAACCAGTCTATTATGTCGCTGAATGGTGCCGAAACGTCGAAGGTGAACTTGAAGACGACCCACATCAGGCTGATGAAAATGGGGATTCCAAGGTACTTGTGGGTGAAGACCTCGTCCAGCATGTCGCTGAAAGTCATCCTCTCCTCCTTCTTCACGATGGCTTTCTTGACTATTTCCCCTATCACCCCGTAGCGCTCGTCTGCCAGCGCAAGCTCAACGTCCCCGTACTTCTTATGAAGCTCCTCGGAGACCTCTATAAGCTCCCGCAGGATATCGTCCCTCGTTCTGCTTTCTTCGACTATCCCCTTTGCCTCATCATCGCCCTCGAGGAGCTTTATGGCGAGCCACCTCGGGTTGTACCTCCTCGACAGTTCCTCGTCCCTCTCAATAACCCTCGTGAGGCGCTCGGTGTAGGCCTCGAAGTTCGGGTACTCAACCGGGCGCGGCTTTCTCTCCAGGGCCTCGACGATCTTTGCTTTGAGCTCCTCGATGCCCTTTCCCTCGGCCGCCACCATCGGGACGACCGGAACGCCGAGGGCATCTTCGAGCTTCTTTGGGTCTATCTTGTAGCCCTTCTCCTTGGCGAGGTCCATCTTGTTCAGCGCAACGACGACGTTCGCCCCAATCTCGAGGAGCTGGAGGGTGAGATAGAGGTTGCGCTGAAGGTTTGAGGCGTCAACTATGTCCACCACGAGGTCCGGTTTCTCCCTGACTATGAAGTCCCTCGCTATCTTCTCGTCGATGGAATATGCCGTCAGAGCGTAAACACCCGGCAGATCCACCACATGAAACTTCTTTCCGCCGTGCTCGAACTCCCCTTCCTTCTTTTCCACAGTGACACCCGGCCAGTTGCCAACGTGCTGCTTCAGGCCAGTTAAGGCGTTAAAAATCGTGGTCTTTCCAACGTTGGGGTTTCCTATTAGTGCTATTAAGGTGCCCTCCATCATTCCACCTCCACGAGGATTTTCATTGCCATACCCCTTCCTATCGCCACCTGTGTGTCTCCGCTCGCCACGACAAGGGGGCCGGCCATCTGGTTCCTAACGACCTTAACCTCCCTTCCAGGGCCAAAACCCATCGCTGTAAGCCTCACGAGAACTCCATGGCCGCCAGTTATCCTGACGATCCTCCCCCTTGCCCCCTCGTCAAGAAATGCGAGCGGGACCATTCACTCCACCTCTATGAACTTTGCTTCTTCAAGCCTCAGGGAAAGCTTATAGCCGCGTACTTCAACCTCTATTGGGTCTCCGAGGGGAGCCCTCTTCAGAACTTTCAGCTCGGTACCTCTGCTGAGGCCCATCGCTGCGAAGCGGGCCTTTGGCCCCCCGGTTATCTCCTTAACTCGAACCTTCTTTCCCGGTTCCGCTTCACTCAGCCGCATCCCCCTCACCCCCATGTATGTATTTGTACGTTTTGATTAGGTTTCCCTAACAACTTCAGAGTAGGCTAACCTAACATCCCCTTAAATAATTTTCTGTTTGTAAAAGAATACCTGAATGTTTGAAAAGTGTAAAATTCGATTAGACTAACCTAACCGAAACGCTCCGAAATGTACAACATGGGGCAACTAAAATTAATAATGCATGGATCCAAAACAGAACCAAAGGATCTCGAAATCGGAAATGGAGTCACAAATCTGTCCCGTTTTAAATTTCCGTGCATATGCACGAATTAGAGTTTAAAAACTTTGTGGATTGCACTCCAAAAATACCCAATCAAATTCCCAGAAACTCCACCAGCAGTTTGAAAAACTTCGTCTTCCTCCCGCTGGGGGTGATAAAACCGTGCAGGAGGAGTTCTTCTCTTACTTCTTTTTTTCTCATCTCCTTTGGCAAGGTCTCGAAGCTTCTCGTGTCTTTGAGGGCCCGAACAACCTTCCAGCCATCGGGGAGGAGCAAGTTGAAGTACTCTTTAAGCCACTTTTCATCAATCGAGCGGACGAAGAGTTCCCCCTTCCGCGAGAGACGGTAGTAGGTGTGGTGCTTGTGAACCTCGAAGGCCTTCTTGAAGCGCGCCCTGCTCCTTTTTATCGCGCTTCCGGAATCGCGCTCGATCAGACCCGCTTCCATAAGATCCTTTATCGCGGTTTCTACCGTCTGAAGTGGTAGCTCGCTCATCCTCGCCATCATCTTGGCGTAATCCACCCCTGCCCTCTTCAGGTGGGCCAAGACGTAGAGGTGAACCGGGAGCAAATCGTGGTAAAAACCTCCGCGTTCTCCCCGCGTACTCCTGCCACTCATAGCCGACCCCCTCCTCAAGGGCTTTTACCTCCTCACCTATAAACCTCACTACCGCGAGCCAGTAGACGAAAGGCAGACCTAGCATGAAGCCACCGATAACGAGCGAGAAGCCGGGAAGGATGAGGAATCCCCAGATTGAGTATATCGGGTGCCGGACCTTGGAATAAGGGCCGGTCGTGAGGAGCTTCCCCTTGGAGTAAGCCCTTGAAACCTGAAGGTAGCAGAGGAGCCAGAGAACTACTCCAACGCTCAAAAGGGCAACCCCTATACTGGGGAGCTGGAGAAAAGATTGGGAGAGCTTTGAGTTTAGATAAAATGCGAGGAGCGCGTAGGGGACCGCGAAAAACGAGACCTTCAGCTCAATCCCCCAAAAGCGCATCGCTTACTCCTCTATCGGGGGCTTCTCGGCCTTCTTTTCCTGCACCTGCTCCCAGAGGTCATCGAAGTTCTCGGCAACCCTCTGGAGGGCGAGCTTTAGGTCCCTCGTTCTCGTGAAGAAGGCCACCTTGTCGCTCTGGTCTCTTATCCTTAGAAAGTTCGGCCCCATTCTAAAGGCAGCCAGAACGTCAACGTCCATGAGCTGACCAACTATCGCCCTGAACTTCCTCGGGTCGCCGTGTCCTTCGTCGTGCTCCTCCATATCCTTGGCTTTGTTGTCCCTTTTCTCAAGGAGCTTAATGCTCCCATTCTCACAAACCTCGTATATTGCAAAGAACTCAGAATCGCCGTAGTGGGCATCTATGAGCGTCTCATCATTCTCCATCCCAAAGGCAACCTTCAGGCACTTCATCTACACCACCGTGTGAGCATATGCACAAAGCTTAAAAACTTTTAGATTAGCCTAATTCTGGAGGTGAGGTAATGCAGATCGCAGTGAGCGGAGGAAAAGGTGGAACCGGAAAATCCACCATTGCGATAAATCTCGCGATAGCCCTTAGAGAGCACTTTGATCTTGTTCTGGCCGATTTGGATGTTGAGGCACCAAACGACCATCTGCTCCTTGGAGTTGAGCTCCAGAACGAGGAGCCCGTTGAGCTCTTCATGCCGCGCTTTGACTACTCCAAGTGCACCCGCTGCAGGAAGTGCGCGGAAGTTTGTGAGGAGCACGCGATAATAACCATGCGTGACGGAACTCCCTTCCTGATGCCCAACCTCTGCTCTGGCTGCGCCGCCTGTGAGATAGTCTGCCCAGTTCCCGGGGCGATACTTCCGGGGAAGAAGCTCATGGGCCACACATATCTAACGGAGACACCCTACGGCTTCCCGCTCGTTACGGGCAGGCTTTTGGAGGGCGAGGAGAGGGCCATGCCCATCGTTTCAAGAGCGAAGAAGAGGGCCCAAAGCTTAAATAAGGAGCTCCTGCTCGTTGACACTGCCGCCGGAACGAGCAATACCGTTTCGAAGGCACTTGAAGATTCTAAGCTCATCATAGCCGTTACCGAACCGACACCGCTCGGGCTTCATGACAGCGAACTTATCCTCCGGCTGGCTCAGCTCATGGACATTCCGGCTATGATAATCGTTAACCGCTCCGATCTGAGCGACGTTGGAAAGGTCAGGGAAATTGCCGAGCGCTACAGCGCCGAGATAATAGCCGAGATCCCCTACAGCGAGAACGTCATACGAAGCTACGTGGAAGGAAGGCCGATAGTTCTGAGCGACTATCCTGAGGCCCAAATTTTCAGGAAGATTGCCGAGAGGGTTGTCGAGTTCATCGGAGGTGGTGAGTGATGCAGCTCGTCATAGCGAGCGGTAAGGGCGGCGTCGGAAAGAGCACCGTAACTGCTTCGCTCCTCTACCTTCTAAAGGATGAATACGACTTCGTGGCGGTGGATGCGGACGCAGATGCGCCGAACCTCGACCTCCTTCTCGGCGTCGAGCGCTGGGAAGATGAGAGGGGGCTGGTTGGCGCCAAGGTTGCTCGTATAAATACGGGGAGCTGCATCCGCTGCGGCATCTGTCAGGAACGCTGCCCCTACGACTGTATCAAGGTCATTGACGGCGACTACGTCGTGAGTGAGCTCACCTGTGAAGGCTGCAACGTCTGCGGTCTGGTCTGTCCGGTTCCAGGAACCATAACCCTCGAGGAAGTCCGCTCTGGGGTAATAAGGAAGACCACCACGAAGTACGGCTTCCCGCTAATCTCCGCCCAGCTCGACGTCGGCAGGCCCAACAGCGGCAAGCTCGTAACCGAGGAGAAGGAGTGGGCGAAGAGCCTGATGAAGGAGCTTGGCCTTAAGCACATGATAGTGGACAGCGCAGCTGGAATAGGCTGTCAGGTTATAGCGAGCATCGGCGGTGCAGATTTGACAATACTCATTGCCGAGCCGACGCCAGCCTCCCTCAGCGATGTTCAGAGGGCTTATAGGGTCGTTCAGCACTTCAGGCAGCCGGCTTACCTCATAATCAACAAGGCCGACTTCAACCCGGGATTTAAAGCCCTCCACGAGTGGGCAGAGAGCGAGGGAATCCCGATACTCGGCGAGGTTCCCTACGACAGGGCGGTACCGAAGAGCATGGGGATGCTCAAGCCTGTTGTGGAGGCCTTTCCAGACTCAAAGGCATCCCAGGCGATAAAAGAAATTGCCGAGAGGGTTAAGGTTGAAATACTGAAATGAATCCACAGTTTCGGAATTCCCTCTTCCCATTTCTTATCCTTGTTAGAGCTCGTGCGTGGTCTGGTTCTGTAACCTTTCGTGGTTTGTGGCAAAGGCAACCCAAACCTTAAAAGCCTCCCATCCAAATCCAATCGGTGGTGCAAAATGGCGGAGAGAAACGAGCAGCTTGAAAGGCTCGCTTACGAGTATCAGCTCCTGCAGGCTCAGGCTCAGCTTTTAGCCCAGAACCTTGAGCTCCTAACCCTCGGAAGGAACGAGTTCCAGGCCGTTAAGGAGACCCTCGAGGAGCTCAAAAAGGTCGAGGAGGAGAAGCCAGAAATTCTGGTGCCCATCGGCGCGGGCTCCTTCCTGAAAGGCATGATAGTGGACAAGAACAGCGCGATAGTCAGCGTCGGTTCTGGCTATGCTATCGAGAAGAGCCTCGACGACGCTATAGGCTACCTAGATGCCAGAATAAAAGAGTATGACGAGGCAATAAGGAAGACGCAGGAGGCTCTGGCAAAGCTTGAGGGTCAGCTCCAGGAGCTTGCCCAGAAGGCACAGAAGCTCCAGCAGGAAGCTGCGATGGACTTCAGCGTGAAGAAGTGATATTTTCGAGCTTCTTCTCCCCCACTTTTGCGGGTTTGAAAAGCAAAATTGGGAGATAATATTTTAAACTTTTCCTGTCACAATGCATTTTAAGATGCAGAAGTTGAGATTGACATCAGCCGTGCTTACACTCATGCTTCTTCTGACGACGCTTGGGTTAGCTGTGCCTAGCATTAACGTTTCCGTACAGGAGATTGGTGTTGGTGCTCAGAAAGTAGTATCTCCTGTACTTCAGGGATCTATATGGTTCAATACGGGATTGACCAGTGGTGAGCTTGTATTCTCTAACGATCTGCCCGGGGGCACTAAGATTTATGTCATGTTATATGATTCCGGCGGGAATCTTCTGGCATATAACTACACCATCCAGCTAACGACTATCCTTTCGGCTGGCAGTGTTCTTAGGTATAGTTTGAATAATCCTGCCGGAGCTACGCGATCCCAGGTGAGTTATGCCCACGTTGTTGTGTTGTCTCCGGAATATGAGACAACTATTGTCTCAGGAAATATCCATGTCAACACACAGAAGTTGGGCCTTGGAGTTTCGGATACAACAAAATTCTGCACTCCAATAACGATAACGGAAAACAGCGGAAATACACTCTATAACTACAGCGTCGAGATTGTAATTGATGACTCTGCGACTACCAACCCCGAACTATGGAAACTTGACTGGAATATCGTGAATGGAAGCAACCTCTATTTCACAGATGACAACGACAGGCCTTTGTACTTCTGGATTCAGCAGCTTGATACAAACAACAGGATTGCGGTTTTTTGGGTTAATATCCCATATCTGCCGGCTAATGGAAAAGTTGTGGTGTGTCTAAACTACGGTGTGTGGCCTAACCCTTACAATAAATATCAGGACTTATACAAGGTATTTCTGTTCGTTGATGACTTTAACACGTTTAATCCAGATGCCTGGGATAGTAACAGCCAGGTTACAGTGAACAACGGAATATTGACTCTTAATGGGGGTCAGTGGGTATGGACAAAGCAGAATTTTGGAGAACATTATGCTGTCCATATGTTGGCATATCTCGGTTACGAGAATGGCACACAATTTAAAAATGCTCCAAACACAGCGAAAAGATATTACTCCCTTGGACCATTCATTATGGGGTATATCTCCCCTTCTGATGTTGCATACTCCGAAGGAATAGGTGGGAGATATGGTGGGATTTTCGTACAAGACGCAAAAGGAGAACTAACTTTCACTCTTCCCGATGATCCTGACTCGAATGGTTACTGGGACGCTTCCATATCAAGTCCCCAGTATACTTGGAACCAGTGGACATATCTAACGGTTACCCTTTACAACGGCAACTTGGTGTTTTACCAGAAAACCTCAGGCTGGAACTGGGGTAACATTAGTACTTATATTCAGATGTCAAGCTATACTGTTACCATATCTGGGGATGGAAGAATAGGTATAGGGCAGTGGAGCGGAGGTCCTAGTTATTACGGGTGGATAGTTGTTCGCAACTACGTTGACCCAGAACCCTCTGTCTCTGTCGGGTACTGGTACTATCAGCTCACGTTCTATCCTCGGACTTGACTGTTAGGTCACGCGCTTTGTTGTTCTTATACCACTCCACAGTCTTCTTCAGTCCATCCTCCAGTGTCCATTCCGGCTCAAAACCGAGTTTCCTAATCTCGCTTATGTCTGCCTGACTGTGTCTTATATCTCCCGGCCTTGGCTTGTCGAAGAGTATCGAGCTGGTGGCGTTGGTTATTTCAATTATTTTCATCGCCAGCTCAAGAATAGTTGTCTGCCTCCCAGTTGCGACGTTGAAGACCCTTCCATTGGCTTTTCTGCTCTCTGCAACCAGGATGTTGGCCCTGACAACGTCCTTGACATAGATGAAGTCTCTCGTCTGCTTTCCGTCGCCGAAGATTACGAGCGGCTCGTTCTTCAGCGCACGGTTGATGAAGATGCTTATAACCCCCGCGTACTGGTTGGCACTCTGCCTCGGGCCGAAGACGTTGAAGTAGCGCAGGGAAACTGCTGGTATCCCATAGAGCTCGTTGAAAACTCTAAGGTACTGCTCTGCCGTTAGCTTCGTGACGCCATAAGGAGAGAGTGGTTTCGGCGTTTCCATCTCTTTGAGCGGCAGATTCGGATTGTCGCCATAAACAGCGGCGGAAGATGCGAAAATCAGCTTTCCATGACCTTCCATCAGGGCTCTCAAAATGTTGAGCGTGCCTATAACGTTGACCTCTTCCGTGAAAATCGGGTCCCTAACGCTCTCGACGACGCTGACTTGGGCAGCCTCGTGAAAAACGTAATCGGCGTGGCTTATCAGCTCGGCTATCGATTCGTAGTCCCTGATGTCGGCCTGAACGAACTTCGCCGCCGGCGGAACGTTTTCCCTCTTTCCAGTGTGGAGGTTGTCGATGACGATTACCTCGTTATCTTTGCTTAGTTCCCAGGCAATATGGGAGCCGATGAAGCCTGCCCCTCCAGTAACCACGACCAGCTTGTTTCTCATCTCTCTACCCCCGTAAGTAGTGTTTGCCGTGGGTTTTAACCTTTTGCCGTCTCTTTCCGCGGGATTTTAACAGATTTTTGTCTAATTCGAAACTGTTATAAGGCCCCTATTGACTTAAACTTGGGTAAGGAGCCATGCCGAGCTACATAGTTGTTGGTGGTCAATGGGGAGATGAGGGCAAGGGCTCTCTTATAGCCTACCTGGCCCTAAAGGATGAGCCTCAAATCATAGCACGCGGCGGCGTTGGGACGAACGCGGGCCACAGCGTCTTCATCAACGGCAGGAAATACGCAGTCAGACAGCTCCCAACAGGCTTTATGCAGACTAAAGCTAGGCTTCTCGTCGGGGCTGGAGTTCTTGTTGACCCTGAGGTCTTTTTCCATGAGCTCGAACACCTGAAGGAGTTCAACGTTGCCGAAAGGGTTGGCATTGATTACCGTTGCGCCATTATAGAGCCAAGACACAAGGAGCGCGATAGAACGAGCAGCTATCTGCACGACAAAATCGGAACCACGGGTTCCGGCTGTGGACCGGCAAACGCTGATAGGGTCATGCGTATGGCAAAACAGGCGAAGGACATCAAGGAGCTGGAACCATATCTCACGGACGTTGCCCAAGAAATTAACGACGCGCTCGATGAAGGCAAGCTGGTTCTCATCGAGGGCACACAGGGCTTTGGACTGAGCCTCTACTATGGTACTTACCCCTACGTGACCTCGAAGGATACAACCGCTTCAGCCATAGCCAGCGACGTCGGAATCGGGCCTACGAAGGTCGACGATGTCATAGTCGTCTTCAAGAGCTTTCCGACGCGCGTTGGGGAAGGCCCGATTCCGACAGAGATGAGTGCTGAGGAAGCTGAGAGACTCGGTCTCGTCGAGTACGGCACTGTCACAGGAAGGCGCAGGCGCGTCGGCTGGTTCGACTTCGAGTTCGCGCGCTATTCGGCGAGGCTCAACGGGGCGACGATGCTGGCTATAACAATGCTCGACAAGTACGACAAAGAAGCCTTCGGCGTTACCGACTACGACAAGCTGCCAAGGAAGGCGAGGGAGTTCATAGAAGAAATAGAGGAAAGGGTCGGCGTTCCGGTTGGCATAATCAAGACTGGTCCTGAGCTTGAGCACGTGATTGATAGGAGAGATACTCTCTGATTCCCTTTTCTTCCTCTGCGTGTGCTACGAACCACTCAACTATCGTTCTGTGGAACTCATCCCCCCACTCTGGATCCTCGAATATCTCGTGGTAGGTCCCTTCAAACTCCTTCAAGGCCTTGTCCTTGGCCTTAAGCTTCTCGAAAAGCCTTCTCGCTCCTTCTGGTGGGGTTATGATGTCTCCCGTACCGACAATGAGCAGAATCGGCACCGCTATTTTTTCAGCCTCTTTGTGCGCCAGCTCCATGTTCTCGAAGATGCTCCTCCCGAGCTTTGCCGAAATCTTGTCATGGACGAGTTCATCTTTGATGTACCTCTCGACTGCATCGGGGTTTCTGGAGAGGAGCTTGGGATCGAGGCCGTTGCTCAGCGTTACCCCCGGCGCGATTTTTCCGAGGAACTTCGCGAGGGTGACCATGAATTCCGGCGTCTTTGGGCTCTTAGCGAGTGCTGGTGAGGAAGCGACGACTCCCCTTATCCTATCCGGCCTCGTTTCGGCGTAGCGGATTACGGTTAGACCGCCCATGCTATGGCCGAAGAGGAACGGTTTTTCTCCAATTTCCTCAATGATGCTGTCGATGATCTTCATAGCTTCCTCAACGCTCGTGTGTCCCCTTTTGCCGCCGCTCTTCCCGTGTCCTGGCCAGTCGAAGGTGTAGACGGCAAAGCCTGCCTCATTGAGCATCCCTATCAGCTGCTCGTATCTCCCGCTGTGCTCCCCTAATCCATGAACCAGAACAACCCATCCGATTCTTGGCTCACCGAACTTGGCTTTGTAAACATCAATCATAGCCACCGCCAGTTATAAAATTGGGAAAAGAAGAATTTAACATTTTCCAATGCCAGGATTCCGAAAACAAAGGGTTAAGAAGAAAATGGTCCTTCCTTCAGTTTTTCCTTGGCGAATTCTATGATCTTCTTGATGTCATCCTCTATCGTATCCGGTTCGGGCTTCATCAGCACATAGAACACGTTGGTCTTCGGCGTGAGCGAGATGTGCTTGATGTTTGTTGGCTTGGAGAGGTTCTCGACGAGATATTTAAGCAGTTCAACGTCGCGTCTCTTTTCGTAAAGTGCCTCGTACTTCTTGCCCGCTATCTCCACAATTTCCTTCTGAAGGAGTTCTTCGTCTTCAATCTTGGGCTTTATGCGGTAGTAGCCCTTCTGTATGAGGTGGGCCTCACGCTTTATTCTGGATTCCGGCTTTATTACAATGTAGAGCTTGTCGTGCCTGCTTGTGAGGAGAGCTATGGGGAAGTAGAGGATGCTCTGCCTCGGCAAAAGCGTCAGCGTGTACTCAAACTTCCTGATGTTGTCGCGGTTCACCTTGTAGTAAGCCCTGAAGCCGATGTAGCCGCCGAGCCAGACGTAGTCCTTGTCCTCGGGCTTAACAACATCCTCAATGCTTCTCAGGTAGTGCTGCATTATCTGGAGGTTCAGCTTTCTGCCTTTGAAGAACTGTATAGATGAAACGGCCGCAAGGACCATAATCGCCAGTATAAACCCGGACGTTATCTCCATGATTAGACCTCCTCGATCGGGTAATACCGCTGCAAAGTCATATCATCCACTATCTCAAAGTATCCCAACTTATCCTCTAAAACCTTTACCATGTCCTTAACAATTCTCGCCTGAAGCGGCCAGGTGATGGCCATGGCAAAAGGTTTGGGGGGAGTGTTCCTTGCGAAGGCCACGTAGATAGTGGTTTTGTCTTCTTCCGCGACTATTTTCGTGACGAGGCCTTCACTGACTATGTCCTGTTCCGTAAAGGGATTTTTAACTGTCCTCAGCAGTTCCAGTATCTCCTCAGGTCTCAAGCACCATACCTCCAAGCCTTTCGAGCCACTCCATCCCTCTGGGCTCTTCCGCGAACATGGGTATCTTCACGACGTCGATGCCCTTGAATTTCCTCTCGATCTCCTTTAAAACTCTCTCCTGAGCTTCAAGTTTGACCTTCAGCTCTGGTATGTCCTTCTCCAGCGTTATGACTTTGTTTATGACTATCATGTTGAAGGGCACCCCGAACTTCTTCAGGCTCTCGTAGGCTCTCTCCGTTTCGTAGAGCGGGAGCATCTCGGGGTTTATGACTGCGACGACACTCGTTCTGTTGGGGTCTGTTATGACCTTTTCGACGAAGGCAACCTCCTCACGGTAGGCCTTGAGCTCCTGCATGACTGCATCTTCTTCCTCTTCCTTGGGCAGGGTGAACTCCTCGCCATCAATCACGAACTTCTGCTCTCCCTGTATCTTGGCTATCGCGCGCCTTCTCTCGAGGATCTTTCTCCTTATCTCTATCAGCTTGTTCGCCCAGATGAGGGAGATTTTCGGTAAAGCGAGAACCCTCAAGGTTAGGCCAGTTGGCGGTGTATCAAACACTATCACGTCCCACTCCTTTCCTTCGACCAGTATCTCTCTCACGGCCTCCAGCGTTGCATACTCCTCTATGCCCGGCGAGTAGCTGAGAACCTCGAAGTACTTCTCCAGATTTATGACAGTCAGGTAGCGGTACATGTGCTTGAGGTTCTTCTCTAGGTGCTTAAGGTAGACCTTAATCAGTTTCTCCATGTCAAGCTCGCTGGCGTAGAGGTTTTCCATCAGCTTCTTGGGTTTGTCGTTCAGCTTTACCATGAACACATCGCCGAGGTTGTGGGCGGGGTCAAGCGATACGATGAGCGTTTTATATCCTTTCTTAGCCAGGGCAACGGCTAAAGAGGCGCTCGTCGTTGTTTTGCCAACGCCACCCTTTCCGATGACGAATATCGTCCTGAAATCCTCTTTTGGAAGCAGGTACTCCCTCATGCTCTCACCTCAGTCTATGTCGAACATTCCAGCAACTTCCGCGAAGATGTCATCCAGGTCAACGGCTCTCTGCTGCATGACGTGCATCTCTCTCACCATGTGAGGCATCAGCCTTATGACGAGCGTCGTCGGTGGTGATGGGATTCCCACGAAGGCCCCCATTAGTACCAGTGCGAAGACATTCTCAAGCTCCCTCAGCTCGAACTCTATATACTCCGTTGACTGCTGTCTGAACGACTCCATAAAACCCCTGAGAAACTGCTTTATCGGCTCCAATGGTTTTCACCTCCAAAAACAAAATAAAAAAGGAAAGGGTTCAAGCGGCGGTGTACTCCTCGGCCGGCTTCTTCCAGGCGGCGTACCAGTCGACGACGAGGAGCAGGTTGAGGAGCAGGCCGACGATGGTGATAAGGGACACCCAGAATCCAGGCTTGATGACGACAAGGAACCAGACAAGTGCTGCCGTCACTGTAATCCACAGGAAGAGCGCGGGGATGACTACTGCCCACTTCCATGCTCCCTCTGGCCTCTGAACCTTTGCAACCCACAGGGAAGCTGTCATCATCGCAATACTTGCCAGCATCTGGTTCATACCGCTGAAAGCCGGCCAGATGATAAGCCAGCTTCCACCCCAGGCCATGTAGATACCGAAAATGGCAAGGATTACTGATGCGACCCACTTGTTCTTGAGGATTTCGGGTCCGTGGACCATCTCCATGATCTCTTGCCAGGCGAACCTGCCAAGCCTGGTGGCAGTGTCGAGGGTCGTGAGAGCGAAAGCCGAGACCCAGAGGCTGGCGAAGACTGCGCCGGTCTTGAATGGGATTCCAAATGCATCTTCAAGACCGTAGGCGTAGCTCTTGGCGAAGATTCCGACCTTTATTCCGTTCTTGACGACCTGGATGGCATACTGCTGCCCCCAGTTGTTGACGTCAACAGGGATGTTCATGGTCTGGAAGACCTGGAGTCCGTATATGGCGATGGAAGCTATGACGATGGTTGAGAGGAAGCCCTCGGTGAACATACCGCCGTAGCCGACCATAAGGCCGTGAAGCTCATTGTCAAGCTGCTTGGATGTGGTACCAGAACCGACAATGGAGTGGAATCCACTAAGCGCACCGCACGCGATGACGAGCGGTATTGTTGGCCAGAACGGCGATGGCTTGCCACCGACGACGTTGGCAGACCAGGTGGTGAAGGCTGGGGCTGTAAAGGTTCCAACACCCTTAAGGCCGACAACTATGAACGCCAGACCACCAAGGATAAGGCCAAACCACAGGATATAGGCGTTCAGGTAGTCTCTCGGCTGGAGCAGAATCCAGACCGGCAGTGAGGAGGCCACGATGATGTAAAGTCCAAGAACGATGTACCAGGTCTGCTTGCTGGCGACTATCGGGAACTGGAAGCCAATCCATATTGCTATGATGAGAAGTACTATTCCGATGATTGTACCGACTTTAAAGTCTATCTGCACTTTGTAGAGGAGGTATCCGAGGATCACAGCAACTACCAGGAAGAGCAGCGAGGCTGTCGCAGCTTCTGGAGTTCCAACGAAAATTCCGGATATAACTGCTGCGAATGCTGCTATTACAAGTACCAGAGCGAACCAAACGTAAAGCTCAAAGGCCATGCTGGTTCTCTTGCTCATGAGCTTTCCGGCAATCCACTGGATGGACTTACCATCGTAGCGTACCGATGACATTAATGCCAGATAGTCATGGACAGCACCGATGAAGACGTTTCCGAACCAGACCCACAGGAGTCCTGGCAACCATCCCCAGGCCATTGCCACGGCTGGACCGACGATAGGTCCTGCACCTGCTATTGAAGCGAAGTGGTGGCCGTAGAGAACCATTGGGTGTGCCGGGACGTAGTCAACGCCGTCGTAAAGCCTGTGTGCCGGGGTGGGTCTGTTGGGATCGGCCTTGACGACCTTACTCTGTAGCTTTCTTCCATAGGCCATGTACATCACAACGTATATGGCAGCCGCTATCAATATTATTACAGCGGAGTTCATGGTTGCACCTCCGAGGAAGTTTTCGCAGTAGTGTAAAATTGTGTTCATATAAATGCTTTTCGGCAATGGGCTGAAAATTTTTCGCTTTTCAACTAAAAGTTAGAAACACTGCCCCTGTTTCTGAGAAAAAAACCTTTAGGCGGAATGACTATGAAAAATGGGGGAAGGAGAAGTCTTTTTCACTCACTGAAGTTCGATTAGTGGTTGTCCGGTGTCGACGGTTTGGCCTTCTTTGATGAGGATTTTCTTTACTACTCCGTCTTTTGGTGCTGGGATTTCGTTTTCCATTTTCATTGCCTCGAGGATGAGTAGTCCTTGGCCGGTTT
>NZ_SNUJ01000007.1 GCF_012027395.1 Thermococcus sp. LS1
TGTGACATCAGTGGCAACAGTAGTATTAAATTTAACGCTAAGTGATAAGTTCTCCTTGGCAACCGCATGTATATAACCGGCATCTAGGAATAGCATAAAGGTAACACTTTGTGTTCCTGAAGCTCCAACGCTTATTGACTGGGAGAGATCAATTCCCTTTGAAGCTGAATCGTAATAATTCATTATTGCGAGATCAAGACCGCTTAAAGCATATTTAATGTCATTAGCGTCTGCAACCACTCTAATCTCTTCAATTGTCTTTAAAACATCTTCAAGTGTTCCGTTCCATGCTGAAGCTCCAGCATTGCTAAGTGTTAGATTAAAGAGTAGTGCTATTTTCTGGATGACTCCATTTCGTGGCAAATCAATGCTGTTATTAGAAAGTGTAATAACTTTGTCAAGCGTCTCTTTAGTCTTTGTTACCACTTTAATCACCTCTTAAGTTTC
>NZ_SNUJ01000008.1 GCF_012027395.1 Thermococcus sp. LS1
CTCACAAATTCCATTGTTGCTCCAGGCATGAAAAAAGTACTATTATTTATTTTGTACTCTATTTTTGGTCTCAATAAGAACATCTCAATTGCAGGATCAACTTCGATATACATGACAAGGTACCTTTTTTCTCTTGGAGGTATCTGACATCCAGTGAAAGGAAGAAGACTCTCTTTCGGAATTTTTGACACGTCTTCTACTTTTGGTAAGTCTAGAATGGATGTGGCATTGTAACACGCTATGGCGAGAGTTCTTAAACTTTGAGAGTCTAGGGAATGAGAAATGTTCATGATGTAAATGGTCTCATTTGTTGGGTTAAACAACCCTATCTCATATTTTACCAGTTTAGAATCGTTTACAAATGTAGTAGCATATCGGCTGTTTTCCGTAATAATTAATTTTGGGGCAATTTCTTTGCCAGTTTCAATGACCCAGTCTCCTAAG
>NZ_SNUJ01000009.1 GCF_012027395.1 Thermococcus sp. LS1
TAAGAGGGCAATGGATCGCGCGGCAAAGGAGGCCAAATACCGAGCAAAGGCCCTTGAAATTAAGAGAGAAATTGCTGAAGCTGAACGGAGGTTTAGGGAAGAAGTTACACGAAAGGAATTCGAATCTAAACGGGAAATCCTTTCTCAGCTCAAGATGAGACAGCTTGAGGCTGTTTGTGCTGCTAAGGGTATTCCCACTTATCGAACACAAATCGTTAATGGAGAAGAACGCCGTTACAAGATACGAAATAAAGATGAGCTAATTGATGTTATAGCGGGTCATCTAACTCTTGAGGAAGTTGCTGAAGTTGCAAAGAGGTATAAAGTTAAGTCTCGTCATGTGGTCCAGCACTTTCAAAAGTGGCTTGAAGAAGCCAATGAAGCCCTAAAGGCCTTCAAGGCACAAAAACAGAGAGAGCTTGATGAGATCGGAAGAACACAC
>NZ_SNUJ01000010.1 GCF_012027395.1 Thermococcus sp. LS1
TTTCCATTTCTTTACTCAAAGAATCCTTAACTCCAGGAGAGCAGCTTAAAGTTACCATTGGCTTTAAGCTCAAAGAAGATGCCGGAAATGAGTGTCAAACAGATACAGCAAGAATAACCTTAAAACATCTACGCCGAGCAGTGAGTTTTTAAACTCTCTCCTCCTTTCTCTTTTGGTGTTCATGATGATTGGGATAATATTTGACATGGATGGGGTAATTTATAGGGGAAACACTCTCATCGAAGGAGCAAGAGAAGTTATTGAGTATTTAAAATCAAAGAACGTTCCCTTTGTATTCCTCACTAACAATTCCACTAGAAATGCGGAGATGTATAGAGAAAAGCTTCTTAAATTGGGAATTGATGTTGAAGAAGAGCGAATAATTACTTCTGGCTATGCAACTGCCCGCTATCTGCAGAAGCACTTTAAAAAAGGCAAAGT
>NZ_SNUJ01000011.1 GCF_012027395.1 Thermococcus sp. LS1
TTCCGATCTATGTTTCGCACTGTCTAAGCTGGACTTTTGATTCTGGGATTACTAGCACCACTATGATATGTTCAAAGTATTCCCCGTATTTCTCAACTTGTCCCCATAGACGATCAAGCTCACTTAGGCTCCTAAGTACTTTGATCTCAATTCCAACTTTGTTTGAAATTGCAATGTCCATTTTTCCTAGCTTTATCACTCGTCTTTTCCCCTTTTGTACCGAGATTTCTTTTTCGATCTCAACTAATTTTGTGAGCTCTGGATATTCGACGCTAAGCCTTCCTTTGATAAACGCCGCGATTTGATTTCTGACTTCGGCTTCATCTGAAACTGTAATCTTTGCTACTCTCTTGTGTTTTCGCGAGAATGGCTTTCCCACATGTATGATAAACGATTGAAGGACTCGCATTACGTAGTTCTGATA
>NZ_SNUJ01000012.1 GCF_012027395.1 Thermococcus sp. LS1
CTAGCAATATCTCAAGGATAGAGCTTTCAGTTATTTTTAACTCTGTCCTGACCTCCTCTGGAATGGTTATCAGGCCACGAGAGCTTAATTTTGCAACCACGTATGCAGTCCCTAATATCTTGATTTCAGTCCTAGAAGTTTCAATCTTTCGGACGATGATCTCAACAACATCGTCCTTGGTTAACCCTAAAACTTCCCGATCTCTTTTAGGCAGCACTATTTGACCCTTCACATTTATCTTGGTATGAAACTTCGCTAGTGGTTCTTTGCTTTCTTTCATTGGCTCACCTCGGGAGTGCTGATTTTACGAATGGTTCTTACGGTATAATTGTTTAAAAGGTTTGAGAAATTTTCCCGTGTGTGGGATTTTTACCCGCCTCTGTGAGGTTCGTCCACAATACTTTTAATTTAGTTTGGAGTAAT
>NZ_SNUJ01000013.1 GCF_012027395.1 Thermococcus sp. LS1
TGAGACACAAATAACAACTTCCACACCAACACAGACTCAAGCTCAAGGAATTAACTTCAAAGAGTACAAGCGTGGAGAAATAATCAGGAATTGGTGGAAGCTTTTTGATACAAGTGTAGTTTATGTCAGTAAGGGATATGAAGACTTGGCGAAGCACTACTTTCCAAATGCTCAAATAAAACCTGCAAGTGAGTTTGAGAACGGAATTGCAATTTTGAGTCCAAAAGACGCCCGCGAGCTTTTGAGAGGAAAGCCAATGCTGATTACAATCAACGACTATTTCGGCTATGTCCTTTACAAAGTTGGATACAAGTTCGTTGGACAGGATATAGGAATGATTGTGGCATACAAAGAAGACAACAGAGACAGACT
>NZ_SNUJ01000014.1 GCF_012027395.1 Thermococcus sp. LS1
GAGCATAAGTTAACGGACATAATAAGGGATCAACTAAACTACTTCCTTAAGCCTGAGAATAGAATGTGAACTTTCTTTTAAGTTTTCTATTTTGGAGGAATTACTATGTCTACAGTCAAGACAGTAACCAAAAATACTCTGGCGCTTATGATCACATCTGTTGTTTCTAAAGCTTTTGCGTTTATTACATTAATCTTACTTGCAAGATATTTAGGAAGCGAGAATTATGGGAAATTAGCATTTGCCATGGCTTTGACATCATTTTTTACCGTAATAGCAGATTTTGGCTTGAGTTCTTTGATAGTTAGAGAGGTCGCAAGAGAGAAAGAAAAAGCTGGGTTGTATTTAGGGACTTTCTCGGTATTCAAAGTGTTGCTAGCTGTGGTAGTGTTCTTGGCTCTGGTTTTAATATAGATC
>NZ_SNUJ01000015.1 GCF_012027395.1 Thermococcus sp. LS1
AGAGAGAGTTGGTTTGTTATCGCTAGAGGAAATTGCAGTTGCATTAGAATTTTTACTTGGTGTAAAGACAAATATAAAGCTAGAAAAACTATATGAAGTCTCGAAAATCGTTGAAGAGATATCAAAAGTAAAAGTCGCAGTAAACAAACCCATAGTTGGAGAGAACCAATTCAAATACACAGCTGGATGGATCACTTGGATGCACAGAAAAGCAAGAGAAGCAGGTAAGCTTACGGGAATGCTCCCATTCATGCCTGAAGCAGTTGGAAGAAAATTGGAATATGTAGTTTCAAAAGGAAGTGGAACTTCATTTGTTGCAGAAAGGTTGGCAGAATTGGGGATTACAGTAGAAGATCCTGAAGTTATGAGAAAAATAGCATATAAAGTTAAAGAGACAGCTAACACTCTAAAAAGTA
>NZ_SNUJ01000016.1 GCF_012027395.1 Thermococcus sp. LS1
TACCAGTGTTTGTATGAGTGTAAACAATAGTTTGGTTTGTTATGGTTTGCAGGAATTCGGGACAGAGGAACAAAAACAAAAATATCTTACGCCGATTGCACAAGGCAAAAAAGATGGTGAATTATATCTCGGAGCTTTTTTATTAAGCGAACCTGAAGCAGGCAGCGATGCAACAAGTCAAAGAACAACAGCAGAAGATAAAGGTGATTATTATTTACTGAACGGAACAAAGAACTGGATTACCAATGGTTCCAGTGCATCCGTTTATTTGGTAATGGCTCAAACAGATGCCAGTAAAGGCCCGAAAGGCATTAATACTTTAATTGTTGAAAAACATTGGCCCGGTGTAACTGTTGCAGCCAAAGAAAATAAACTCGGTATTCGTGGTAGTGATACGCATACTATAATGTTT
>NZ_SNUJ01000017.1 GCF_012027395.1 Thermococcus sp. LS1
AGGAGGTTATCACGCAATTCTTTCCTCTCAACCTTCGTGAACTTCCCAGCATTGAGAATTTCTTGAAGAACTACCTTTGCCATCCTATGATATTCCTCAATAAACTCTAGAATAGTCTCGTCAGCTTGGAGTGGAATTGAGTATGCTCTAACAACGGTTTCATTTTTTGCCCTTTTCATAGTGCTCGACGAGCCTCCAGATGATTTCCTCATATGTTTCACCTTTTTTACCGAGCTCTTTGAGTTTATCCCTCAACTTCTTTGACACTTGAATGGTAGTCTTTTCCTCCATAACCGTCACCATAACAATTATACAAAACTATAGTTTTTATAGTTTTCGATCCACAAAAATCCACAATTTTCTATAAACCTTCACAAAAACAAGAACAGTTAGCAACGGCTCTTTCTTCA
>NZ_SNUJ01000018.1 GCF_012027395.1 Thermococcus sp. LS1
CCAGTCATCGACGAAAGCAAATGTATAAAGTGCTATATTTGCTGGAAGTTTTGTCCAGAGCCTTCAATATACATAAAGGAAGATGGTTATGTCGCAGTGGACTATGATTATTGTAAGGGCTGTGGAATTTGTGCAAATGAATGCCCAACTAAAGCAATTGAAATGGTTAGAGAAAGCAAATGAGGTGGTATGAATGCCAATGAGAAAGGTTATGAAGGGTAATGAAGCTGCTGCTTGGGCTGCTAAACTTGCAAAGCCAAAGGTTGTTGCTGCATTTCCAATCACACCATCAACACTCGTTCCGGAGAAAATTAGTGAATTTGTGGCTGATGGGGAAATGGACGCTGAATTTATAAAAGTTGAAAGTGAGCACTCTGCAATTTCTGCATGTGTTGGAGCAAGCGCTG
>NZ_SNUJ01000019.1 GCF_012027395.1 Thermococcus sp. LS1
TTTTGTATTTCCAACCTTTTTTGCCTGTGATAACTAGTTTATGAGGCAACCCTTGTTTTTTAAGCTTGTAAAGAGCTTTTAGAAGTGTTGGAATGTTTTTTCTTGGCTCCAGAGTTCCAACATAAAGTATGAATGGATAATTGAGGTTGTATTTTTGCTTAATTTTTTTGATTTCATTTTCTGGTAAGAGTTTGTAGTCCTCATCAACTCCTAGGTGAATGACTCTTATCTTTTCTTCTGAGATTTTGAAATATTTTACAGCGTCCTTTTTGGTACTGTAAGATATGGATATTATCTTATCTGCATATCTTAAGCTACGCATTAGTGCATATTTATGGGCTAGAATAGTATCCCCCCGATGGGTCTGAGGAAATTTTATGGGTACTAAATCATAG
>NZ_SNUJ01000020.1 GCF_012027395.1 Thermococcus sp. LS1
ATTTCAAAGGCTTTGCCGTACTCTTCAGCAAGCTCAACAATTTCCAAATAATCCTCATAGCGTGGGTATCCGATATAGGGAAAAACGTTGCCAAAATGTCCGATTATGTCTACATTTTCGTCTTGAATTGCTATTTTAATTAAATCAAGATATGCATCAATTCCTTCAGGATCAAGCCATACGTGAGCGGAAGCAATAACATAATCAAGCTTTTTTGCCATTTCGCTGGTTATATCAACGCCTGTTATGAAAATGTTAGCTTCAATTCCAGCTAGAACAGTAATTTCACTCTCTTTCTTTATCTGCTCAATCTCAGAAATGTACGTATTGAATCTTTTGGGAGTGAAATAGTGAATGTGATCGCTTATACCAACTAGCTTAAGTCCTTT
>NZ_SNUJ01000021.1 GCF_012027395.1 Thermococcus sp. LS1
TCTTTCATATTTCATTTCTCGAGCCTCCTAAGCGTACTTTTCAAAAATAATATAAGCTTTTTGTTTCTCTGAATTGGTCTATATTTTAACAATAATTTTGCTTTCTTTATTGCATCCTCTAATTTTTCAATATCATAAACTGCTATAGCCTTATTCATATTTTCTAACGCTTCAGCCAATTCTAACTGTTGATCATCGACATGCTCCCCAAACTTTTTCAATCTTGGAACGACGACTATTGGTTTTCCAAAAGACAAAGCTGTTAATAATGTTCCCGCTCCCGCATGAGCTACAATAACATCAGCTTTCTTATATAACTCTAAAATGTCCTCTTCTCTCTCCAAGAACCTGAACCATTTGGCGTTCTTCGGCTCATAGGTGGTGA
>NZ_SNUJ01000022.1 GCF_012027395.1 Thermococcus sp. LS1
CATGAGCTCACCCGTAGTAGGACTCAACTTCCTTTGCAAACTTTTCTATAGCATCACCAACCGTTGTAATCTCAACTTCAATTTCTTCCTTTTCTAAGGCTTCTTTGACTTTCTTTAGTTCTTCTTCCCATTCCTTCATGAAACCTTTATCTTTTCCTATGAATACCTTCTTCGGATTGAGAAGCTCCTTAAATTCAAGGATTCTTGATACTAATGCTTCTGCGTCAAACTTTATCCCTCCTTTATCTTCGTACACTATGTTGCCAATGAGTGGATTTATGCCTCCATCAAACATTGCAAGAACTACGAATTTGGGTGTTACATCCGTTAGGTATTGTGTTTGTTTTGCTCCACCGAAAATATAACGGAGAGCTTTGATTGTTT
>NZ_SNUJ01000023.1 GCF_012027395.1 Thermococcus sp. LS1
TTATGTAATCCCTGCCCCTGCAAGAAATGCTATTACCGCTACCACAAGAAGCACTGGAACCAAGCGATGAATTACAAATCTCTTTAGTTTCTTTGTGTTAATCTCAAAAAAGGGTGTAGAAATCGGGAGGTTGATATTCATATGCTCACCTCCTCCTCAGCGCCCAAACCACTCCTCCAAGGACGAGGAGGCCCGCGAGGACGTAGAGTATCGTCTTTCCGCTGTTGCTTCCGCCGCCGAAGAGCGTGAATCCTGAACCCTCAGAGATGCTCACTGCAACCTTGTCGGAGAATACGGTAGCGTTGCCCTGCATGACGGCAACGTTCAGCTCGTAGGCGTCGTAGGTGAGGTCTTCCGGCACGGCGAAGGCTATTGAAACA
>NZ_SNUJ01000024.1 GCF_012027395.1 Thermococcus sp. LS1
TCCACTACGTCATGACCGACAGGAAGAACAAGGTCTATCGCTGGAAGGTCAGGGCGCCGACTTACAACAACTTGCCCGCCGTTCCAGAGATGCTCAAGGGCTACAGCGTCGCCGATGCTCCGCTCATCATAGCGAGCATAGATCCGTGCTACTCCTGTACGGAGAGGGTCCAGATAGTGGACGTTGAGACCGGAAAGGCCCAGACCCTGAACGAGCAGCAGTTCAACATGCTCTCAATACAGAAGGGCAAGGAGGTGGCCTGATGGCCCAG
>NZ_SNUJ01000025.1 GCF_012027395.1 Thermococcus sp. LS1
AGTGGTTGTCCGGTGTCGACGGTTTGGCCTTCTTTGATGAGGATTTTCTTTACTACTCCGTCTTTTGGTGCTGGGATTTCGTTTTCCATTTTCATTGCCTCGAGGATGAGTAGTCCTTGGCCGGTTTTGACTTGATCGCCTTCTTTAACGAGTACTCTAAGAATTTTACCCGGCATTGGAGCAGTTACAACCCCCTCACCTGTTGGCGCTGGAGTCGGCGCTGCTGGCGCCGGAACAGGAGCGGGAGC